>JAZRHG010000053.1:0-26201 GCA_045644625.1 Faecousia sp.
CGGGTAGGCATACCAATCAGGATATGGGGCGCACGGTCATACGCCATAATATTATTGGTGTAGAGAGAAATGTCGAGACCGTCATTATAATTGATGCGTTCGGGGCGGGTCCAGTTGCGGAAATCGTCGGAATACATTACACGAATGTCGCGAATACCGGCATTCTTATTACCCTTGGGAATGATTGCATCTGTGATATCCTCAACACCGTCAGGCGTACAAGCGCCGGAGACACCATCCATAATGATATTATGGTAGTTACGGATATAGGCAACATAGCGCTCGCCGTCCCAGCGGACCGTGTTCAGGGAGTCAAAGTTGCCGCAAACAGAGATAAGGCCATAGCATTTGAAGTTAAAGCCGTCGGCAGAATAGTAGTACCACAGACCGCGCTTCATTGCACCGGGGCGTTTATTATCTTCCTCGGTTTTGGCAGGCATACCGTCTGCCAGGCACTTATACTTTTCTTCCGGAGGACAATTGGGGTTGGGGTCATAGTAAAAGAAGGCATTATCGCGGAAGCAATGGTCTTCCAAAACAATATTAT
The DNA here is from genome assembly GCA_045644625.1 of Faecousia sp. Taxonomy (GTDB): domain Bacteria; phylum Bacillota; class Clostridia; order Oscillospirales; family Oscillospiraceae; genus Faecousia. The sequence continues at coordinate 548 of JAZRHG010000053.1, forward strand.
TCTCTTTACTGCCGTTATGCTCATACAATTCCACAATAGGCTTTTCCCAGTTGATGCCGTCCTTACTTGTCATCACGCAAAAACCGCCGTGAAAATCGGTAGAACAACCACCGTAGTACATACGGTAACCCTTATCATCCTTCAGGATATTGGGATAGTTGGTTGCATAAGTTTCAATCGCACCTTCCTCACCCATCCATTTCACAGGACCAACGCAGGTGGGTTGCATTGCGCGGTTTTGGGCAGTGGTACGGCTTTCGTCTACCAAATAGCTATCCCAAAACATTTCTCGCTTTGTACCAATGTTAATAACGTTTTCCATAACTTCCTCCATAATTTGGATTCTTTATCATTACCAAAGATTTCCATTTTGGTTAAAGGACAATTCATAGGCGTCAGAAACAATCTCCATATTCGCCTTTTGACCTACCACAGGAATCAGTGCCTCGGACACTTCAAATTCGCTTAAGGATAAGGTATTGCGAATGCGCACAATCCGGACGCCACCCGGATGTTTTTCATTACAGGTGCGGATACACAGACGGATAGTATTCAGATCGCTATCCATAATCACCGGCACCTTGGAAAAGCCCAAGGAGGTTGAAGTGATAGTATTGGGATAAACCTTATCCAGGTCCAGTTCTCGATAAAAGCGCTCGCTGATAGCGTCTGCTGCGCCCATACCGTATCCGTTGCCGTGGGTTTCTTCTGTCAGAGAGAGGATGCACCTTCTTTGCGCCTTGACACCGCCGGTCATTCCCGGGGTAGCAAACACGCCGGAAATATTGGGATCCATGCCACAGCCGCTGATGTTTTTGCCGATTTCATCTACTACCAAAACATCACACTCGGCAATGCCGATAGAAGGCATTAAAGTGAATGCTTTCTGCAGCAACTCCGGCTCTTTTTCTGCAAATTCTTCAGCCAAAAGCGCCTCTAAGTAAGCAGTATGGTCAAAGGCATTTTCCAAAATGCCAACACCGCAAAGCACTGGAGCGTGCTTCAAAATTGCCTTACCAAACAGTGGCACATATGGTGCATCATCGGAAAACCTGCTGCGTGACATACCTCTGCGCTCTTCTGCTTGCCCAAGCCAATGGCCATCATTTTCATCAAGCCGCTTTCGTATGTACCACGGAAAGAAGTATGGGGTTTAATGCGGTTGATGACGATAATTCCATCAGAACGGGCAGCATTGCGGTCAATAAACACGGGGTGTCCTTCTTCCGTTTGACCAATATGGTCCGTATCCATAGAAGAAACGATGGGACAGCCGATACCCTCCTCTGTAATACCAAAAGAATGCAACACTTCCAGCTGCCCCTCGGCAGTTGCGCCGCCGTGGCTGCCCATAGCAGGAATAGCAAAGGGCTCAGCGCCTTGCTTCTTACAAAACGCAGCAACACTGCGAATGATCTCCACAATGTTGTCAATACCGCGACTACCGCAGGTCAGGCAAATCCGCATACCCGGACGAATACGATCAGTAATTTCCTGCCGGGAGAGAATTTCAAAAACTCTTTCTTTAATTTTTCCGGAGGAATATGGGCCTTATCAAAGGTTTGTTTCACCTTGACAAACCGCGGAATTTCAACATCTTTCAATAAATTTCTGATGATATCATTCATTCAAAATACCCTCATATCATTTCTATGGATTTTGAAAAATCAAGCTTCCACTTACGTTGTTACACAAGCAATTATAATGAATGCCTTCACGAAAAACAAGTCCTTTTGTCCACTTTTCCCCTCAATTATTCACCATTTAATGGTGATTAAAAACCACCAAGCTGCAACAGCTTGGTGGTTATGAGAAAATGAATTATTTTTCGTTCTTGTAGATTTCTTTAAAGTACTTGTAGGTGTCAACCTTCAGTTCACCGCAGGCTGCCTCATCGCAAGCGATGATGCCATCCGGATGCAGTTGCAGAGCGCTGATGGTCCAGGCGTGATCCACACCGCCCTCCACGCAGTGGCGCAGTGCGCGAGCCTTGTTGTGACCGCTGATGAGCAGCATAACCTGCTTGGAATCACAGACAGTACCGACACCAACGGAAAGCGCAGTCTTGGGCACTTTATTGGGGTCGTTGTCAAAGAAACGGGAGTTAACAATTAAAGTGTCCTCTGTCAGTGCACGAACGCCGGTACGGGAGGTCAAGGAGGTAAAGGGCTCATTAAATGCAATGTGTCCGTCTACACCGCTGCCGCCCATAAACAGGTCAATACCGCCATAGGATGCAATCTTATCCTCGTAACGCTGGCACTCTGCTTCCAAATCCTCAGCCATTCCGTTCAAAATGTTGATGTTTTCTGCAGGAATATCAATATGGTTAAAGAAATTGTCGTGCATAAAGTACCAGTAGCTCTGGTCATGCTCTCTGGGCAGGCCGACGTACTCATCCATATTGAAGGTTACCACATTTTTAAAGGTGACCTTACCGGCCTTGTTCATCTCAATCAGATTTCTGTAAACACCCAAGGGAGAAGAACCGGTGGGCAAACCGAGCACAAAAGGACGGTCCTCCTTATGGTTGTTGATGGCGTCGGCAATATGCTGTGCTGCCCATTTACTCATCTGTTCATAATCGTTTTTAATAATTAATTTCAATTAAATCACATCCTAAAATCAAATTTAATAGGTTCGAAAGTATTATACACCCACAGAAATTAAACGTAAAGAGTTTTTTCACATTTTTTATAAAAAATCACTTACTTTTTTACCCAAAAATGGATATAGCATTATAAATTTTCATTATCCTCGAAGTTAATTTTCGGCAATCGCCAGTGCAGTTTCGCTGCAAGCATACGCATCACAACGGTGAAAATTAAGGAGAAAAATGTTCCGAATACCCTGTGTCCCCAAATCACACTAAACAGATAATAGAAGCAACAGCTTAAAACAGACACACTGGCATACACGTGTTTTGTAAGAATATATGGTTTCTCGTTCACCAGCACATCTCTGAGAACGCCGCCGCCAACACCTGTGAGGACACCTAAGGTTATCGCCAAAAGAATATTATCCCCATATGTTGAAATGCACACAATCTCCACACCGGTGACAGAAAATGCTGCTAATCCCAATGCATCAAACAATATGTTGACTGTTTCGGCTCTCTGACTAAACTTTTGGAAATTTTTTCGGTATATGTAAGCAAAAACAAAAACAAAAAGTGCAGTAACAATTGCAACTAACAAAATTAAGGGATTGAAAAATAACTTCGGCGGTATATTTCCAATCAGAACATCACGGATCATTCCACCACCAACCGCTGTGATACATCCAACCGTCAAAACACCAAAAAGGTCCAATCCACTGCGAATTGCTACAAGCGAACCGGAAATTGCAAATGAAACCGTGCCAATCCACTCCATAATCACTATAATAATGTCACTGATCATACAAACCACCGCCTTGGGCAGATTATAGCACAAAATCAATAATAAATCAATGCGTAGCATGTTTCTCCAAAGAAAAAGGACATCCATTCGGATGTCCTTTTTCTTTGGAGGTACCGCCCAGATTTGAACTGGGGAATGAGAGTTTTGCAGACTCTTGCCTTACCGCTTGGCCACGGTACCATATGAAATTAGGAACGCACCGGCGTTCCTAATTTTTTTGGAGCGGGTGACGAGGCTCGAACTCGCTACCTCCACCTTGGCAAGGTGGCGCTCTACCGGATGAGCTACACCCGCGTAAATGGTGCCTCCGGTCGGAATCGAACCAACGACACGTGGATTTTCAGTCCACTGCTCTACCGACTGAGCTACAGAGGCATATAGAGCAGAGCAAAAAGCTCTGCTCATCATTATATGGCGACCCGGAACGGACTCGAACCGTCGACCTCCAGCGTGACAGGCTGGCGTGCTAACCGACTGCACCACCGGGCCAAGTTTGGTGGGAACAACAGGGCTCGAACCTGTGACCCCATGCTTGTAAGGCATGTGCTCTCCCAGCTGAGCTATGCTCCCAAACATCTGCCAAGTTGCGATTGCATCTCAGCGACGGGTATTATTATAACCAAGAACACATCATTTGTCAAGCATTTTTTCTTATTTTTTCACAAGAATTTTCTACGTTATTTTTGACCTGTTTTACCACCAAATTATGGGTATTTACACACTTTTCAGGATAGTTTTAATATCCTCCGGTGTGAAGGTATAAACGGTATCACAAAATTGACATTCCACCGGAAAATCCTTATTTTCTTCGGCAATTTCTGCCAGCTCTTTTTTCCCCAAACTAATCAGGGCAGAAGTTACCCGCTCACGGCTGCAGTAGCATTGGTAGGACACCTCAGTGGTCTCCATAAATACCACACCCAGGTCACCGCAAACCTGACCCAAAATATCTTCCGGGGTCATCCCCTGCTCCAGCATTGTCGTTACCGCACCGGCACGCTGAATACCCGCTTCCACTTTTTGAATGGTCTCTTCAGTGGCACCGGGTAAAAGCTGAATCAAATAACCACCGGCAACCTTTACACTTTGGTCTGTATCCACCAGCACGCCCAGCGCGCAGGCGGTAGGGGTCTGCTCGCTTTGGGCAAAATAGGCAGTCACATCATCACCAATTTCACCGGAAACCAGCTGTATGGAGCCCACATAAGGCTCTTTCATTTGCAAGTCCCGAATCACAGTTAATGTTCCGCTTCCAACTGTCGCGCCCACATCCAGCTTTCCCGGGTGCTTTTCTACCAAAGGAACATTGGGATTATACACATAGCCCCGCACATTTCCCACCGGGTCAGATACGCAAACCAAACCACCAATGGGACCGTCACTTTTAATTTGCATCGTCATAGAGCCGTTTTCCACTTTTTGCATATTGCCCATCATAGATGCCGCTGTCAAAGCACGACCAAAGGCTGCGGTTGCATTGGGGGTGGTTTTTTGAATTTCTGCACCGCGGCGCACAAGCTCCGTGGAGCGGATGGCAACCACCTTCACCATACCATCCATAGTCATTCCGCGAACTAAATAATCACTCATTTCACTCTACCCTTTCTGGCTTTCATATAAATGCGTTGTGTCTGCGCATCCGGAGCAGAAAAGCTTCTGTCAGCATAGACAGCAATGTCTGTAAAACCCGCCTGCCTTAGATAAGAACGCAACTGCTCCTGAGTGTAGGCATACTCACAGTGTTCTTCAAAAGAACGCTGCCAAACATCTCCCCTACGTTGGAATAAATCCATTCCATAGGAGCAAATGTTGGTTCCTTCATCAAATTCTCCCCGCCATACGCAGTACACATCATCATCTTCATCTAAAAACACTTGACCATTCATTGCCCGAAGCTTCTGGGGCGTGTTCACATCAAAAATAAAGCAGCCACCTGGGTTTAGCACCCGATAAATACGGCAAATTGCCTTTTGGCAATCTGCAGGGTCCAGAATATAGTCGAGGCTGTCCAATGCACATACAGCCAAATCCACACCCCTGGGCATAGACAATTCCTGCAGCTTTTGACAGACGAATTGAACGGAACATCCCTGTTCCTGCGCCTTCTGTGCCGCCATACAGAGCATTTCCGAGGACATATCCACACCGGTAACATCCATTCCATCTCTTGCCAGCAGCAGACCCACAGAGCCTGTGCCGCAGGCAAGGTCCACTGCCGTACGGGGTTGCAGGTTTTCCTTCTTCAGGATTGCCTTATAAAAGTCTAAAACCGCTTCATAGTCCACATCGTTGGTCAGGCGGTCATAGCTTTCTGCCAAGTTCTTATAGGCATTCATAGCATACCTCACAAAAAAGCATCCCGGACAAAAAGCCCGGGATGCCGCATAGATATCAATTAGCGGTTAAAGATGCTGAAAATGTCATCAATATCGTCAGCCACCTTAGCACCGGAACCGGTAGCTGCCTTTTCTTCTACAGCAGCCTTCTGCTCAAAACCGGTTGCAATCACGGTAACCCGCATCTCATCCTCGAAGCACTCATTCCAGGTAGCGCCGAAGATAATGTTCGCATCGGGATTAGCAGCTTCCTGCACAATGCCTGCAGCGGTCTCAACATCGTCCAAGGTCAGCTCGGAAGAGCCTGTCACGTTCACCAGCACGCCGGTAGCACCGTTAATGGAGGTCTCCAGCAAGGGGCTAGCAACAGCAGCCAGAGCAGCCTGCTCAGCCTTCTCGCGGCCTGCAGCGGTGCCAACACCCATATGGGCACGGCCTGCATCCTTCATAATTGCAGAAACGTCAGCAAAGTCCAGGTTAATCACAACATTACCGGCATCGCCAACCAGCTCGGAGATGGAGGTCACAGCCTGCTTCAGTACATCATCAGCAATACCGAATGCATTAGCAAAGGTGATCTTCTCGTCAGTAACGTACTTCAGACGGTCGTTGGGAATGATAATCAGAGAGTCAACCTTGTCAGCCAGAGAAGCAATGCCCTGCTCAGCCTGACGCATACGGTTTGCACCCTCAAACTTGAAGGGCTTGGTCACAACGCCAACAGTCAGGATACCAGCCTCGTGGGCCAAATCAGCAACAATGGGAGCTGCACCGGTACCGGTACCACCGCCCATACCGGCAGTGATAAACACCATATCGGTACCTTCCAAAACCTTAGCAATCGCAGCTCTGGATTCTTCAGCAGACTTCTGACCGACATCGGGCTTGGAACCTGCACCCATACCACCGGTGAGCTTCTCACCAATCTGAACTTTATTTGCGCAAACGGACTTATTCAGGTCCTGCTTATCGGTGTTGATGACAACAAAATCAACGCCACCAACGCCGGAAGAAATCATGCGGTTGACAACATTATTGCCAGCACCGCCGATACCAATTACCTTAATTTTTACTACGCGTTCCTGAAAATCAGCCATGTGTTACTTCCTCCTATGTATGGTTGCAGATACAAAAAGTACATTATCTGCCATTTTTATATTATTACTTGTATATTCTACTACCAAATTCTCATTTGGTCAATAGAAAATCTCATTTTTCACAAAGTTTTTCGGTTTTTCTTTAAGATTCCGGCGTAAAAATGACCTCATTGGGCTTTAGGGTAAAACTCACATCCAAAATTCCTGTCTGATATTCCCCCATTTTATCAATTGCAGCCTTCATTTGTCGGATTTTGTGACCCAATTCCATCTGATCACCTAAGAGCACCTTGTAGCGCTGCTCAAATTGCAGCTCCAGATTGCCCATATCCGCAACGTTGATGCTTTCTGCGCCGCCAATCACACCCACGCCTTCCAAATACTGCACAATCGACAGCGATACACTCAGCTGCTCGGATGCATACACCGTAATGGGTACAGTTTCTTCCCCTTCCGAAACCGGTTGGTATGCCACCGCCGACTTGCCTGCCTCAGGCTTATCCAGTGTAATGCCAAGGATTTTTGTGTATTGTTCTGCATCGGCGCTGCTAATCTTTTCTGTAAGGCCGCCATCGGAGCGCATCAGCCACCAGCTGCCGTCATTGGCTTCCACTGCATACACAACGTCATATTCCACTATTTCAATTTTGACCGTATCCGGAAGTTTTATTCCCACCCGGACTTTTTTCACATAAGGCAATTTCTTGGTGATGGCATTGCTGACTCTCGGCTCACTGACAGAGAACAAATTCTCTCCGTCCTGAATGCCGGATGCCTCACGAATATCCCAGGCAGTGTATTTTTCGTTGCCTGTCACCGTGACTGTTGACACCTTAAAAAAGATAGACATGCCAAACACAATCGCCAGCACAACCGCAACAACTGTTGCCAAATACAACAGGAAACGATATTTGTTAAACGGACCTGGTTGGGTATATACCACGTCCGCAGAGGGCGCTTTTGACACCGGTTTGCGTGTCCTTCTGACAGGTTTTTTTACCGGTTTTTTGGCTGTTTTCACAGTTGTCACAGTGCTCTTTCGCGACCGGGCAGCCGTGTTGCCTGTCCGACGCAAAGGCGCTTTCTTTTCTTTCGTATCCATTGGTTATTTCTCCTTACCAAGCTGGGAAATAATTTCGCACAGGCGCTCAGAAGAATCCAAAACGCATAGTTTTTGCAGCGCTTTGCGCATATTTGCAGAAGCAGTCGCATCTGTGACCAGCCGCGTAATTTCTTCCATTAGCTTTTCCGGTGTGCATTCCTTTTCCAAAATCAGAGTAGCTCCGCCGTTATCAGACAAAGCTCTGGCATTTTTCTCCTGGTGGTTGTCCGTCACATTGGGAGACGGCACCAATATACAGGGTGTCCCCGCTGCTGCGATTTCATTGCAGCTGGCAGCACCTGCACGGCTGATGACCACATCTGCCGCCGCCATTAAGGTCGGCATATTATAAATATATTCCAGCATCGAAATGCCCTTGTTCTGGCTTAAATCAACGCCTTGACTGCGCACAAGTTCCGGCATCCAGTCCACACCGTAGCGCCCGGTGGCGTGGATGTGCTGAAAGGGATATCCGGCATCTTTTTCCAAACGGAACAACCCGGCTACCACTTCATTCATTGCTCTTGCGCCCTGACTGCCAAATGCCGACACAATCAGCGGGCGTTCATCAAGACCTAATTCTTTGCGGGCATCCTCCCGTTTGGTGAAAATAAATTCCTTCCGCACCGGCATACCCACAACTTCCACTTTCTGAGGATGCTTGTAGTACTTTCTGCTCTCCGGAAAACACACAAGCACGCGGTCAACCCTGTCTGCAATCATTCGGGTGGTAAGACCCGGCATTGCATTGGATTCGTGGACACAGGTGGGCACACCCAGCAATGTTGCCGCATACAGCGCAGGAAAGCTGGCATAGCCGCCGGTGCCTACCACCACATCCACGCCAAACTCCCGGATAATCTTCTTGCAGCGGCTGACAGCCTGAAAAATATAGCCGACAGCTTGCAAATTGTGACAAAGTGCCTTGAGACTTTTTCCACGGGACATACCGGAGGCAGGAATGGTTTTCAGCGCATAGCCGGCTTGGGGAACAAGCTGTTCCTCCATTCTGTTTTTGGCACCGATAAACAGTATTTTACTGTCCGGATGCTTTTCTTTCCAGGTATTTGCAACTGCAATGGCGGGACTGATATGTCCGCCTGTACCACCGCAGGTAAATATCACATTCATTGTAAAACCTCCTGTCGCGCCCCACGGTTTCGATATCGGGACACACTCAGTACAATTCCCATCTCTCCCAAATTTACCGCCAATGCCGTTCCGCCATAGGAAAAAAACGGCAAAGCAATACCGGTTGACGGGAGCAAATTCGTTACAACGCCAAGATTGAGGATTGTTTGAATGGCAATCAGGGTCATCAGACCGGCGACCAAAACAGTGGAGAACCGGTCCGGTGCCCGCAAGGCAATCCAATAGCCCCGCAAAATCAGCGCCGCAAACAGCGCAATAATCAGTAACGCCCCTACAAGACCCAGTTCCTCACAGATTATGGCAAAAATATAATCGTTGTACTGAAACGGCAAATAGAGATATTTCTGTTTGCTTCTTCCAAACCCCAACCCAAACAGGCCGCCGGAGCCAATGGCATACAGCGACTGCAAAATCTGATAGCCCGTATCTCCGGGATCTTGCTCCGGGTGCAGCCACGCCGTGACCCGGTCTCCGGCATAACCCATAAAGCTGATGTACACAATGACGAATACCACCGCTGCACCGGCGCCCGCCAGCAACCATTTGGGGCTTGTGCCTGCCACGAACATCATCACCACAGCCACCATACCCATCAGCATTATGGCAGACAGATGCTTTTCCAGCGCCAACGGCACCAAAATCCCCAAAAGCGCGCCACTAAATCCCAAAACGCCGTAACGAAACTTTTTTGCTGATGTGCCAAATCCTTTCGTTAGGCGGGCAAAAAGCACTATTAAGGTAAATTTCGCAATTTCCGAAGGTTGAAACTGCAAGCCCGCAATATTGATCCAGCGCCTTGCGCCGTTTACCGATTCTCCAAACAGAAGCACAGATAAAAGCAGCGCAATACTTATTCCGTAAAGCGGCCACGCAGTTTTGAGCCAAAATTCCGCAGGTATCCGACTGAGAAAGAACATAGCAACAAGTCCAATCAGTCCGCAAATCCCCTGCTTTTCTAAATAACGGGTTGTGATTGTATAGCCTGTGTCATACTCGCTTTGGGCATAGCTTGCCGACCAGAGCATCACAAGACCAACAACTAACAACGCAGATAGCAAAACAAGAAACGGATAGTCAACACTTGCACCTTTTTGGGTAAAAAGGCGGGTCTCTTTGGCGTGCAGAATTTTCTGCTCAGCCATATAAAACTCCTTTTATCCGACCTTACCGGAAATAGAAAACCAAGCTAAAACGCACATCAGTGCAGAGACGAAGGTGAATACCAAAACAATTTTGACTTCACGCCATCCGCACATCTCAAAATGATGGTGGATGGGTGACATTTTGAAAATGCGCTTGCCGTGGGTCAGCTTGAAATAGGTCACCTGCATAATCACAGACAATGTCTCTGCAAGATACACAAAGCCAACCAAAATCAGCACCAGGGGCATATCCAGCGCAAATGCCATTGCGCAGACAACGCCGCCCAAAAACAGCGAACCGGTGTCGCCCATAAACACCTTGGCAGGATGCCAGTTGTAAAATAGATAGGCAATCAGACCACCAAGAAGTGCTGCAGGCAGCAACGCCAAATCAAAGCGCTCCACCGCCACTGCCGCAACTGTGAAAAACGCCATGACCGGAATGGTCACACTGCCGCACAGACCATCGATTCCATCGGTAATGTTGACCGCATTGACGCAGCCAACCATCACAAACATTGCAAAGAAGATATACACCAACGGATGAATGGCAACGGTGATATTTGCAAACGGAATATACAAATCGCAGCTCATCACGCCCTGCTTATACAGCAAATACAGATATAGCGCCGAAACTGCCAGCTGTAGCATGGCTTTTTGCAGAGATGTCAGACCTAAATTTCTTTTAAACTTCAGCTTAAAAAAGTCATCCAAAAAGCCAACCAGGCCAAAACACAGGGAAAGTCCCAAAACATAAAAAGCTGTGTAATCTTCCATTGTGAAGGCGTTGAACACCATACACAAAATAAGGCCTATAATAAACATCAATCCGCCCATCATCGGCGTACCGGCTTTGTTATTATGCCAGGTAGGACCAACCTCACGAATGGATTGACCAGCCTTTAATGCCCGCAAAATCGGAAGCAGCAGATACCCGATGGCACCGGTAATCACACCACAGGCTACCGCAGTCAGCAAAATTTTTGTCATCGTCTGTCCTCCATTATTTCTCTTTTTGCAGGAATTTATCTAACGCCAAATCCATCCGCATACCGTGGCTGCCTTTAAACAGCAACACATCTCCGGGCTTTGCAATTTGCTTTAATGTCTCCACCAGCTTTTCTCTGTCTTCAAACACGTACACAGAAGAAGCAGGCATTCCGCCTGTTACGGCACCGCTGAGAACGCGGTCACCATTGGGACCATAGGCAAACAGCAAATCCGCTTTTTCTGCCGCAAGTCTGCCTACGCGATAATGCTCCGCCTGGGCGCACACGCCAAGCTCCAACATATCACCCAGCACCGCAATCCGGCGACCGGACTTTGCTCCCAGCACCGAAAGGGCTGCCGCCATAGACTCAGGGCCGGCATTATAGCAATCCTTGATAATGGTGTAGTCACCGGCTTTGAAAATCTCCTGCCGGCCTTCCATATTTCGGAATTGCGCTAAAGCTTTGCCGATATTTTCCTCGCTGACTTTAAAATACAGACCTACCGTGACAGCTGCCAACGCATCGTGGACATAGTGCAAGCCTTCCAATGGCAATGTCACGTCCAGATTGGCATTATCTGCTTGAACCTGGAATGTCAGCTTACCGGCTCCCTCCAGAACATTCGACGCCAGAACAGCGCATTCGGAGTTGCTTTCGCCGAAATAGGTAACGCGGTCCAGGGTGTTGTGCAAATTCCAAAGCAGCGTATCGTCACCATTTAGAATAATGCAGCCGTCTTCCGCCAAGCCCTCTAAAATCTCTAACTTTGCGCGCAAAATGCCTTCCATAGAGCCCAAATGCTCAATATGCATCGTGCCGATATTCACAATCACGGCAACATCCGGCTTTGCAATGCCGCTTAAATAAGAAATCTCACCGAAGTGATTCATTCCCATTTCCAGCACAGCAATTTCTGTATCCTCCGGCATTGCCAAAATTGCCATTGGCATACCGATATCATTGTTGTGATTCTCAGGTGTCTTATTTACGCGGTATGTACCGGAAAGTACAGATGCAACCATTTCCTTAGAGGTACTTTTGCCCACAGAACCGGTGATGCCTACCACCTTGCAGCCAATCCGCTGCCGTTCCTGACGGGCAATCTCACCCAAGGCAAGTCTTGTATCTTCCACAACAATCGCGGGATAATCCCCGTCACAATGGGTACACAATACTGCCGCTGCGCCTTTTTCAAGGGCAGAGGGAATATAATCGTGTCCGTCACGCTCTCCCACCAGGGCTACAAAGAGCTGTTCGGGTTTGATTTTTCTCGAATCGTTATTGGCTCCTAAAAACGTGACATCCTTATACTTCGCACTGATTGTTCCGCCGCACCAGGCAGCGGCTTGCTCCAGAGTAATTCTGCCCATAGTTATTTCCTCATTTCTTCCAGATACTGGGCTACCACTTCTCGTTCATCCAAGTGATGCTTCACGCCGTGAATTTCCTGATAGGTTTCGTGGCCCTTACCAGCCAATACAATTATATCATCTTTTTCGCCAATGTCCATAGCGTGTCTGATTGCTGTAGGACGATTTTCGATAACTTCATAATTATTTTGGGTTTCCGGAATACCCGCAAGGATATCCTGAATGATTGCCATCGGTTCTTCCGTGCGGGGGTTATCGGAGGTGATGATGGCAATATCCGCAACGGACACACCGATTTTTCCCATAATGGGTCGCTTAATCGGGTCCCGGTCACCACCGCAACCGAACACGGCAATAAGTCTACCCTTGCAGAAACCTTTGACAGATGTGAGAACATTTTCCAGTCCGTCCGGTGTATGGGCATAGTCAATCAAAATTGTGTAAGGCTTATCCGGTGTAGGCACAACCTCGACGCGGCCTTTCACACCCTTCGCTGTTTTTAGTGCCGATGCAGATTCCTCCAGTGAAATCCCCAACTGCGATGCCGCACCCAATACAGTTAAAGCATTATAAACTGTGAACTTACCGGGAATGGGCAGCTTCACCGGAACTTTGGTTTGTTGATTTACCGCCGTAAAACAAACGCCATCGGAAAGCAGCTGCAAATTCTCTGCATGCAGGTCTGCGTTTCCCTTGACGGATGTGGTAAACACCGGCTTTTCTACCTTTGCGCAAATCCTTTCAAACCAAGGGTCATCCTGATTGGCAACACAATTTTCACTCCGCGCAAACAGTTCGGCTTTGGCATCGCAATAATTTTCCATTGTCTTATGGAAGTCCAAATGATCCTCCGTCAGGTTTGTAAATGCCGCCACATCAAAGCGTACGCCACCCACGCGTTCCAATGTGATGGCGTGAGAGGAGACCTCCATAATCACGTGGGTGCAACCGGCATCCCGCATTTGGGCAAACAATGCCTGCAAATCCAGACTTTCCGGTGTGGTGCGCTCCGTGGGAATTTCCACATCGCCAATCAAATTGTTCATTGTGCCGATTAAACCAACCTTTGCACCCCGGGTTTCTTCCAGCAAATGCTTCAAAAGCAATGTAGACGATGTTTTTCCATTTGTGCCGGTAATGCCAATCAACGTCATTTCCTTAGCCGGATTGCCATAAAGGTTTCTTGCAATGATTGCCAATGCCAATCGATCGGATTCTACAAGAATGTAAGGCACATCTTCCGCAGGCTCCACAGCCGTTACAATTGCTGCAGCGCCCTTTTCAAGGGCCATCGGAATATATTTATTTCCGTCGGTCACAAAACCGGTAATTGCCACAAACAAGCTGCCCGGTGTCACCTTTCGGGAATCGTACGTCACCTGTGAAATTTCCAAATCCATATTCACAGATGTCTTTAAAACCTCTACATCCTGCAGTAGTGCCTTCAGCTTCATATGCATTCTCCTCAATCTTTCGCATTTGTATCGGCAAAGGTCAGTGTAACCGTTGTGCCCCATTCCACTTCCGTATCCTTGGATATGGATTGGGAAATTGCAGTTACACCGGGGGAAATGTCCCCGTTACCCCTTACTAAAATATATAGTCCTAATGTACCTGCCAGGTCAGCAGCCTGTTGCCGTGTCATACCTTGAAAGTCCGGCACTTTTACAAACTCACTTTCGGCAGTTCCGTCCAGATATAGGATTACCTGGCTGTCTCCGGGTATTCCGCTTCCGGGTCCCGGCAATTGGTCAGTGACCGTGTCACCGCTTCCCCGGAAGATTGCCGTTATCCCCTGCTCTTTTAATTTTTTCTTTGCCTCGTCTGCAGTCAGGTCCACCATATTTTCCAAAACAACCGTTTTACCCGCTGCATCCTCAGGGCCGTAGTTATGGGCAACGCCCAGATATGGCAAAATGTCCGAAAGTACTGCGCCAACTGTGGGTGCAGCCATAACGCCGCCGGAAATGTAGATCCCGGTGCTTCGGGACGGTGTGTCCAGCGCTACTAATACAATATACTCCGGATTGTCCATTGGGGCAATACCCACAAAGGAAACAATTTTATCCTGTACCCTTTGCCCATTTTGGTCAAAAACGTCAATTTTCTCACTGGTACCGGTTTTTCCGCCCACATCAAAGCCAAAAACATTGGCATTTTTGGCAGTTCCTTCCGTAACAACTAAGCGAAGCAAATCTTTCATTGTGTTTGATGTTTCCCCGGAAATAACCTGCCGTATCACAGTCGGCTCCTGCTTTAGCACCGTATTGCCATCGCTATTGATGACCTCCGATACGATGTAGGGCTCCAAAAGTTTTCCCCCGTTGACCACCGCGCTGATACCTCTGACTAACTGCAACGGTGTCAGCTTAAAGGTTTGCCCGAAAGAACCGGAGGTTAAGGAGGCTGTCCCCCATTTGTTGGTATCCGTTACCAAAGCCTTGTCAAAAAAGACACCTTTACTCTCCCCTGCCAAATCAATTCCGGTTTTTTCCAAAACCCCAAATCGCTGAACATAATCATAGAATCGTTCTCCGCCCAGCTTCAGGGCAATATGCGCAAAGGCAATGTTGCAGGAATTTTGCAACGCCTGGGGTGTCTGCTCTGCGCCGTGACCTGTGGACCGCCAGCAATGCAAACGCTGGGAACGCCCGGGAATCTGTTCGGCACCGGAGCAGTGAAAGCCTGTTGTCAAATCGATGGCACCGCAGTCCAATGCTGCCGCCATTGTCATAACCTTAAAAGTTGAGCCCGGCTCATAGCCGTCGGAAATCACCCGATTTCGCCACTGCTTTAACCGCGCCTCCGTCAGGGCTGTTTCATAGGTCTTCTTCCCGCTTAAGTATTCCTGACTCTCAAAGGGTGTCTGCAAATAGGATAAGCGGAGTTTTTCCAGTTCTGCGGCAAGCTCTTTATCAAAAATTTCCTGATAGCGGTTTGGGTCATAACTGCCCAGGGTCGCCATCGCTAAAATCTCGCCGGTATTTACATTCATCACCACGCCAAATGCGCCGTTTTGCACATCGTAGCGGTCAACGGCATTTTGCATTTGTTTTTCTAAACAAGTTTGTACTGTGGCATCCAATGTCAGCACCACATCGCACCCCTTTTGGGCGATTACAAACTTTTCATAAGAAAAAGGCATATCCATTTCATTGTTGCCCTTTGTGGTGATAACTTTGCCGCCCGCACCTTCCAAATAGCTGTTATAGGACGCCTCTACCCCCTCTGAGCCGGTGTTGGAGGCATTGGTGAACCCAATCACCTGTGCTGCCATACTGCCGTAGGGGTAATAGCGCTTGGTGTTTGGCTCTAAATGAATCCCAGCAATATCCGCATCGGCAATATAAGCCCTGATTTTTGCTGCCGTTTCCTCGTCCACTCTGGCAGCAATTTGCTTATAGCGTTTTGTGGTATCCTGCCCCTGCTGCACAATCCATCCGGGCTCCAAATTCAGGACTTCACCCAGCTTTTCGCCGATATCTTCCAGATTCTCTTTCGCCTGCTTTAGCTCATGGGGGTTTAAATAAATGTTTTGTGTTCCAATGGAGGTTGCAAGAACATTCATATTCCGGTCGTAGATTTCGCCCCGTTCTGGTGTGAGCTGGGTGGTGCGGGACTGATTTCGTAAAGCCTGCGCAGAATAATAGCTAAAATCAACTACCATCAAATTATAAAGCTGCATTCCTATGGGAATAAACGCCAAAATTCCCAACACAAGAGAAGTTGCCAAAATTCGCATATGCTGCCCTGTATCGGCACGAAGGCGCTCATACTGCTTTTTCTTCTTCACCCGAACACAATCCTTCCTAAAATAGCCTCAAGCCCAATAATGGGCAGCAAGGGAATCCCTCGCCGCCCATTGCAGCTGCTATTTTAGTGTATTGTTGGGCTTACTTTTTATGCAAACAAGCCTGTTAAGAATGTGTAAAATTGCTCCCAGGAATTAGGTGTTTCTTCCTGTTCCACTGCAGGCAGTTCAATGGTTACGTGCTTTACCTGCTCTTTGGGCACCAAGCCTAAAGCCAAAGCCGTGCGTTCAATCTCGGCTACATTGTAGCCATTGGATAATGTTGTCTGCAAAGTGGCATTTTCCTGCTGCAGCACGTCAACATAGCTACTCATCGTTTCCAGTTCCTTGCGGGCATTTTGCAGTTGCACTGCGCCCACAGTCATAAGCACCAGCATAACTGCAGCCATAATGATACCGCAAATTGCTACCGGGTCAATGTGCAACACAATTTTTTTGCGTAATTTTATTTGGGGAAGCCGTATGGTATGCAAAGGGGCAACAGGTGCTACTTTCTTCGCGGCGCTGCCGTCGGTATAAAAACGAATATACTGAACATCCGGATGCTTTGCCATAAGAACGCTTCCTTTCTGTTATAGTTTTTCACAAACCCGAAGCTTTGCGCTTCTGGAGCGGGGATTATCTTCCAGTTCTTCCTGGGATGCCACAATCGGCTTGCGGCTGATAAGCTTAACTTGCGGCTTCTTGCCACAGACGCACACAGGAAAATTGGGAGGACAAGTGCAGCCCTTCGCGGCATTTGCCATTCCGGTCTTGACGATTCTATCTTCTAAGGAATGGAATGTGATAATTGCCAGCCGACCGCCTTTGTTCAGCAGCCCAACCGCATCTTCCATAATTCTTTCAACCGAGCCCAACTCATCATTGACGGCAATGCGTATGGCCTGAAAGCTTCGCTTTGCAGGATGCTGCTTTTCTCGAAGTGCAGCAGGTGGCATTGCCGAGCGGATAATATCTACAAGCTCTAAAGTAGTTTTAATCGGCTTTTCTTCTCTTCTGCGGCAAATGCTTACTGCAATTTGCGGCGCATACCGTTCTTCTCCATAGGTGTAGAGGATTCTTTTTAATTCTTCCTGTGACCAGGTGTTGACCACAATCTCCGCGTTTAAGGTATCCTCTGCATTCATGCGCATATCCAGCGGCGCATCTACCATATAGGAAAAGCCCCGTTCGCCATCGTCAAGCTGCGGTGAGGAAACGCCCAGGTCCAACAAAATCCCGTCAACGCCGGGGATTTGCAGTTCCTGCAAAACTTGCTTCATTTCACAAAAGTTTGCGTGAACCAAGGTAACTTTGTCCCCATAGGGCTTCAGCCGTTCCCCGGCTGCCTGCAAGGCGATTGGATCGCGGTCGATACCAATCAATCTGCCGGTGGTAAGCCGGGCTGCTATCTCGCTGGAATGGCCTGCGCCACCCAGGGTGCCGTCCACATATATGCCGTCCGGTTTGATATCCAATCCATCCAGACATTCGTGCAGCAGAACAGAAATATGATGGAACTCTTTCATAGACCAATGGCCTCCAAGGATGCCAGCAACTTTTCGGGAGTGAGATTTTCCTGCTCAAAGGCACGGAAGGCTTCTGCATCCCAAATCTCTGCCTGACCAGCACGGCCAACAATCATAACATCTTTCTTGATGCCTGCATAGTCCAGCAAAAACTGGGTTAAGGAAAAGCGGAACTGCTTATCCGGACTGCATTGATTGGCATTCATAAAAATCAAACTGGTAGCTGCAGAACGTTGGGAAATCGGCAGTGCATTATAATTTTGCACCAGTGTTTCCCAATCTTCAGCGGTGTAAACCGTCAGGCAACTGCGTCCGCAATTCACGCCAAGGGTGACAAAGAAATCTTCGCCCAGCTCCCCACGAAGCTTCGCAGGCACAAAAAGGCGGTTCTTATCATCCAATTTGGCGGGATATTTACCGATCATAGCAGTCACCTCACTCCATTTCGCTCCACTTAGCTACCATTTTGCTCCCTTTGATGACAGTATAACGGATAATTTTTCAAAAATCAATACTTTTTTGCATATTTTTTCGAAAAAAATGCAGGAAATACCCGAAAAATCCGCATTTTAGAACACTTGTTCTAATTTAATGGGTAAATTCCAGTTCCCCCTGGTTCCAAAGCGCCTTAATTTTGGTAGGATTTTTTGCGCATCCCAGCAAATGCACCGCCAACGGTGCCTCCACCTGCTCCTGAACAAGGCGTCGTAACTGTCTTGCCCCGTCTTTCTTCCCGGCCTTGGCTGCCAGTTTCCCCGCAAGGCAATCCGGCAAAGAAAGTGTAATTCCGTTTTCTGCAATGCGCCCTTCCAGCTGATGCAAATATTTCTCCACGATACCCTCCAACGCACCGCTTTGCAAAGGCGCAAAGCACACAATTTTATCAAGTCTTCCCAAAAACTCCGGTGTGAAATGCTTCCGCAGCAACGTGTCGGTTTCCGATTGGCGACCTGAAGGATTGAAGCCAAGTCCTTCTCCTTTTAGTTCTCCGCCAATATTGGAGGTCATCACCACAATGGTGTTTTGAAAGCTTACCCTGCGGCCCGTGGAGTCGGTCAAGACCCCTTCTTCCATAATCTGCAACAGTACACCGGCCACATCCGGATGCGCCTTTTCCAGTTCATCCAGCAGCACCAGGCAGTAGGGTCTTCTACGCACCGCTTCTGTCAGCTTTCCGCCATCTTCATAGCCCACGTATCCGGGAGGCGCGCCAATGAGTCTGGCAACAGATTGTTTTTCCATATACTCGGTCATATCCAACCGTATAAACGCCTCACTTGTGCCGTACAGTTCCTTTGCAATCACGCGGCAAAGCTCCGTCTTTCCCACGCCGGTTGGACCTGTAAAGAGCATACTTGCCACCGGACGTTTTTCATCCCGCACAACCGACAGCCCCTGGTGGAGGACACGGCAAACCTGAGAAATTGCCTGATCTTGACCCATAACCTGTTTTTTTAAGGTTTCTTCCAAATTTAAAAGCTTTTCCCGCTCATCCGTGTTTAATCTTCCCACGGGTATCCCGGTTCTGGCGCTGACTGCCCAGGCAATATCTTTACCGGTGACCGCGCGGCTGCGATGCAGCTCATTGCTGCGGGTTGTCATCCGTTGCATTTTGTCCCGCAGATGCGCCGCTTTTTCGAACCGTCCCTCTTTTACCGCCTCCTGAAGCTCCTGTTCCAATTCCTGCCGCAAATTTCCTTTTCTGCTTTGCTGCTCCTCCAGTCTTGCGTGGGCTGCACCCTCATCCAGCAAATCAATTGCTTTATCCGGCAAAAACAAATCCGGCAAGTACCGGACAGACAGGCGGACTGCATCCGCCATCGCCTCATCGGTGATTCGCAAACGGTGGTGTTGCTCCAACCCAGGACGCAGGCCCCGCAAAATGGACATTGTTGCCTTCTGTGAAGGTTCGTCAACCAAGACGGGGCGGAAACGTCGTTCCAGCGCCGGGTCTTTTTCAATATATTTGCGATACTCCGTTAAGGTCGTGGCGCCCAGCATCTGCAATTCCCCGCGCCCTAATGCAGGCTTGAAAATATTGGCAGCGTCAATTGCTCCCTCCGCCGCGCCTGCGCCCACAATGGTGTGCATTTCATCTACAAACAAAATCACATCACCGCTGCGCTTGATTTCTGCCAGTACATCCCGCAACCGCTCTTCAAATTCCCCGCGATACTTTGTACCCGCCACTAAATTTGCCATATTCAGGCTAACCAGCCGTTTCTCCCGAAGCTGCGGTGGTACGTTTCCGGCAGCCATCCGTTGCGCCAGCCCCTCTGCAATGGCTGTTTTGCCTACACCGGGCTCACCAATCAGCGCAGGATTGTTTTTATTTTTGCGGCTTAGAATTCCAATAACCGTTTCTATCTCCTGTTCTCTGCCAACAACCGGCTCCATAGTTGATGCTTTGAGCAGCAGGTCCTCGCTGAATTGTTCCAAAAGTTTCGTGCTGACCGCCTCCTGACTTGTGGTTTTTGTTTTGAACGTTCCTCTTTGTAAATGCTCCACGGTGCGTGTAAATAGTTCCTGTGTGTCAATATTATTGAGTATCATTACATCCCTTGCAGAGGTTTTTTCCTGACGCAATAAGGATAAAAAAATGTGCACCGGCTCTACCTGCCGACTTCCCAACTGCCGCGCCTCACAGCCTGCTTCCCGCAATACGCGCCGTGCCTGGGCGGTCAACCCTTGACTAAGCGGCAAATCCGGTGTACCTGTGCCATAGAGCACTTTTCCCATTGCCGCCACCGTTTCCGGTTCAAAGCCAAATCCACGGAGCAGCTGTCCGGCAAAACCGGTTTGGTTTGCAAGTGCCAGCAGAAAATGAAAGGTTCCAACATAGCTATGTCCGAAATCCCTGGCAATTTTTCCGGCTGAAAGAATTAACCCATGGGCATCTGATGCATATTGCATTCACACCCCTCCTTGTTCTGGAAATTTTTCCCGCCGAAAATAAAAAATATACGAAAAACAAAAAAAGGAATTGCATTTTTCTAAATCCATGCTAAAATATAGTTGCATCCGATGTGTCGGGTGCGTTATAAACATATTACTGGAGGGAAAATCATGGCTTACAAGATTACCGACGCTTGTGTGAAGTGTGGTAGCTGTGCAGACAACTGTCCTGTTGAAGCTATCTCTGAGGGCGAAGAGTTCTACGTAATTGATGCTGATGTTTGTGTAAACTGCGGCTCTTGCGTTGACAACTGCCCCGTAGAAGCAATCGTAGAAGAGTGATTCTCCGATTCTGCAATCTGCCTGCATACCCACTTACCGGTACGCAGGCAGATTTTTTATAAAAGAACGATAGGAGCGCGTATGGAATCCCTGTATAACGGTTTTACATTACAACTGTGCGAAGGCAGCTTTCCGCTTAGCACAGACTCAATGGTTCTGGCGCATTTTGCAAACTGCAAACCGGGTGCAAAAATTTTGGATTTAGGCGCCGGCTGCGGTACATTGGGACTGCTGCTATGCGCCAAAAACGAAACCTGTCAGGTAACCGGTGTGGAGATTGACCAAAACGCCCACCGGCAAGCACTATTGAACGCAGATAGCAATCATATTCCCCACCGTCTTACAAGTATATGCGCCGATATTTCCTGCATCCACACAGTGATACCGGCAGGAAGCTTTTCCGTTTGTGTCTCTAATCCCCCGTATTTTGTATCCGGACCTAAAAGTGCCAAGACCCCCAATGCCCGCCGGGAGGATATGTGCAGCCTGGAATGTTTATTAAACGCTGCTGATTGGGCGCTAAAATACGGCGGAGATTTTTATTTGGTACACCGTCCGGAACGCCTTGCTGAAATTTTCGCCAAAGCCTCTGCAAAGCGATTAGAACCGAAAACACTTCTACTGCTGAAGCACCGACAAAACGGACCTGTCAGTTTGGTGCTTGTACATTGCAAAAAGGGTGGAAAGCCAGGTCTTATCTTGCAGGAAGAATATTTGCAAACCGCAGACGGTCAGCCCAGCGATTTTTATCGCGCTGTATATCATTTATAGGAGAGAAATTTATGGCCGGAATGTTATACCTTGTTCCCACGCCCATTGGCAATTTGGGAGATATCTCTCAGCGTTGTCGGGAAACATTAGAACAAGCAGATTTTATCGCCGCTGAGGACACCCGGGTCAGCTTGAAATTGTTGAACCATTTGGGTATTAAAAAAAGCCTTGTCAGCTACTTTGAGCATAACAAGGCGCAAAAGGGCGAAATGATTGTGCAGCGGATTTTAGACGGCGAGACTTGCGCACTGGTTTCCGATGCAGGCAGTCCCGCCATTTCAGACCCCGGAGAAGAATTGGTCAAGCAGTGTGCTGATGCCGGAATTACCGTATGCGCTATTCCCGGTCCCTGTGCTGTGATCACCGCCTTAAGCATCTCCGGTCAAGCTACCGGCCGTTTTTGCTTTGAGGGTTTTTTATCCACTGCGAAAAAGAGCCGACGGGAGCATTTAGAATCCTTAATTAAAGAACAGCGGACTATGATTTTCTATGAGGCACCGCACAAGCTTTTAGCCACCTTGGAAAGTATGGCCGAGGTATTTGGCGAGAGCCGTCCTATCAGCCTGTGCAGAGAGCTGACAAAGCTCCACGAGGAGGTCATCCGGACAACTCTTGGCGGTGCAATTGAATTATATAACAACCAGCCTCCCAAGGGCGAATTTGTCCTTGTGGTGGCAGGCGCTACACCGGAAGAAAAGAAAACTGCTACCCCTGCAGATGCAGCGATGCGGGTGGCAGAACTTATGGAAGGCGGCATGAGCCGTAAGGATGCTATCAAGCAAACTGCTTTGGAATTAGACCTTCCGAAAAACGTGGTTTATGATGCCGCACTGTCTTAAATAACAAAATCCCTACTGCTTTAATGCAGTAGGGATTTATTGTTATTTGGTTGTGACTGTAATATTTCCGTCAGTAACCCGTGCAGTAATTTCCGAAATGGGGTTTTCAAAGGAATCGATAATTTTTTCTGAGATGGGGTCTTCCAATTCCTTTTGAATAGTTCGACGGAGATTTCGGGCACCGTAGGTCACAGAATAGGCCTTTTCAATCAGGCTTTCCTTAACGGCATCTTCCCAAACAAACACCAAACCGCGGTCGGCAAGACTTGTTTTCAGCTCCTCAAGCATAATATCTGCAATGCCGGCAAAGTTTTCTTTGCTTAAATGGTTAAAGGTAATAATTTCATCTACACGGTTGATAAATTCAGGACGCAAAAACTCCTTCAGTGCCTTCATCGTCTTCTCCCGCACCTGTTCCTGATCGGAACGGCCAAAGCCGACGCCGCCGACACGTCCTTCGGAGCCTGCGTTGGAGGTCATTACAATGATAGCATTTTCAAAGTTCACTACCCTACCCTGTGCATCGGTAATTCTGCCGTCATCCAGCACCTGCAAAAGCACATTCAGCACATCCGGATGTGCTTTTTCAATTTCGTCAAACAGCACGACACTATAAGGCTTACGGCGGATTTTCTCGGTCAGCTGACCGGCTTCGTCATAGCCCACATAACCGGGAGGCGAACCAATCAGCTTGGAAACCGTGTGCTTTTCCATATACTCAGACATATCCAGGCGAATCAGCGCATCCACACTGTCAAACAAATCATCTGCCAGGCGTTTGACAAGCTCTGTCTTGCCCACGCCGGTAGGTCCGACAAAAACAAAGGAAACAGGGCGTTTCTTGGGACTGATGCCCACGCGGTTTCTACGGATAGCCTTAGCCACCGCATCCACCGCTTCATCCTGACCCACAATATGTGCCTTCAAGCGGTCTGCAAGACTCTTGATTTGGGTGTATTCCTGCGCCTTAATTTTGCTGGCGGGAATTTTTGTCCAAAGCTCAATAATCCGCGCCAAGTTCTCCATACTCAGCATCGGGGCAGGAATTTCATCCAGTTCCTCAATATCAGAAGCAATTTGACACAGCTTGCTGCGGATGGTTGCCAGTCGTTCATAGTGCTCATTTTCCGTGTCATCGGTGAGCATTTTCAGCTCCAGCTCATAGTCATCCCGCTGCTTTTTCAGTTCTGCCATACGGGAGATTTCCTTGCTGCGCAGATTAAGGTCAGAGCAGGCCTCATCCAAAAGGTCAATGGCCTTATCCGGCAGGAAGCGGTCTGTGATGTACCGCTCGGACAAAATAACGCACTGCCGGGCAATCTCCGGTGGAATGGTAACGCCGTGAAACTCTGCGTACGCCTTGGCAATTCCCTGCATAATCTGACAGGCTTCCTCAATGGTAGGCTCTGCCCCAGATACGGGCTGCAAGCGTCGCTCCAATGCCGCATCCTTTTCAATATGCTTGCGATATTCATTAAAGGTCGTCGCACCGATGACTTGAATTTCGCCACGGGACAACGCAGGCTTGAGGATGTTGGCGGCATTCATAGAACCCTCCGCATCGCCTGCGCCCACAAGGTTATGCACCTCATCGATGACTAAGATGATGTTGCCGCATTCCTTAATCTCTGTAATCAGGCTCTTCATACGGCTTTCAAACTGACCGCGGAACTGGGTGCCGGCTACCAGGGATGTCAAATCCAGCAAAAAGACCTCTTTATCCCGCAGTTTGTAAGGCACATCACCGGCAGCAATTCGCTGGGCAAGACCTTCTGCAATGGCAGTTTTACCCACACCGGGTTCACCAATCAGGCAAGGGTTATTCTTCTGTCGGCGGTTCAGGATTTGGATTACTCGCTCTGTTTCCACATCCCGTCCAATCACCTTATCTAGCTTACCCTCTCTGGCGCGACCGGTAAGGTTCATACAATAGCTGTCTAAAAACTTATGTTTATGGGTTTTCTTCTTGCCTTTTCCCTCATCCTCCGGGGCTTGTTGGGGCTCTTTTCTGGCAGGCATATTGCCGCCAAAAAGCTGGTTAATCAAAGGAAAAGTTGCAGTCCGGCTGTCAATCTCGTCATCATCTGCCTCAGAGCCTTCCATTTGACCGAACATACCGCTCATTTCATCGGTCAGGTTGTCCAAATCCTCTTCCGAAAAGCCCATTTGCTTCACCGCCTCCTCAATCTGAGGAATTCCCAGACTGCGGGCGCATTTGATACAATAGCCTTCATTCATCGTCACGCCGTTTTCGATTTTGGTAAGGAAAACAACGGCAATATTCTTTTTACACTTGGTACACAATTTCGGTTGCATACTACTCTCACGACCTTTCTGGGATCAAACGTTTCGCAAACGATAACATCTACAAACAATTTTCACATTCAAAACTTTCCACACCGTCATCATACCACAGATGTGTCATATACAGCCCGCCGGGAGGCACTGTGGGGCCTGCGGCTGTGCGGTTACCGGCAGACAGAATCTCGCCGATTTCAGAGGGATTGATTTTCCCCTCTGCAGCATACACAACTGTGCCCGCCATAGCCCGTGCCATATTATACAAAAATCCGTTGGCGCACACCTTCAATAGCAGAAGGTCACCTCTGCGCTCTACATTATAATAATATACAGTACGAACTGTGGATTTTACATCTGTACCCACAGAACGAACGGCAGCAAAATCGTGGGTACCCACAAATTGCGAAGCTGCCTCCTGCATTATTTTCTCGTCCAAATGCTTGGGGTAAAACCACGCTCTATTGACATAAAAAGGATCTCGCACGCGGCTGTTATAAATCACATAGGTGTATTCTTTTTTCGCACAGGAGCCAATGGCATTGAAATCCTCGTGGACATCAAATGCCTTGGTCACCACCACATCCGCCGGCAAGTG
>JAZRHG010000054.1:0-16829 GCA_045644625.1 Faecousia sp.
TCAGTTGGTAGAGCAACTGACTCTTAATCAGTGGGTCCCGGGTTCGAGTCCCTGAAGGTGCACCATGGCCCGTTGGTCAAGTGGTTAAGACAGCGGCCTCTCACGCCGTTAACATCGGTTCGAATCCGGTACGGGTCACCATTTGTTTTCTACCCGGTTCTGCCGGAAAAAATATTATTGACATAGGAATAAACCTGTGTTATGATGTGTATGCTATTAGAGGTCACAAGACCTTTGATAATAAAAGATGGTGTAACAGCCATCCACAAGAGTTCGTGTTGATTGTCATGAGGGTCCACCTGTTCCCATCCCGAACACAGAAGTTAAGCTCATGTACGCCGACAATACTTGGCGGGCGACTGCCTGGGAAGATAGGTAACGCGAACACCAATATTCCTCTTTAGCTCAGTCGGTAGAGCGACGGACTGTTAATCCGCAGGTCGTTGGTTCAAGTCCAACAAGGGGAGCCAAAAAAGAACGAAGCTTTTGCTTCGTTCTTTTTTATCCAATCCGAAGGATTGGTATGTAATCGCCGTCAGGCGTATGTAATCACGCGGAGCGTGTATGGCATCACCGTAGGTGTATTTCCTTCGGATTGATTACATACACAACTTCGTTGTGATTACATTCCGTCTTCGACGGATTACATACAATGCTTCGCATTGATTTTTCGCCGCTTTTATGCTATGCTATACCCAGGGTGGTGATGATATGAAAAAGTACTTTTCGTTGTGCTATTGCTTGGCTATTTTTGCCATTAGTTTTGTATGCTTCTGGTATTGGGATGTTTTAATTAATCGTTGGTTTCGATTTGGTCTAATCCCCGGTGGATTTATATTGTATTTGCTAATCAGTGGATTGGTCGCATCCGTTACTTGCATTGTTATTCATTGCAAGGCTATACAGAATTACATTGCGCTTGGAATTGCTGTCATAACAATTATTATGCCTTTTGTTTTTCCATTTCGGGATGCAAAACTGCATTTGGAATTTCCGATATATGAAAAAGACCGGCTTGCGGTCATTGAAATGGTTAAAGACGAAGAATTGACGGTGGATAGTATAGGAAACGCAAAACTTCCCAAAGGATACAGAAGGCTTAGTTCGGATGGCGAGATATTTATTTTTCAAAATGATGAGGAACAAGTAGTTTGTTTTTGGGTGTTCAGAGGAATGCTTAGTGGTTCTGTCCAACTGATATATTCTTCGCAAGACGAAGCATTGATATATGCGAACGAAACAGGTCATCCAATTACAAGTATAAATAAATTAAAAGAACATTGGTACATAGTCAATACCGATTATTAACCAAACAATTTAAGAAAATCCTCAGTTCTTGACCAGTACTATTACGTACATAAGAGGGAAATAGACCACCCATTTCGGGTGGTCTTTCTTTATACAAAAGCCGTGAACTTTTGTTCACGGCTTTTGTTGTATCTTGACATCCGAAATAGGGCTTTATATAATAACGGTAATCTTACTACAAGGAGACAGAATTATGCCCAAGAGAATTTTGTTTCAAGGTGACTCCATTACCGATTGCTCCCGTGACCGGAAGGACTTTTACGGCATGGGGCACGGCTATGCCAATATGATTAAGGGCGCTTTGGGAACGGACTGTCCCGGGGAATATGAGTTTATCAACCGTGGCGTCAGCGGTGACCGGAGTGTGGACATTTACGCCCGCATCAAGATTGATTTTACCAACCTGCAGCCGGATTACGCCAGCATTTTTATGGGCGTCAACGATGCCTGGCACGAGATTATCTTCCAAAATGGCGTAACCACGGAGAAGTTTGAGCGGATTTATGCTATGCTCATTGAAGAAATTCAGGAGGCCTGCCCCCAAACCAAGCTGATGATTATCGCCCCTTATGTGCTGGAGGGTTATCACACCTGCGACACCGAGGAGATTCCGGACAGGCTTTCCCGTTTCCAAATCGACACAGCAGAAAAGGCAGAGGCATCCAAGCGCATTGCGAAGAAGTACAACCTGCCGCTTATCGAATTGCAGCCCGCCTTTGACGAAGCCTGCAAGAAAGCACCGCCGGAATACTGGGCGTATGACGGCGTGCATCCCACCGCTTGCGGTCACGAGCTGATTAAGCGGCTGTGGCTGGAAACCTTCGAGAAAATCAAATAATAGGAGTTTACTTATGAAAATTTCCTGTTTGCAAATGGATATGCAGCTTGGCTGCGTGGAGGAAAATTTTCTGCACGCGGAAAGGTTGATTGACGAGGCGATGGCAGCGCAGCCGGATGTGCTTGTGCTTCCGGAGACCTGGAACACCGGCTTTTTCCCCAAGGAAAATTTGCAGCAGCTTTGCGATGCTGACGGCGCACAGGTGAAGCAGAAAATCGGCGCTTTGGCAAAAAAATACAATGTAAATATTGTAGCAGGCTCTGTGTCCAATGTCCGTGACGGAAAGGTTTACAACACCGCGATGGTCTTTGACCGAAATGGCGTTTGCGTTGCCAGCTATGATAAGACCCACCTGTTTACTCCAATGGGCGAGGATGATTATTACACCCCCGGTGACCACCTGTGCAGATTCCAGCTGGATGGGGTAAACTGCGGCATCATTATTTGCTACGATGTGCGCTTTCCGGAACTTATCCGGACACTGACTGTGCCAGGGCTGGATATGCTGTTTGTGGTATCCCAATGGCCGAAAATCCGCATTCCCCATTTGCGGACACTCACCACCGCAAGAGCCATTGAAAATCAGATGTTTGTTGTGTGCTGCAACTCCTGCGGCACGGCTGGCGAAACGGTCTATGGCGGCAATTCCGCTATTATTAACCCCTGGGGCGAGACCCTCGCCTTGGCAGGTGAAAAAGAAGAGATCCTTACAGCTTGTTGTGATCTTCAAATTCTCAGCGAAATCCGGGGCAGCATCCCGGTGTTCCGGGACAGAAGACCTGAGCTGTATCATATTTAAGAAAGAAGGATAAGCAAATGACTTACGAAATTCCTGTTACCAAAACCACTAACCCCAAACTCCGTCCCGCCGATGAGAGCAAGCTGGGCTTTGCAAGATATTTTACGGACCATATGTTCGTGATGGAATATGACGAGGGCAAGGGCTGGCACAGCGCCCGCATCGAGCCCCACGCACCATTCCTGATTGAGCCGGCATCTGCCGTTTTGCACTATGCACAGATGATGTTCGAGGGTATGAAGGCTTACCGCAAGCCCGACGGCAGCATTCAGCTGTTCCGCCCAGATATGAACATTGCCCGTATGAAGAATACCTGCGAGCGTATGTGTATGCCCGAAGTGCCCGGCGACCTGTTCCTGGAAGGCCTGACCAAGCTTATTGAGGTGGACAAGGACTGGATTCCCTACGGCAAGAACACGTCTTTGTACATCCGTCCCTTCCTGTTTGGCGACGAGGTTTCCTTCTCCGTGCTGCCTGCCCAGCACTATAAGTTTATGATTATCCTCAGCCCCACCGGCTCATACTACGCAGCCAATGATGCAGGTCTGACCACCACCCGCATTTATGTGCAGGATAAGTACATCCGCGCTGCCCAGGGCGGTACCGGCTATGCCAAGGTTGGCGGAAACTACGGCGGCGGTATGCGCGCCTCTCAGGATGCTATGAAGTATAACTGCAAAGATGTTCTGTGGCTGGACGCTGCGGAGCATAAGTATGTGGAAGAGATCGGCACCTCCAACGCCTTCTTTATGATTGGCGACGAGGTGATTACTGCGCCTCTGGACAGCGGTACCATCCTGCCCGGCATTACCCGTAACTCTGTCATTCAGCTGCTGAAGAAGTGGGGAATCAAGGTCTCCGAGCGGAAGCTTTCCATTGACGAGGTGGTAGCCGCTTCTAAGGACGGCACACTCAAGGAAATTTTCGCTTCCGGTACGGCTGCAGTCATTTCTCCCATCGGCTGGCTGAACATCCAGGGCGAGGAGATGCAGGTTGCTGATGGCAAGGTTGGCCCTGTTGCCCAGAAATTGTACGATAATATCTACGGTATGCAGACCGGTATTGTGGAAGACGATATGGGCTGGACCTATCCCCTTGGCTTTTAATGATGACCTGCGAAAAATGGTTACGGCGGTATGAAAACGGGCTTGCCGGAAAAACGGTGGTGCTGTTTGGCGCCACCGGTGGCATCGGGCAGGCGCTTTGCAACTATATTCTGACCCTTGGCGGGCGGCTGATTACCGTGGATCGCAACCGCCAAAAGGCAGAAAACAACACCGCAGAATTAAAAAAAGTATTTCCTAATTCGGAAATTATCAATTTGTTTGCGGATTTGGCGGATTTTGCCAGTGTGCAGGCGGTGACAGAGGAACTCAAGCAGTTAAATGTGGATATTCTGGTGCACAATGCCGGCGCGTACAGTATCCCAAGACACAAGACGGATTTGGGCATTGACAATGTGTATCAAATCAATTTTGCGGCGCCGTATTACATTACAATGGCGCTGTTGCCCCAGTTGTCCCAACGAAAAGGCAGGGTAGTGGCAGTGGGCAGCATTGCCCACAACTATTCCAAAACCGACGAAAATGACTGGGATTTTTCTACCCGCAAGGCGTCAAGTCTTGTCTACGGAAACGCCAAACGGCAGTGGATGTACACCCTTTTGGAGCTTTCCAGGGAATATTCTGGCGTGGCGTTTTCCGTTACCCATCCGGGCATTGCCTTTACAGGCATCACCAATCACTATCCTAAGCTGATTTTTGCCATCATCAAGCACCCCATGAAGGTGATTTTTATGAAGCCTCAAAAGGCGGCACTGTGCATTGTGATGGGAATGTTTGAAAAAACGAGACCTTATAGCTGGATCGGCCCGCGGTGGTTTCATGTGTGGGGTAAACCAAAAAGAAAACCCCTGCGCACCGCAACTCCCGGCGAAATTGTCACCATCTACACCCACGCAAAGCAAATGCTGAATGACGAAAGAATGTCAGCGTTGTAAAGAGGAAAGAGAGGGAAAAATATGAATTTCGGCAAGAGAATTTTAAACGGACTTGGCACCATTCTGGCGTTTCTTTTAAGCATTGTGCTGGTGGTCTTGCTGTTTGTGGCACCTACCCTTTTGTCAGCAATTTCCGTAATCACTCCGGACAATTTGCGCCAAACAATGGAGGAAATTCAACTTCCGGAGTTGATTTTCGCAGTTGTCGGTGATTCGCTGGATGTGGATGAAAAACAGCTTATGGATATCGCATCCACCAATGCGGTGCAGGAAATTTACAACAGTTATTTATCCGGAATCTTTGATGTGATAGAGGGCAAAACTCCCCAAGAGACTTTGACAGAAACGAAAATTCAGGACATTTTGCTTGCCGATTTTGACCAGATTTTTGGTATTTTCAAGGACTCTTCCCCTGAACTGATAGATGTTCCAGAGGAACAGGCAAAGGAAATGTTTACCGGAATGATGCAGCAGGTGGCAGTGCAGCTGCCCACGCCGGAGAGCCTGGTTCAGGACCTTTTTGCGCAGCAACCGGAAATGGATACTGTGCTGGAAGTGTGGACACAAATCGGTAAGGTTAAGCCTGCATTTATCGGCGCAGTGGTTGTGCTCTCTTTGTTGATTTTTGTTTGCCGTCTGTTTGGTTTCCGGGGATTCCGGTGGCTTTCTGTGGACTTGTTTATTGCCACCGGTCTGTCGGGAATCGCTTGCCTGCCTTTGGCCCTCAGCGAACAAGTTATGGAAGTGGCAATGGGGGAGAACGAGGCGCTTGCGCTGATATCCGAAAATCTGATGTCCAACCTGACGCAAGGTGTGTATATCCGCACCGGCATTCTGCTGCTTGCTGCAATTGCCTTGATGGTGACTTATTGTATTGTGCGTAAGAAACTGCGCCAAAAGCAGGAATGCCAGCAATATACACAAACCGTTGCGCAAGAATTTACACAGGACTATACACAAGCCTATACCCAGGATTACACCCAGGACTATACACAAGCCTATACCCAGGATTACACCCAAGACTATACACAGAACTATACCCAAGATTACACCCAAGATTATACACAAGGCTATACACAGGTGCTCACGCAAGAAACTGCGCAAGAGAATGTGCAAGAGGTTGCGCAAGAGACTACCTATTTACAATAAAAAGTCTCGGCTGATGAAAGTCAGCCGAGATTTTTGTGCAATATTATGGGCAAAAATCGACCTTACAGAGTGAAAGGCCTTTTATAACGGAAACAAGGAGGTGGCTTTATGGAAGATATGGGGATTTTGGACTTATATTTCAGTCGTGATGAGTCCGCCATTCGGGAAACGGATGAAAAGTACGGCAGAAAACTGCGGAACATATCCCAAAACATCACGGAAAATCCGCAGGATGCAGAGGAGTGCTGCAACGATACATATTTGTGCGCCTGGCGTTCCATCCCGCCTACACGGCCCAATTACTTTTTTGCCTGGCTGGCAAAGGTAATCCGGTCCTTTTCCTATAAAAAGTGGGAGCGGCAGAACGCCCAGAAACGCTCTGCAAATATGGTGGCGCTGACAAAGGAATTGGAAGCGTGCATTCCGGATAAGGAAGATGTGGTCTTCCAAATGGAAACCAGACAATTGGGCGAAAGTATCAATGCTTTTGTCAAAAAACTTCCCGGGGATGGACAGATGGTGTTTATCCGCCGGTACTTTTATGGCGACAGTATTGCCGCCATTGGCGCGCTGTCCGGTTTTTCCCAGAGTAAAATCACCTCTATGCTCCATAGAATTCGAAAGCAGTTAAAAAACTACTTGGAAAAGGAGGGATTCCAGCTATGACAGGCGCAGATTTGTATCTTGCGATGCAGGAATTAGAGGATGTGTTAGTGGAAAAGTATGCCCAGGTGCGTCACCGGCGGACAGTCCCCCTGCCCAAGCTCATTGCCGCCTGCCTTGCGGCGGTGCTGCTGGTATGTGGCGGCGCAGTGACAGTAGACGCCATTGCCTATTCTCAGGCAAAGGATTTTTTTGCAGAAAACGGACTGCCCACAGAGGGGTTAAGCCGGGAGGAAATCAAGGCGGTCTATCGGGATATCACCTCCGAATCCTTTACCTATGAAAAAACCGGGGAGGTCATCACCAAGAGCATCAGTGAGGCTATACCCGGCTATGAAATCACTGTAGAGATGGACGATGCGGAAAAACTGAAAATGCTGTGGGACAGCTGGCGAAACGGCGAATTTGCAAGCTATATTATCGATAGAGAAGGCAGAAGCTATGTGGCAGAAGCTCCCCCGGATATTTGGTATTATGACGACAAACTTGATACCTACCACGATAAAACCGGCTACACCAAAAGCGGAAAAGAATTGCTTTTCAAATACGAAAAAGAGACCCTTTGTTGGGAAACTGCGGTGCCGGTTTCCCCAAGAACCGTAGGACCTGTTGGGGACTGCACAGTCCTGCTGGGGAAAAATATCCGCGTGGAAGCATCCGGTGAAGTAAATACTGAGCTTACCCATAACCGAATCTTGTTTTTGGATAAGGATGGGCAAATACTCTGGAACAACCTGATTGTAGAATCGGATTGGATTAGCTTATCAGGCGGAGCAGGACAAGGCTATGCCGGACTTGACCAGGGCGTCGGCACTTGGATTTTTGACAATCACGATGAGACCTTCACCATTCTCAACTACGATGTGGAACCGGACAGTGAGACGCGGTATGTGCTTGCGTGGCGGTATGATACGGCGGGGCAGCTATTGTCCCATCAGAAAAATGCAATAGAGTATAAGATGCCCAAAGTATTCCAGCTAGGAAACCGCTATATACTGGTTTTCCGCATTGACGAGGACCAAACCAAAACCGTTGTGATGGATGCAGACGGCAACCTGCTCACCGGCACAGAGTATCAGATTACCGATCAGTATCAAACTATTCAGGATATTGCAGAGGTGGGAAACTACCGGTATATCTCCGCATACACTATGTACACCGACAAGGAAAAAGACGAACAGGGAAAGATGAATTATGCCCTGACGCAGGAATTGCAGGCGCTGTGGGAGCAGGGGAACAAGATTCCCGAAAAGGAACTGGTGGAGCGCATTCGCAGCCACTATACTGCCGTGCTGTTGCGCTGTGATATCGAGACCGGCGAAATACAGACCTTTTATTCTGTCCCCGGCATGATTGCTGAAAAGCTGGAGGTCAGGGTGGATGGAACGCTGATTTGGCGCTTGCAAAGCCTGGCGGAAGCCCAGCAGATGGAAGCGCCCAGAAAATGCGGCTGGATTGTCGAGGGGACCAGCGTGATTTACGAGTATATTTTCGATGCGGAGGGCAACCTGACAGGAAAAGAAACCACAGGTGAGCTTGCTTCCTTCCGGTGGTAACAAAAAATGGGCTGTTGCAGCACGCTGCAACAGCCCGTTTTTATTTCTTCGATATGGCACCGCTCAAGGCTCCCTCTGATGTGGGAGCTGTCAGCGAAGCTGACTGAGGGAGAGATTTTTCTTCAAATTTCTCTCCCTCCGCCTGCCCTTTGGGCACCCACCTCCCTCATCAGAGGGAGGCTTAAAGCAACAGGCATAGCAGAAAGACTGCTATGCCTGTAAATGGAAGTATCAATTAAGCCTTTACCTTGACGACCACCTTGGTGACAGGTTCGGAAGCGCCGATTGCCATGCCGGGGCGGTGAATGTCATTGGGGTACAGAACGGCGAAAGTGCCGGGGAGCATCGTCAGGTTGTCGGTTTCGCACTCGTACAGCGCGTAGTCATTTTCTACGCTGGAGTCCTTCACGGTCTTTTCACACTCGATGGGAGCAACGCCCATATATTCCTTGCCGGTAACCAGGAACTGCACGTCAATGTACTTGTAGTGGGACTCAGCCAGGCCCTCTAACTTGGTGTTGTACTTCTGCACCATATAGAACAGGTTGTCGCCGTCTACCACATACTTACCGGTCTCAAGCTTAGAAAAATCGGTCTTGGCAATCAGCTCCAAAGCTTCGGAAACGCGGCCCAGGTTCTTATAGTTATCAATGTGTGCAATGGTATCGAAAATCATAGAATTTTCCTCCTAAAATTATTATCAGGAAAATTATACCACATATCCTGCAAAAAACAACCCTAAAACCTTCCCGTAACTATATTTTTCTTGTTTTTTGGCGAAATATCTATTGCTTTTTTGGGGGCGAAGAGGTAAAATATGGGTGAGTCTGCCCAAAATGCTTTGGCTGACAAACTGTGATTGAAATTAAGAAGGAAAATGAGGGTTTAATTATGTATCATTTAAGAGAAAGCCGCGTACTGAGAAAGATTAAAGAGGGCAAGACTGCATTCAGCCTGAAGCTGAACCTGGCAGATCCCCGTGCTGCTGAGATTGCCGCTATTTCCGGCATCGACTGCATTTGGATCGATATGGAGCACACCCCCTCTGACTATTTGGCAATTGAGAATATGATTAGAGCTGCCAAGATTTACGACACCGACACCATCGTCCGTGTTGCCAAGGGCAGCTACAACGACTTCATCAAGCCTTTCGAGGCAGATGCAGCCGGCATTATGATTCCCCACCTGATGAGCCTGGAAGAGGCAAAGCAGATTGTTTACTACACCAAGTTCCATCCCCTGGGCCGTCGACCCATCGATGGCGGCAATGCTGACGCTAAGTACTGCCTGGTTGGCACCTCTGACTATGTCACCGAGGGCAACGCACAGCGCTTCAACATTGTGCAGATTGAAGATCCGGAGCCCATGGCTGAGCTGGAAGAGATTTGCGCGCTGCCCGGCATCGATATGATTTTCTTCGGACCTGCTGACTTCAGCCACGCAATGGGCAAGCCCCACGACATTATGAATGCCGACACCCTGGCAGCCCGTAAGCTGATTGCACAGACTGCAAGAAAGCACGGCAAGATGGCCGGTACTGTTGGTGGCTTGGGCAACTACAAGCAGCTGGAGGAGGAAGGCTACAACTTCATTAACCTGGGTGCTGACGTTGTGGGTCTTGTGCAGTACTTCGGCAACATCGTAAAGGGCCTTGAGGAGTAATCACATACATAAAAAGCAGGCGGTACCGCCTGCTTTTTTGTGCTTTTTTTAGTTTTCCAGTGCCATTACCTTGTCGATTCGTCTTTGGTGACGCTCGTTGTGGGAGAATTCTGTTGCCAGCCAAGTGTCGGCAATCTCCAAAGCCAGCATCGTGCCAACCACGCCTGCGCCGATTGCCATCATGTTGGTGTCGTTGTGCTCCCGGGTCATACGGGCGGACATCACGTCGGAAAGCAAGGCGCAGCGAATGCCCTTAACCTTGTTGCAGGTGATGGACACACCAATGCCGGTGGTGCAAAGCACAATACCCTTTTCGCATTCTCCGTTTGCCACTGCCTTGGCGGCAGGTGCGGCAAAGTCGGGGTAGTCGCAGCTATCTAAGGTGTGGGTGCCGAAATCCACTACTTCGAAGCCCTTGGCTTCCAAATGCTTTTTCATAGTGTTCTTCAGGTCTAATGCGCCGTGATCACAAGCAATTGCAATTTTCATACTATATTCCTCCGTTGTAAATTATAAAACCAAACCGCCGTTTACCGGCAGTACCTGTCCCGTGACAAATTCCGCATCGGCAAGATAGCCAATGGCTTTTGCAACATCTTCCGGTGTGCCGTTTCTGCCTACGCAGTTTTCCTCTGCCAGCGCCTGCATCGTTTTCGGAGATACATCCTTGCACATATCCGTCAGGATAACGCCGGGGGCGACGCAGTTGCATCGCACACCGCTACTTCCTAACTCCTGCGCCAATGCCTTGGTCAGCGCAATCACCGCACCCTTGGTGGCGGAGTAGGCAGCCTCGCAGGAGGCACCAACCTGTCCCCACATAGAACTGACGGTGATGATGGCACCTTTCTGCTTTTTAAGAAAATGGGGAAGGCTTTCCTTTACGCAGTGGTAAATTCCCTTGACATTCACATCAAACAGCCTGTCCCACTGACTTTCCGCAGTGTCCTGCAAAAGCCCATAGTAGCAAATGCCCGCATTGCACACCAAAACATCCACATCGGGAATTTGGGCAAATGCTGCCTGCACCTGCGCGCCGTCTGCCACATCGCAGCAAATGGCGGTGGCACCGGTGGCTTGGGCGATGGCTTTCGCTTTTTCGTGTTCCTTTTCATAGAGAAAGTACACCTTGTCGCCCCGCTTGGCAAAATATTCCGTTGTGGCTTTTCCAATTCCCCGGCTTCCGCCGGTGACGACAACAGTTGCCATATTGTAAACCTCGTTTTATCTTCTGCGGCTTTTTGTGCGGTGGTCGGTGTAAGAACGCAGAGAAGAAATTTTACTGTCACTTTCGGACATAAATGCCTTCAGCTTCTCCTCAAACAGCTGGTCGGCAGTTTTAGGTGCCGGAGGCGGGGTAGGCGCACGCCGGGGCGCTTCCTTGCGGGGCGCGTTTTCCCGCTGCGGTTTCGCTTCCAGCCGCTTGATAGACAGGTTCAGCTTGCCGTCCTGATTTCCCAGCACCATCACTTTCACATCCTGACCTTCCGTCAGGTGTTCTCGGATGTCGCTGACGTAGCTGTTCGCCACCTCGGAAATATGCACCAAACCGGTCTTTCCTTCCGGCAGGGCGATGAATGCACCAAAATTTGCGATTGATTTTACTTTGCCGTCCAACACGGCACCGGGGGTTAACTCCATATTTTCCTTACCTCTTTTTATTCTCCTGTTTCAAAGATGACGGTGTTGGGGTCCACCAGATCCAAAAGCTCCTTTGCCAGCTCTGTGACGCTTTGTACGGTGCCCAGCTGATTGATGGACTTTTGCAGGCGGTCGTTTTCCTGCTCCAGCATCTGCGCCTCGGCCCTTACGTTTGCCAATTCTTTTTTGGCTTCCATCAGGGAAAAGCGCAGTGTTATCAGGGTCAGGCTGCACAGCACCAAAGTTGCCAGCACCAGAGTTTTCACGGTCATAGACGTGCGACGGTACACAAGCCGAATGCGGGAAAAGGGATTTTGCACAGCCGTCACCTCCGTCGTTTGAATTATCTTTTATTTTACTATCTTTTTTTCGCTTTGCCAAGAGATTTTTTGCGGATTTGTACGGTTTTTTCAAAAAAATTTCCGAAATTATTTCCCCAAAGCGGGCAATCGGTTTTTTCAGCAGTTTGCCCAGAGTTTGGTCGAAGGCAATTCCGCCTATGAAAAGTCCGGCAGTGTAGCCCAAACGGATGTCTCCCCGACAAACGGCAAAGCCTAAGTACAAAAAACCGTAGAAGGCGCACCCAACAAACACCAAATCCCCCAGCCAGCGAGGACGGACAGGACGCAAAATGCTGTAGCAAAGCCCCAAAACAGCTCCGATGCCCAAAGCCCAGATAAAAAAACGGACACTCTCAGCCGGGTTCATCGGGCAAGCCTCTGCCAAAAGCTTTGTTTTTCTCTGTTTTGGGAGTAAAACAGGGCGGAAATATCCCCGTCCACCGCAACCTGTCCGCCATCAAGGGAGAGGTTTTTTAGCTGCAAATTCTCTCCCTGCACCTCTAATTTCCCCAAAGTGGTGGATAAAAGCACTGTGTTTTCATCAAAGGCAATCACCTCGGTGACGCCGGTGAGCGTAAGGTTTTTTCGCTCGTTCAGCGTCAGTTTGTGGGGGAAAACCAGTTCAGACATATAATCACCTCAAAAAAGTCTATGCCGCATATTTGACAGTTATCCCATTTGCCGTTATACTGATGATGGTGATTATATGAAACTAAGCTATATGGATTTGGGGGAACTGTCCGGTCACGATGCGGGCAGAAAGCTCCTTACCCAAATGTACAAAGAGAAAACGGGAAATCAAATGCCCTCCATTTGTATAGGAAAGCGGGGCAAGCCTTATTTTGCAAACAGTGACTGCCACTTTTCCATTTCCCATACTAAGAAGATGGTGTTTTGCGTTCTGTCGGATAAGCCTGTTGGCATGGATGCGGAGGCTCTGGACAGGGATGTAAAATTATCTCTTGCAGAAAAAATCTTATCACCGTATGAGTATGCCCAATACGAAAAGGCGGAGGATAAGCGCAAAGCTTTGCTGACCTTTTGGGTACTGAAAGAGGCCCAGGGCAAAAAAACAGGGGAGGGCATCAAGGGATTTCCCAACCACACAAAGTTTGACCTGTCCGACCCCCGGGTACAGATTATAGAAAACCACATTGTAGCAATTATAGAATAATTGACAATTGACAATGGACAATTGACAATTAAGGTGTGCCTGTGGCACATATTTTAACTTGTCCGTCTTGCGGACAAAATAATTGTCAACTGAAAACTGTCAATTGCTTTCGACGGAGGAGAAAGATATGCTTTTTGATACCCACGCCCATATGAATGACCCCGCATTTGACGAAGACAGAGAAAGCGTGATTTTGGGTCTGCAGGAAAAGGGCGTTATGGGCTTTTTAAATGTAGGCTGCTGCTTAGAAAGCTCCCGAGACTGCGTGGCAATGGCGGAAAAATATCCCTTTGTGTACGCCTCCGTCGGCTCTCATCCGGATAGTGCCGACGAGGTGAATGAAGAAGTGATAGCCCAATATCGCCAAATGGCAAGCCACCCCAAGGTCAAAGCCATCGGCGAAATTGGCTTGGATTATTATTACGAAACTATTCCCCGCGAAATCCAGCAAAAGGCGTTTCGGATGCAGATGGAGCTTGCCCGGGAACTGAAAATGCCCGTCATCGTTCACGAGCGAAACGCCCACGATGACGGGATGAAGATTGCCAAGGAATTTAAGGATGTGACCGGTGTGTTCCACTGCTATTCCGGCTCTGCGGAAATGGCACGGCAATTGGTGAATATGGGCTGGTATATCGGCTTTACCGGTGTACTCACCTTCAAAAATGCCCGCAAGGCGGTGGAAACTGCCGAGAGCATCCCCTTAGACAGAATTGTGCTGGAAACCGATTGCCCCTTTATGTCTCCCGAGCCTTACCGCGGCAGGCGGAATGACCCGGGTTACCTGCCCTTTATGGCGCAAAAATTGGCAGAAATTCGGAATATCTCCCTGGAGGAGGTTGTAGAAGTTACTACCAATAATGCCAAGCACCTATACCAAATTGACAATTGACAATGGACAATTGTCAATTGCGGTGTGCCTACGGCACATATTTTAATCTGTCCGCCTTGCGGACACAATAATTGTCAACTGACAACCGACAACTGTCAATTAAATCGTTTCACGCATAACGCGGACCAGCTTTTCCACAAACGCCCACACCGGGGGCTCCAACCACTTATCATATAAAATACACATATAAAGTGCCTGGTGCCAGTTTTCCAGCGGCACGAAGGCCACATTCCCCTTTAGCTGCAGGCAGTTGTCCGGCAGAAAACAAAAACCAAATCCCGCCTCCACCAAGCTTAATGCCGTCTGTGCCGTATTGACCGCGCAGACGGTTTTTTCTTCTTCACCGGATGCCCAGTCGCCAAAGGCGTTGTCCACATCGTAGTGGAAGGCGATTTGGGGAAGGTTACGCACATCCTGATACATCAAACTGGAACGTTTGGCAAGGGGATGTTCCCGTGGCAGCGCCACAAAGAAATTTTGCACACACAGCTTGCGAAAGTGCAGACTTCTGTCCCGGTTGGTGGTGTCCACCAGTGCCATATCTAACTTTTCCTGCCGTACCATATCCATTAAGTCCTCGGCAGAGCTTTCTGTCAGATGAAACCGCACACGGGGATTTTGGCGGGTGTATTCGGCAATCTCCCGGGCAACCGTTTCGTTGACAGCGCCGGACACCAATCCCAATCGCACCACCACCGGCGCGGTGAGCATACTCTCTTTTAAGGTGGCAGAGGCGGTCTGTAGCTGATTGAGGGCAGATTCCACCTGTTCCCGATAATACCGACCCTGTTCTGTAAGCCGCACGTTCCGTCCGGACTTCTCGAATAATTTTACGCCCCCCAGTTCGTCCTCCAGCGCGTGAATGGCGCTGCTTAAGGAGGGCTGGGAAATGCCCAGTCGGGCGGCGGCAAGGGTGTAATGCTCCACCTGCGCCAGCACGGAAAAATATCGTAAGTAGTTGTAGTTCATAAAAGCACCTCAATCTATAGATAGAAACTATAAATAAAATATCATAACTATATTGTTTTGGCAAGAATTTTTCTATATAATACCATTGTGCTTGAAAAATTGGCAATCTGTGGTATGATAAAAGAGAAATCTACCACATAGAAGGAGCATATTCCAATGAGTTTTACTTACAAGGGCTTGACCGCCTCTTACAGCCGCCACATCGTCACCGAAGAAGAGGTGAACCGCAATATGGAGCGGCTGCGTCAGCAGAACCCCCGCATTGCCGTGATTACCGACCGTCCCACAGAAAACGGTGACGAGATTGTTTTGGATTACGCAGGCTTCTGCGGCGACGAGCAGTTTGCCGGCGGCACTGCGGAAAACCAGACCCTGGTGCTGGGCAGCGGAATGTTTATCCCCGGCTTTGAAGAGCAGCTTTTGGATAAAGTTCCCGGCGAGGAAGTGACAGTGAAGGTCACCTTCCCGGAGCAGTACCATTCCGAAGCTTTGGCCGGCAAGGAAGCAAGATTTGAATGCAAGATTAAGGAAATTCGGGTTAAGACCGAATACCAGCTGGATGACACTTTCGCCCAAGAGGTTGGCAAGTGTGAGAACTTCGCACAGATGCAGCAGAAGATGCAGGAAAGTATGCAGGAGTTTACTGACCAGCGGGGCGAAATGGACCTGCAGGACACCCTGCTTCGCAAGGCTGCAGAGACCTTGGAAATTCAGATTTCCGAGAAGATGCTTGCAGAGGCTGCCCAGGAACAGCTGGAAAACCTGAAAGCCCAGCTTGCCCAGCAAGGCCTTTCTATTGAAATGTACTGCCAGTTTATGAACACCACAGAAGAAAAACTGCTGGAGGAGGCAAAGCCTGCCGCAGAAAACGCCATCCGCTGCCGGGCAGTGATTGACGAGGTGGTGCAAATCGAAGGCTTGGAAGCCACCGAAGAAGAAATTGGAAACGCCCTGGCGGTTATCGCCCGTCACAACAACATCACCATCGATGAGCTGAAAGAGC
Source organism: Faecousia sp. (assembly GCA_045644625.1). Taxonomy (GTDB): domain Bacteria; phylum Bacillota; class Clostridia; order Oscillospirales; family Oscillospiraceae; genus Faecousia. Next base: position 15,995 of record JAZRHG010000054.1, read on the forward strand.
ATTACGATGCCGCTTTTGAGCAGGCGGTCATCAACAGTGTGCTTACCGGCAAGGTGATGAAGCTCATTCGTGACAGCGCGGTTATCACCGAAGCATAATATTTGTATTCCCTGCCACAAGGTGGCATAGAAATAAAAACCTGTTTAATATTGCCGAAAGGCACCCAAAAATAAGGAGGAAAACTACTATGGCAATCGTGTTTGACGAAAATGGCAAGTATGTAGACGAGAAGGGTCTTGTGAAGCTGGACCCCACCAAGTTTGCCGACTGGCAAATCGCTGAGGAAGCAGAGAAGACTCTGCCTTCCGTAAACTTCTTCCGTGAGAAGCTGGGTCTTCTGGAAGAAGAAATCATCCCCTACGGCAAGACCCCCAAGATCGACTTCATCAAGGTTATGAAGCGTCTGGAGAACAAGCCTGACGGCAAGTTCATCGAAGTCACCGCTGTGACCCCCACCCCCTTCGGTGAAGGCAAGTCCACCGTTTCCCTGGGCCTGATTGAAGGCTTGGGCTACATCGGCAAGAACGCAGGCGGCGCTCTGCGTCAGCCCTCCGGCGGCCCCACTATGAACGTTAAGGGTACTGCAGCTGGCGGCGGTAACGCTCTTTTGATGCCCATGACCGAGTTCTCCCTGGGTCTGACCGGCGACATCAACGACATTATGAACGCCCACAACCTGGCTATGGTTGCTCTGACTGCCCGTATGCAGCACGAGCGCAACAACACCGACGAGTGGTTGGCAGCTAAGGGCCTGAAGCGTCTGGACATCGACCCCAAGCGCGTAGAGATGGGCTGGATCATCGACTTCTGCGCACAAAGCCTTCGTAACATCATC
>JAZRHG010000055.1:0-25276 GCA_045644625.1 Faecousia sp.
TCCTTGCTGTGCGCAACGGTCAGCAGGCCGCCCTGATGGCCCCCACCGAGATCCTAGCTGAGCAGCACTATGCCTCTTTAGGCAGGCAGCTGTCCCCTCTGGGGATCAAGACCGTTCTGCTCACCGGCTCCATGACCCAAAAAGAAAAGCGCATTGCCCGGGAAGCCATCGCCGCCGGAGAGGCGGAGCTGGTCATCGGCACCCATGCGCTGCTGTCTGATACCACGGAATTTAAGAATCTTGGCCTTGTGATCGCCGACGAGCAGCACCGCTTCGGTGTAGCCCAGCGCTCCGCCCTTTCCGCCAAGGGTAGCAACCCCCACCTTCTGGTGATGTCCGCTACCCCCATCCCCAGAACCCTGGCGCTGCTGATGTACGGCGATCTGGAGGTCTCCATCATCAATGAGCTGCCTCCCGGCAGAGAGCCGGTGGACACCTTCCTGGTTGGCGAAAGCATGCGCGCCCGGATCAATGCCTTCATCCGCAAGCAGGTGGCAGAAGGTCACCAGTGCTATGTGGTATGCCCCGCGGTGGAGGAAACGGAAGAGCTGAACATCAAGGCCGCTGAAGTCTGGGCGGAGACTCTGCAGCAGACTGTATTCCCCGACCTTCGGGTGGGTCTGCTTCACGGACAGATGAAGGGCAGCGAAAAAGAGGAAATTATGGCTTCTTTTGCAAAAAAAGAAGCGGATGTTTTGGTGGCGACCACCGTCATTGAGGTGGGTGTGGATGTACCCAATGGCACACTGATGATAGTAGAAGATGCAGACCGGTTTGGTTTATCTCAGTTGCACCAATTAAGAGGTCGCGTGGGCAGAGGAAATGCCCAAAGCTACTGTGTGCTGGTGTCGCAGGCAAAAAACCCCGACACCCTTGCCCGGTTAAAAGCCCTGTGCAGCACCACCGACGGCTTCAAAATTGCAGAAGAAGATTTGCGTTTGCGGGGACCCGGCGATTTCTTTGGCTCCCGGCAGTCGGGATTGCCGGTGTTCCGGGTTGCCAATTTAAGCTGCGATTTACAGACATTAAAACAGGCCCAGCAGGCATCGAAAGACTGGATTGATCGGGAGGGTACTGCCGACACCAAGGAGAGCATTGCCCTAAGAGGCCGGGTGCGGGAGCTTTTTGAAAGAGCAAAGGGGACGATGAATTGACCCAAAGACTAAGTTTGCCCTGACGGGCAAGTGAAGTTGCCTGACGGCAGTGAAGTTACTTCGTAGTGAAGTTTACTTCGTAAGTGTTTATGGCAAACTTAACTTCACTTTTGCCGCAAGGCAAAAACTTCACTGTGCAACAACTTCACTGCAAACCGCAGGTTTGCTACTTCACCATAGCGAGCATACCGTTGACAGAATCCCTCCGTAAAAAAGGGGTTGTAAGTTCTAAGAAAATGTTGTAGAATAGTATTGCTAATAGTATAGCTGAAAGTATGCCTGTACAGATGTATAGATAAAAATTGCGGAGGAAACTTATGAAAAAACCCATTGTTTTGGTTGTTATGGATGGCGTGGGCAAAGGTAACGGCGGCAGCGGCGATGCTGTGGCGGTTGCAAAGACCCCTACGCTGGATAAATTATTTGCCACCTGCCCCCACACCTTTTTGAAAGCCCACGGCACTGCCGTAGGTCTGCCCTCTGATGAGGATATGGGCAACTCCGAGGTGGGTCACAATGCCTTAGGCTGCGGTCAGGTCTATTCTCAGGGCGCAAAGCTTGTGGGCGAAAGTATCGAAAACGGCGCGCTGTTTGCGTCCGCCACCTGGAAGGATTTGGCAGAAAACGCCAAGGATAAGGCAATGCATTTTATTGGCCTTCTGTCCGACGGCAATGTCCACTCCAACATCAGCCATCTTTTGGCAATGCTCCGTCAGGCAAAGAAAGATGGCATCCGGAAGGTTTACTGCCACATCCTGCTGGACGGCCGTGACGTGCCTGCCACCTCTGCGCCGGAGTACATCGGTCAGCTGGAGGCAGTATTAAATGAGCTGAATGAGGAAGGCTATGACTATGCCATTGCATCCGGCGGCGGCCGTATGCAGGTGACGATGGACCGGTATGAAGCCAACTGGGCAATGGTAGAGCTGGGCTGGCGCACCCACGTGCAGGGCATTGGTCGGCAGTTTGCCACGGCTTTGGAGGCGGTGGAAACCTACCGGGCAGAGACCGGCTGCATGGATCAGGACCTGCCTGCATTCGTGATTGCAAGAAACGGCGAGCCGGTTGCCAAGATTGCAAACGGCGACAGCGTGATTCTCTTTAACTTCCGCGGTGACAGAGCGCAGGAAATTTCCCTGGCATTTGACCGCAAGGACTTTGATAAGTTTGACCGTGGCGATTATACCGGTGTGAAATTTGCCGGTATGCTGCAGTATGACGGAGACCTGAACATCCCCGAAAATTATCTGGTGCAGCCCCCTGTGATTACCAATACCCTGACCGAGGTTTTGTGCGCTGCCGGTGTTACCGAGTTTGCAGTGTCCGAGACCCAGAAGTACGGTCACGTCACCTATTTCTGGAACGGCAACCGCTCCGGCAAGGTAGACGAAAATCTGGAAGAGTATTTGGAAATTCCCTCCGATGTCATCCCCTTTGAGCAGGCACCGGCTATGAAGTGCCGCGAGGTTACCAGCGCATTGGTGGAAGCAATGGCAACTCGCAAGTTTGAGTTTTTGCGCTGCAACTACCCCAACGGCGATATGGTGGGTCACACCGGCGTGATGGAGGCGGTGGTTACCTCTATGGAGGCGCTGGACGAGTGCCTGCAGAAGGTTTTGGATGCAGCTGACGAGTTTGGCTACACCGTGCTGTTCACCGCTGACCACGGCAACGCCGACCAGATGACGGAAGAAAAGAAGGGTAAGGTTGCGGTGCGTACCGCCCACTCTTTAAACCCTGTTCCCTTTATTATTTATGATAAGGACAACGACTGGACTATTTTGGAGGGCAATTACGGCCTTGCCAATGTAGCACCCACCGTTGTAAAAATGATGGGCCTGACGGCTCCTTCCTGCTGGGAAGACAGTATTGTTTAATAGGAGGTATCATTTATGGTAAGTCACAACAGTGAAAACGGAAACGTAAATGTTTCTGCAAGCGTGTATACGGATATTGCCGGTACTGCCGCCAGCAACTGCTTTGGCGTGAAGGGTATGGCTGCCCGTTCTGTTTCTGACGGTGTTTACCACCTGCTGCGCAAAGAGTCTATGGCGAAAGGCGTGAAAGTGGAGTTCCACGAGGACGGCACCATTTCCATCGACCTGCATATCATTGTGGACAACGGCGTGAACTTGAATGCCGTGGGCGCGTCCATTATTTCCGAGGTGCGCTATGTGGTGCAAAACAGCACCGGCACGGAAGTTAAGGCAGTGAATGTGCATATCGATTCGATGATGTGATTTTAGGAGGAGAAGACCTTTGAGACAGACAATTAAAGGCGGGGCGTTTCGCAGCCTTGCCATCAGTGCGGCTGCCTCTGTGGAAATCCACAAGCAAGAGCTGAATGACTTAAACGTGTTTCCGGTGCCTGACGGCGATACCGGCACCAATATGTCCATGACCATCAATGCTGCTGCAGCAGATTTGCGCAAGGCAGAAGACCCCACTTTGGAAAAAGCAGCTTCTATCGCTGCATCTGCTATGCTGCGGGGTGCCCGTGGTAACTCCGGCGTGATTTTGTCCCTTTTGTTCCGGGGTATTTCCCGTCGCTTAAAGGGCTGCGAGATTTGTGACGGCGTCCTGTGGGCAGCTGCCCTGCAGGAGGGCGTGGATGCTGCCTACAAGGCAGTTATGAAGCCTGCCGAGGGTACGATTTTGACGGTTTCCCGTCTGGCTGCCGCTGCAGCTATGAAGGCGGCCCAGGAGAATAACTACATTGAGTTTGTGCAGGAAGCGGCTGTGGAAGCAGCCAAGGTCGCCCTGGAAGATACCATCAATCAGAACCCTGTGCTGAAAAAGGCAGGCGTGGTGGATGCCGGCGGTAAGGGCTGGCTGTTTGTGATGGAGGCAATGCTCTCCTCCCTGCGGGGCGAGGATGTGGTGATTCCCGAGGGCTATGTAGCCGAGGAAGCTAAGGAGCAGGCAGATTTTGCCGACTTCAACACCGAGGATATCACCTTCACCTACTGCACCGAGTTTATTATCTCCCGTGAAAATGACAAGGACCCGGAGCCTCTCAGAGCATTTTTGGACTCTTTGGGCGACAGCCTGGTGTTGGTGGACGATGAGGAGATTATCAAGGTCCACGTCCATACCAACGACCCCGGCAAAGCCCTCCACGAGGCAATGGACTACGGCTCTTTTGTCACGGTGAAAATTGAAAATATGCGCCTGCAGCACACCGAAAAGGTGATGAGTGAGCAGGAGCTTGCTCCCAAGATTGCCGAGCCGGAGAAGAAGTTTGGCGTGGTGGCAGTGTGCGCCGGTGACGGCCTTGCCGATGTGTTTGAAAACTTAGGCGTGGACGGCATTATTTCCGGCGGTCAGACTATGAACCCCTCCACTCAGGATATTCTGGAGGCGGTGAACAAGGTGCCGGCAGAAATTGTGTATGTGCTGCCCAACAACAAGAATATCATTATGGCGGCAGAGCAGGTGGATGAGCTGACACCCAAGCAGGTGGTGGTCATTCCCTCTAAGACCGTGCCCCAGGGCATCACCGCTATGCTCAGCTTCAACCCCGACGGGGAGGAAGCGGAGAACACCCAGGCGCTGACCGAAGCGCTGGGCACTGTGGACACTATGCAGATTACCTATGCTGCCCGCAACTCCGATTTCGACGGACACGATATCCACGAGGGTGACTATCTGGCTATCTACGGAAGCAGCTTGTTTGGCACAAGCCGGGATATCAAGGTGCTGTTAAAGGCACTGGCGGAGAAGGTCCGTGACCAGGGCAAGGAATATATCACCATTTACTATGGCGAGGATATCACCGAAAAGCACGCCCAAAAGGCGGCAGATTTGGTGCAGTCCATCTGCTGCGATGCAGAGGTCAATCTGCTGCGTGGCGGCCAGCCTGTGTACTACTATCTTATCTCAGCAGAATAAACGAGACGTACTGCAGGCAAACACTTGCAGTACGTTCTGCTTTATGGAATTGACAATTGACAATGGGGAGCGATGCGACCGCCGCCAGTGGCGGAGTAAGGGAGCTGAGCGAGTAGCTGCGGTCGGCAGCTGAGGAAGGCTTTTCTAAGCCGACGAAGATGCCGGGTACCGCAATAGGAAGAATGGACAATGATTGTGTCCGCAAAGCGGACGGATTAAAACAGTCGGCAAAGCCGACTCCACCCGTGTCATTTCGAGCTTTGCGAGAAATCTACGCATTATGATGGCGCGAAGATTCCTCCACTCCCTACGGTCGGTCGGAATGACAGGGAGGGGGAAATTATAAAAACAGTCGGCGAAGCCGACACCATAATTGTCAACTGACAATTGTCAATTGTCCATTAGAGAAAGGGGGGCAAAGGATGAAAGAATTTTGGAAAAAGACGAAACGGCGGCTGTTTTATGTGCTGAAACTCAATATTCCCACCTATGCCTCTCAGGCAAGCTTCTTTGTTGCCCTTTCGGTGTTTCCTGCGCTGGTGCTGCTGATGAGTCTGGTGCGGTATATTGGACTGGAGGCGGAAACCCTGACGGAGATGCTCCACGGGGTGCTGCCCACCGCCTTGATGCCTGCGGCGCAGCGGCTGATTATGAACACCTATCAAAGCACCACTTCTGTGGTGGTATCTTTGTCTGCAATCATTGCCCTGTGGTCGGCAAGCCGCGGCATACACGGCATTGTGACGGGACTAAACTGCATTTACGATGTGCAGGAGAGTAGAAGCTATATTAAAACCCGGTTGCTCAGCGTGCTCTACACCTTTATTTTTCTGCTGGTGCTGCTGCTGACACTGGTGCTCCACGTGTTCGGCACAACCATTGTGTCCTGGCTGCCTTTGGAGAAAAGTTTTCTGTACCGGTTTTTGGAGGGCGTGGTGGATTTGCGGTTTTTTGTGCTGCTGATTATTCAGACTGCCCTGTTTTGCGGAATGTTTATGATGCTGCCCAACAGGCGAAACCGATTTGCAGAATCCTTCCCCGGTGCGGTGTTTGCCTCCATCGGTTGGCTGGCGTTTTCCGATTTATTCTCCATTTATGTGGAAAATTTTGCCTCCCTTTCCGTGGTGTACGGGTCGGTGTATGCCGTTGCCTTAAGTATGCTGTGGCTGTATTGCTGTATGAGCATTGTGTTCTATGGCGGCGCACTGAACCGGTATCTGGCAGAATATAAAATGGAACATTCCGGCTGATATTCACGGTTTATTCATAAGGATGTGTTAGGCTGATGTTTGGATATGTGATGGCTTCCCTTTCGGAGCTGACGAAGCAGCAGAAAAACCGGTATAGCAGTGTCTATTGCGGGGTTTGCCGAAGTATCCGGCGCACCGCCTGCAACACCGCCCGGCTGGGACTAAGCTACGATATGGCGTTTTTGGCGCTGCTGCTGATGAGCCTGTATGAGCCGGAGGAGCAGAAAATTGCCCGCGCCTGCGCCTTGCACCCAATGCGGCAGGCGGTGGATAATGTGTTTGTGGGCTACGCGGCGGATATGAATGCGCTGCTTTTATACTACAAGTGCTTAGACGATATTGCCGATGAAAACAAACTCACCGCTAAGAAAATGGCAGAACTGCTCTCACCGGCGGTGGGAGAAATCGAGAAAAAATATCCCCGGCAAAGCGGGGCGGTGAAAGCTTGCCTTGCAGAGCTTTCCCACTTAGAACAGGAAAATTGCGCCGATGCCGATGCGGTGGCGGGCTGCTTTGGCACCCTGCTGGGAGAAATTTTGGTGTACCGGCAGGACCATTGGGAACAGACGCTGCGGCAGTTAGGCGATGCGCTGGGCAGGTTTATTTATCTTGCCGATGCGGCGGCAGACTACAAAAAAGACAAGAAACGGGGGCAATATAACCCCTTTTTGGCAATGGGGCTGGAAGATTACCAGCAGTTTGAGGAGTATTTGGTGCTGGCAATGGGCAGGTGCGTGAAGTTTTATGAGCATCTGCCTTTGGTGCAGGACAAGGAAATTTTGGATAACATTCTTTACAGCGGTGTGTGGATAGAGTACCGCAGGAGGCAAAAATGATTCAGGACCCCTATCAGGTGCTGGGCGTCAGTCCCGGCGCTTCCGATGCGGAAATCAAGCAGGCGTACAGACGCCTTGCCAAAAAATATCATCCGGACCGAAATCCGGGGGATAAGGCAGCGGCGCAGAAAATGCAGGAGATTAACGCCGCCTACGAGCAAATTAAAAATCCCACTGCCCAGGCAGGCGGTTCTTCCGGCAGCTACGGTGCAGGCGGTTATGGCTATGGCGGGTACAATCCCTTTGGCGGCTACGGTCCTTTTGGCGGGGGCTATCAAAGAAGCTATGGCGGACAGGGTGACACCCAAGACCGGTACCAGGCAGGGGCGGAGCAGTATATCCGCTTCGGCAGGTATCAGGAGGCGCTGAATTTGCTGAACTCCATGACAGAAAAGAATGCCCGGTGGTATTATCTGTCTGCCCTTGCCAATGATGGTCTGGGCAATCAGGTCACCGCGCTGGAGCATATCCGGCGGGCGGTGAGTATGGAGCCGGATAATTATGAATATTTGCAGGCACTGGAGGACATTCAAAACGGCGGCGCGGCATACCGCCGGCAGGCAGGTGCTTTCCGGGGCTTTCACGCCCGGGGCGGCATTTTGCCCCTGTGCCTGTGCTGGCTGAGCCAGCTTTTCTGCTGCCGAGGAATTTATTGCTGCTAATGCAGCAGAATGGACAATGGACAATGGTCAATGGACAATTATGGAATTTGCTTCGCAAATAATTTTAATGGTCGCCGAAGGCGACACAATAATTGTCAACTGTCAATTGTCAATTGTCAATTACGCATTCGAGTGTTGACATTTAGAAGAGAAAGTCTTATAATTGGTTATGACAAGTGAATACCAATTCCGTGGCAGGCAGGGCGTATGGCTGTGCTTGCTGAACAAGATAATCGGGTGAAAATCCCGAACGGTACCGCCGCTGTAAGTGTGAAATGTCAGGTTTTTTGGTGAAAACCGGTCACTGGAAGTTTTTCCGGGAAGGCTGAACCTGAGAAAAAAGCTGCAACCTCTTTTTTCTATGCACAAGTCAGAAGACCTACGGAAATTTGGGTTTCTCCGCTTTTCGCGTGTGTACGAAAAGTGCGATTTGTCGCAGAAAAACGGATGCGTCACCTATCTTTAGGTGACGCAGCTTATCTTTTTTAGGAGGATTTTATTATGAAAAAACTACTGGCAATTATTTTGAGTGTTCTGATGCTGCTGAGCCTGTGCGCCTGCGCTGCCGCGCCTAATGAGACCACCGGTGAGACAACCGCAGCCGGTGCGGCAGGAAAAAGCTTTACGGTGACCATCGTCCACCAGGACGGGTCGGAAAAAATCTTCTCCTGCGAAACCCAGGAAAAGTTTTTAGGTGCGGTTTTGGAGGCTGAAGGGGTCATCGAGTCCGAAGGCGCGGACGAGGGCATGTTCCACACCGTGGACGGCGAAAAGGCAGACTGGAACGAGAACCAAAGCTATTGGGCCTTTTACGAGGGCGAAGAATATGCGATGACCGGCATTTATGATACGGAAATTGTAGATGGCGGCGTGTACAAGCTGGTGTACACCATTGGCTAAGCTGACGATTCGGCAGGTAGCTCTGTTTGGTATGCTGGGGGCACTGACCTTCGGCGCCAAGGTTGCCATGAGTTATTTGCCCAATATTGAGCCGGTTTCTTTGATGGTGATGCTCTTTGCCGTAGTGTTCGGCTGGAAGGGGCTATACCCCGTTTATCTATATGTGGCAATGGAAATTCTGCTCTACGGCATCAATTTGTGGAACATCAATTACCTGTATGTATGGACGGTTTTGTTTGTGTGCGCGCTATGTATGCGACGGCTGCAAAACCCCCTGTGGTGGGCAGGCCTTTCCGGTCTGTTCGGACTTGCCTTCGGACTTTTGTGCAGCCCGGTGTATATGGTGACGATGAACAGTTTTTCCTACGGCATCCGCTGGTGGATAGCGGGACTTGGCTTTGACATCACCCACGCGGCAGGCAATTTTGCCATTGCCCTGGTGCTGTTCGTGCCATTGCGGAAACTGCTGAGCAAGCTATACGGCAAAACAGAATAAGAAATACCCAGAATGCTTTGTGTGCATTCTGGGTATTTTTGTTTGGTTCTTTGGCAAAAATATGCTTAGCCGCCTAAGATTTCGGCTTTGATGACACCGGAGAGCTTGTTGAATTTTGCCATCATATCCTCCAGCGGAATGGTCAGGTCAATGGTCTCGGCAGAGATGGTGACCACCGCGGTGCCGTTGGTGGGCATAATGGAGTTGATGGTCTGAATGTTGGCTTTGGACTCTGTGAAGATGTTCAAAAGGGACTGCAGCTGACCTTTTTGGTCGTGGAGCAAAAATTGGAAGGTTATGACCCGTCCGTGCATCATATTCTGAAAAGGAAGGATGGCGTCCCGGTATTTATAAAAGGCGCTGCGGCTGATGCCGGTCTTTTGGGCGGCGTCGTTGACGGTGGTTACCTTACCGGAATGCAAAAGCCGCTTGGCTTCTGCCACCTTCAAAAATACCTCCGGCAGCGCGGCTGCTTCCACAATGTAGTATTTGGGTGCTTTTTTCATAGTGATTACCTCCTGTGAATGTTGACAAATGTCCGCCTATTGAGGACATTTTACCACACTTTTTTGAAAAATGCAAGCCCCTGGAGAGGAGAAATTGAAAATTTTGGCAATGCTTAAGAAAATTTTTCCGTTTTTTGCGGGAATTATTCTGCTTTGGGTGTCGGTGCAATATGTGCTGCCGGTGGCAATCCCTTTTTTGCTGGGGGCGGGTTTGGCGCTGGTGTCGGAGCCTCTGGTCAGGCGCGCCCAAACCCGGTGCAGCCGGGCGGTGGCGGCGGGGTTTGGGGTGTCGGTGACGCTGATAGCGGTGGCGGTGACGGTGTATTTTGCAGGGGCACTGGCGGTGGGGCAGCTGAAACGGCTGTCGGCATTTTTGCCCCAAATCGAAAACACTGCCAACCAGGCGGCGCAGCAAACAGAGGATTTTCTCATTTCCCTTTCCGTCAAAGCGCCGGAGCAGGTGCGGCCGATACTTCAAAAATCCGTGCTGGATTTTTTTGACGGAGGCGGCGTGCTTGCCCGGCAGATAGAGGCGCGGGCGCCTGCGGTTTTGGGGGCTGCTGTCAGCCGGGTGGGGGACTGGGCCATTGTGGCAGGCACCGGTGTGCTGTCTGCCTTTTTGTTCTCTGCCCGTCTGCCTCAAATCAAAGTCTGGCTGCGGGGGAAGCTGCCGGAAAGCTGGCAGCAGCGGTATCGCCCTATGCTGCAAAGATTGGGGAAAAGCCTTGCCGGGTGGTGCAAGGCCCAGTGCAAGCTGACGGGGCTGTGCTGGGGGATTTTGACGGTGGGGTTTTTCGCGCTGAAAATCCCCTATGCGCCTGTGTGGGCGCTAATGGTGGCACTGGTGGATGCAGTGCCGATTTTGGGCACCGGCACGGTGCTGCTGCCCTGGGCTCTGATTAGCTTTTTGCAGCAGAACACTTTGCGGGGTGTGGGACTTGTGTGCATTTACGGGGCGACCTTTTTATCCCGCACGGTGTTGGAGCCCCGGCTGGTGGGGCGGCAGCTGGGGTTAGACCCGCTGATTACCCTGATTTTTCTGTATTTGGGGTATCGGCTTTGGGGCATTTGGGGAATGCTCTTTGCGCCTATCCTGGCATCTTTGGGGGCGAGCCTGCTGCAAAGCAGCAGCAGTTGATATTTTTCAGGGAAATTTTGCAACTTTCTATTGTGTATTGCGGGCATTTTTGTTATAATATGAGAAAATGTTATAATTGGATGTGTTATGCTTTGAAATACGGAATTTGGAATGTTGGAATGCCCCCGGTGGATGGGGTGAACGGGTTGGTAGGCGGCGGATTTTCTCCCCTGGCAGCTATGATTTTAGCTGCCCGCGGACTGGATAATCCCCAAAAAGCAACTGCATATTTAGACTGCAATGCCAAGCTCAGTGACCCCTATCTTATGAAGGATATGGACAAGGCGGCGGGCCGTCTGGGCGCAGCCATTTGCCGAAAGGAAAAAATCGCGGTTTTTGGCGACTACGATGTGGACGGCATCACTGCCACGTGCCTACTCACCTCCTTTATCCGCAGTGTGGGCGGCGACTGCGTGCCCTATATCCCCGGTCGGCTGGAGGAGGGCTATGGCTTAAATCCCATTGCCATTGAGCAGCTACATAGCGAGGGCGTGCAGCTGATTGTCACCGTGGATTGCGGCATTACCGCAGTGGCGGAGGCGGAGCTTTGCCGGAAAAAGGGCATCGATTTGGTGATTACCGACCACCACGAGTGCAAGGAAATTTTGCCCCGGGCGGTGGCGGTGGTGGACCCCCATCGGTCCGACTGCCAGTATCCCCATCAGGAGCTGTCCGGCGTGGGCGTTGCGTTTAAATTGGCAAGCGCCCTGTGCGGCTCCCAGGAAGATGTCTTGCGGGATTATGCGGATATGGTTTGCTTGGGCACGGTGGCAGATGTGATGCTATTGCAGGGCGAAAACCGGGTGTTTGTCGCCCGGGGCTTAGAGGCACTGCGGAAAACCAAGCGGCCGGGACTGCTGGCGCTGATGGAGCAGGCAGGCTGTGAGCCGGAGGGCTTAAGTGCCGCCACAGTGGGCTATACCCTTGCTCCCCGCATCAATGCTGCCGGCAGAATGGGGCAGATTGATTTGGCGGTGGAACTGTTTTTGACAGACGATGCTCAAAAAGGACAGGAGCTTGCCAAAGCCCTTTGCGACTTAAACCGCCAGCGGCAGGGCGTGGAAGCGGAAATTTATCAGCAGGTTGTGCAGATGCTGCCGGAAGGACAGACACCGGATGCCATTGTGCTGGCAGAGGAAAGCTGGCATCAGGGTGTGGTGGGCATTGTTGCCAGCCGTATTGCCGAGGAATACTGCTGCCCCACCTTCTTAATTTGCTTAGACGGAGAACACGGAAAAGCCAGCTCCAGAAGCTTTGGCGGCTTCCCCCTGTTTTCTTCTTTGACTACCCTTTCTCATCTGGTGGAAAGCTATGGCGGTCACGAGTTGGCGGCAGGCTTTACCATCCGTCGGGACAAAATTGCTGCCTTTCGGGAGGCGGTGAGCAGTCTTGCCCGGGAATATTATCAGGCGGACGGTCCTAAAACCGTTTTGGAGGCAGATTGCAGCATTCCTGCGGAAATGCTCACACTGCCCAATGTGGAAAAACTCTCCTGCTTAGAGCCCTGCGGCAACGGCTGCCCCAAGCCGGTGCTGGTGATGGAAGGGCTGACTGCGGAGAAGCCCTGCCCTGTGGGCGGCGGACGGCATATCCGTCTGCGGCTGCATAAGGACCACCACAGCTTCCAGGCAATCTGGTTCTGCGCTGACGCAGAGACCGTGTCTGTGGAGGCGGGAGATGTGGTGGATGTGGCGTTCACGCCCCAGGTAAATGAGTACCGCTTCGACCGGACTGTGCAGATGAATGTGCTGGACATCCGTCCCCACTGCACTGCCGAATGTTCTATGGAAACCGCAGGTTATCAGGCACTGCGCTTTGGTGGGCTGAAGCCGGAAATTGCCGGCAGACTCTTGCCGGACCGCACGGAGCTTGCCAATGTATGGCGGTATCTTGCCCAGGCACCCGGCGGCGTGCTGCAGGAAAATCCTGCCTGCCTGTGCCGGAAAATCGTGCGCTGGACAGGTGCACCCTTAAGTCTGGAAAAGCTGCTGACCTGCCTGGATGTTTTTGCCGATGTGGGGCTTTTAAAGACCCAGCGGCAGCATAAGTGTATGACCATTCACCTCATTCCCTCTACGGAAAAGGCGGATTTATCCCAGAGCCGTACTATGCGGCGGCTGGTGGCTGTGAAAGAGAGCTGAAAAATGGAAAGTTTTGAGCAGCATTACGAGGAATTGCAGCAGGCCCTGCAAAAGCATTTGCCCGGCAAGGACCTGTCGCTGATTGAGCAGGCAATTTCCTATGCACAGGAAAAACACAAAGAGCAGAAGCGAAAAGACGGCTCACCCTATATCATTCATCCCCTTGCCTGCGCCCAGATTGTGGCGGAGATGGGACTGGATGTGGATGCGGTGTTAGGCGCGATATTGCACGACTGCATTGAGGACACCGACGCCTCCTTTGACGAGATTGCCAAGCAATTCGGCACGGTGACGGCGGAATTGGTGGAGGGTGTTACCAAGCTGACAAGAGCCAATTTCACCTCCTCCGAGCAGCAGCAGATGGAAAATCTGCGGAAGATGTTCATGGCAATGAGCAAGGACATCCGGGTGGTGCTGATTAAAATTGCCGACCGGCTGCACAATATGCGCACTATGCAATATCAGTCACCGGAAAAGCAGGTGAAAAAGTGTCGGGAGACGATGGATATCTACGCCCCCCTTGCCCACCGGCTTGGTATGCAAAGGGTCAAATGGGAGCTGGAGGATATTGCCCTTCGGTACTTAGACCCTGCCGGATATGCGGACATTATGGCCTATTTGAAGGCCCATAAGGAGCAGGATGAGGCGTTTATGCACGCCATAGGCGAAAAAATTACTCGTCGGCTGACGGATATGGGCATCCGCTGTAAGGTCTACGGGCGGATTAAGCACGTGTACTCCATCTACCGGAAGATGCAGCAACAGGGGAAATCCTTAGAGGAGCTGTATGACATTTACGCCTTCCGGGTGGTGGTGGACACCATTCCCGACTGCTACAATGTGCTCGGTCACGTCCACGATTTGTTTAATCTGGTGCCCGGGCGGTTTAAGGACTATATCTCCACCCCCAAGCCCAATATGTATCAGAGCCTGCACACCACCGTCATCGGCTCTCAGGGCGTGCCCTTTGAGGTGCAGATCAGAACCTGGGAGATGCACGAAACTGCCGAGTACGGCATTGCCGCCCACTGGAAATACAAGCAGGGCAGCGGTAGTGGCGCAGAAAAGGACTTTGAGTGGGTGCGCCGGCTTTTAGAGAGCCAGCAGGACACCGATGCGGAGGACTATGTCAACTCCTTAAAAATCGATATGTTCGATGATGAGGTGTTTGTGTTTACCCCCAAGGGCAAGATTGTGTCTCTGCCTGCCGGTTCTACCCCCATTGACTTTGCCTATGCCATTCACTCCGGCGTGGGTAATGCCCTCACCGGCGCGAAAGTCAATGCCCGGATTGTGAACATTGACTGCCAGCTGCAAAACGGCGATATCGTGGAGATTATCACCTCCAAAACCGCCAAGGGTCCCAGCCGTGACTGGCTGAATATCTGCCAGTCCAACCAGGCGCGGACCAAAATCAAGCAGTGGTTCAAGAAGGAAAAGCGGGAAGAAAACGTGGAGCACGGCCGCGCCAGCTTCGAAAGCGAAATGAAACGGCTGCTGCTGCCCCTTCCTGACAAAATGGACGAGGAGCTGCAAAAGAATCTCCTGAAAAAGTTAGCCTTTGACAGCTGGGAGGATATGTATGCCGCCATCGGCTACGGAGGCCTGACTGCCGTGAAGGCGGTGGGGCGCATCCGTGACGATATCAACCGGGCTGCCAAGGCAATGCAGCAAAGCCAGAATATGAGTCCCCTGCGGACAGTGCCGGAGGATGAAAATGCCAAGCGCAACCGTCACGCAGTGAACGGCGTCATTGTGGAGGATATTGACTCCTGTATGATAAAGTTCAGTAAGTGCTGTACGCCGGTGCCGGGGGATGCCATTGTGGGCTTTATCACCAAGGGCTTTGGCGTGTCCATTCACAGGGCCGACTGCCCCAACACCATCGGTATGCACGACCCGGAGCAAGCGGCTCGCTGGGTGCGTGTGCGTTGGGACCATCAGGAGGAGCAGCCCTTTGAAACAACCCTGGAGCTGGACTGCCTGACAAGAGACGGGCTTTTGCTGGACGTGGCGATGGTGATGACCACCGCCCGGGTGCGGGTGAAGGAGCTGTCCGGTAAGGATATGCCCGGCGGACACAGTGTGTTTACGGTGCGGTTTGAAGTGAAGAATGTGACGGAATTAGAAAACATCCGCAATAAGCTACTGAATATTCGGGATGTTTTGGGCTCACGCAGAGGTAAAAATTGACAATTGACAGTTGACAGTTGACAATTGATGTGTCGCTTCGCGACGAATTGCATTTGTGATTGCCACGAGCTTTGGATGATGCTTTTATTTAATCATTTGCGGAGCAAATACCATAATTGTCCATTGACCATTGTCAATTGTCCATTGAAAAAGGAGAGATATTATGCGGGCGGTGTTGACGAGAGTAAAGTCTGCGTCGGTGGAAATCGGCGGAGAGATTGTAGGTAAAATCGGTCAGGGCTTTCTCATTTTGCTGGGCGTAGGTCCGGAGGATGACGAAAAGACCTGCCGGTATTTGGCGGAAAAGGCACTGGGTCTTCGGATTTTCGAGGACGAAAACGAGAAGATGAATTTATCCCTTGCCGACGTGGGCGGGGAAGTGCTGGTGGTCAGCCAGTTTACCCTCTTTGGCAATTGCCGCAAGGGTCGCCGTCCCAGCTTTGCAGAGGCGGCAAATCCGGAGCTGGGAAACCGCCTGTATGAACAGTTTCTGCGTGACTGCGCAGATTTGGGTTTCCCGCCTCAGCACGGACAGTTTGGCGCGGATATGCAGGTGGCTTCTGTCAATGACGGCCCTGTGACATTGATATTGGACACCAAGCAGCTGATGGAAACACCAAGGAGATAAGTATGGAAATTAAGACCTTGCAATTGGGTATGCTGCAGACCAACTGCTATATCGCCTGGGCAAAGCACGCCCGGGGCTGCGCGGTGGTGGACCCCGGAGACGAGCCGGAAAAGGTGATTGCCTGCCTGGAGGCGTTGGGACGGGTTCCCGAAGCAATCGTTTTGACCCACGGACATTTTGACCACATTGGCGGCGTTGCGGCGTTGCGGGAAAAATACGGCTGCCCGGTGTATTTGCACGACGGGGACCTGCATCTGCCTGCACAGATGACCGGAGGACCGCTTCCCGGAACGGCCCATTACGGGGACGGCGATGTGCTTTGGGTGGCAGGGCTGAAAATCAGAATTATGCATACCCCCGGTCATAGCGGCGGCAGTGTGTGCCTTGTGTGTGAGGATGTGCTGTTTTCCGGCGATACCCTGTTTGCAGGGAGTATCGGCCGGACGGATTTCCCCGGCAGTGACCACGGGGCGATGATGCAGTCGCTGGAACGACTTGCCAATTTGCCCGGAGATTACCGGGTGCTGCCCGGACACGCAGAGGAAACAACATTGGATGAGGAAAGGCGGAGCAATCCGTTTTTGTAAGATATGGTTGAAGTGATTTTGCAAGGACACGAGGAGCGCTATGCGGTGGAGCAGCTGGCGATGAGCCTGTTTGGCGTGGCAGCGGAAGGCCGCGTGGTGTCCAAGCTGACCTACGGCGAGCAGTATATCACTGCATCGGCAAAGGTGAGTGTGGGCAAAAAAATGAGCAGCGCCAGCAAACGGCTGCCGCTGCAGGAGGAGACGGTGCGGCTGCGCCGGCAGATTTTGCAGCAGAGCCTGTATTTGGCAAGCCTGCCGCTTCTGGACGCGGTGCCTGCCTGGGGCGCGTTGGCGGGCGTGCGGCCTACCAAAATTTCCACCAAGGCGCTGCTGGAGGGCAAGTCTAAGCGGGAAGTGCATACGCTTTTAAAAGATGTATACTATGTCACCGAACGGCGGCGGAATTTAGCGCTGGACTGCTCGGAGGCGGCTGTGGCTGCCATCGAGAAAACACAGCCGCAGGATATTTCCCTTTATGTGGGTATTCCTTTTTGCCCCACCCGTTGCGCCTATTGCAGCTTTGTCAGCCAGTCTGTGGGCAAGCGGACAGAGCTTTTGGAGCCGTATTTGCAGGCGCTTATGCGGGAAATTGCCCTGACGGGAAAGCTCCTGCGTCAGTCGGGACGGACGGTGCGGACGCTCTACATTGGCGGCGGTACGCCCACCACCCTGTCAAGTCAGCAAATGACCCGGTTGATGCAGTGTATTGGGAAGGAAATTGACCTTTCCCGTTGCATTGAATTTACGGTGGAGGGCGGCAGACCCGATACCCTGAATTTGGAAAAATTACAGACGATTTTGCAGCTTGGCGCAAACCGGATGAGCATTAACCCCCAGTCAATGGAGGATGCGGTGCTGCGCGCCAGCGGCAGACCCCACACGGCAGAAGATGTGCGCAGAAGCTACCGAGACGCGGTGCAGGCGGGCTTTAAAGACATCAATATGGACCTGATTGCAGGCCTCCCGGGGGATACTTACGACGGCTTTTGCCGGTCGCTGGATGCGGTGGTGGCACTGCAGCCGTCCAATATTACGGTGCATACCCTTGCCTTAAAAAAGGGCGCGGATTTGTTTGAACAAAAGGAGAATTTGCCCGATGCTGACACGGTGGCGCAGATGGTGGACTATGCCACCCACCTTCTGCGGAAGTTAGGCTACAAGCCCTACTACCTCTACCGGCAGAAATATATGTCCGGCAGCTTTGAAAATGTGGGCTGGAGCTTATGTGGACGGGATTGTCTGTACAACATTTATATGATGGAAGAGCTGCACACCATTGTTTCGGTGGGCGGCGGGGGAATGAGCAAGGTGAATTTGCCGGACGGCAGATTGGAGCGGTTTCATAACCCCAAATTTCCGGAGCAGTACATTGAGCAGATAGAGAGCGTGCTGCAACAGAAAGAGGAAATGTTCAAGTTAATTGACAGTTGACAATTGACAGTTGACAATGAAGGGGTCGGCAAAGCCGACTTGTTTAAATAGACGCCAAAGGCGACACCATAATTGTCAATTGACCATTGTCCATTGTCAATTGAAATTCGGGAGATGAATGAGATGGATACGTTGATTGCCAATGTGACGGTGGTCACTTTAAATGAAAAAATGGAGGTGCTCTTTGGCGCATACTTGGGCGTGCAGGACGGAAAAATAGCCTATATCGGCAAGACTGCGCCGGAAGAGAAGCCAAAAACCATTGTGGACGGCACCGGTATGGTGGCGATGCCCGGTTTTGTGAACTGTCACACCCATTTGGGGGCAACTGCCCTGCGGAACATCTCCGACGATGCTGCCCGCGCCGATGCCTTAGAGCAGCAGCTGACCTTGCAGGACAGGCTGGATGCCCGCAGCGCCAAGGCTGCTGTCAGCTTGGGCATTGCCGAGTGTCTGCGGTTTGGCATCACCTCGGTGTCGGATTTGTATTACTATCCGGAGGTTACCGCCCAGGTGGCATCAGATTGCGGCATCAAAGCCAATGTAGCGCTGTCGGCCTACCGGTTTATTGACCACAGCGAGGACTTTGATTTTGAAGAGGATGAACAGTGCCGGGAGCAGGTGCGTCTGGCGGAAAAATGGCACAATTACGCAGATGGACAAATCCGCGTGGATGCAGGCCTGTATGCCGAATATACCAGTAATTATAAGCTCTGGGAGAGCCTTGGCGGCTGGGCAAAGGATGCAGGCTTAG
Source organism: Faecousia sp. (assembly GCA_045644625.1). Taxonomy (GTDB): domain Bacteria; phylum Bacillota; class Clostridia; order Oscillospirales; family Oscillospiraceae; genus Faecousia. The sequence goes on from JAZRHG010000055.1 coordinate 18,568, forward strand.
GCTTGCAGCTGCACCTGGCAGAGACTAAGACAGAGGCAGAAAGCTGTGAGGACAGAACCGGTCTGGGTGTGGCAGAGCTACTGGCTGCCCACGGACTGTTTGTGCCCGGCACGGTTGCCACCGGCTGCGTGGGCTTAAGCGAGGAAGAACGCAAGATGCTGGGCAAAAAGAAGGTTTCTGCCGTGGCGACCCCGGTGGCGTACAGCAAAATGGGACTACCCAGCACGCCTATTTTGGAATGCGCCAAGGCGGGTATGAATGTGGCGCTGGGCACCGGCGGCGCAAATGAGTGCGGCAATATGGATATGTTTCAGGTGATGCGCTGGGCGGCGATGGAAGGGAGACTTTCCGGCGGCGATGCCGACAAGATGCCTGCCGCGGCAGTGCTGATGATGGCGACCACCTGCGGCGCAGTGGCCCAGGGAAGACAGGATGAGAGCGGTATGCTGAAAACGGGAATGGATGCGGATATTATCCTGGTGGACTTTACCGCGCCCCATTTGATGCCCTGTCACGATGTGATGAACGCGCTGGTCTTTTCTGCCACCGGTTCGGATGTGGCGATGACCATGGTGCGGGGTAAAATCCTTTATCAAAACGGCAAGTTCCCCACCCTGGACTTAAATGCGGTGGTGACGGATATGATGCAGTACGCAATTCCGAAGTTGATGGAAAATAGGGAGTAAATTATGCAGGATAACACCAAAAAGCAGAGCTTTTTACACGGCGCGGCGCTGTTGGCAATGGCTACCGCGGCGGTGAAGCTCATTGGCGCTTTTTATAAAATTCCCCTTAAGGGCATTATCGGCGACCAGGGCTACGGCTATTTTATGACCGCCTATGATGTGTACTCGGTGCTGCTGCTGATTTCCACTGCCGGCTTGCCGGTGGCGATGAGCCGGATGATCAGCCAGGCAAATGCGGTGGAGAACCACAATCAGGTGCGCAGAATTTACCGCACCGCCAGAATGATTTTCTTAGGCCTGGGTCTTATCAGCTGCCTGGTGATGGTGCTGGGTAGCGGTTGGCTTGCCCAGCAGCTGAAGCAGCCCAATGCGGCTTACGCCATTGCCTGCTTAGGTCCGTGTTCGCTGTTTATGGGGCTGGTTTCCACCTTCCGGGGGTTTTTCCAGGGACACAGCAATATGAAGCCCACCTCCCAAAGCCAGGTGCTGGAGGCAGCGGTGAAGCTCATCGTGGGACTGGGACTTGCCTATATTTTGATGCGGCAGTACGGCAGCATTCCTGTGGCGGCGGCAGGCTCGATTTTGGGCGTGAGCATCAGCGTGCTGGTGAGCAGCGTATTTTTGTTCGGAAAGTTCCGCCCTGCCTACAAGCAGCTGCCCGGGGGCGGTGGGGATGCCCTTTCCTACGGGGCGACCGCCAAGGGGCTTTTGGCTATTGCCGTGCCCATTACCATCGGCTCGGCAGGTTTGCAGCTGCTGACAGTTTTGGAGCAAAGGCTCTATATGGGGCAGCTGCTGACTGCCTGCGGACTTTCTCAGGATACAGCCGACACGATGAAGGGCATCTACTCTATGACGATGACCATTTACAATATGCCCTGCGCCTTTATTGTACCCATTGCCATTAGCGTCATCCCGGCAATTTCTGCCCAGCTGACGCTGAAAAATGATGTGTCTGTGCGGCAAACTGAGGAATCGGCTGCCCGTGTGGCGGGACTCATCAGCCTGCCCTGCAGTGTGGGTTTGGGGGTGCTGGCAGAGCCTATTATGTCGCTGCTGGGCGGCTACACCGGAGAAAAATTGGTGCTTGCCACAAATCTGATGCGGATTTTGGCGCTGTGTGTATTTTTGTACGCCATCATTCAGTACTCCAACGCCCTGATGCAGGCCCACGGCTATGCCTATGTGCCGGTGGTGAATATGCTGCTATCTGGCGCGACCAAGTTAGGCGTGGTGTATCTGTTAGTGGGTAACCCCAATTTGGGGATTTTAGGCGCGCCCATCGGGTCGGTGCTGGGCTACACCGCCATTGCGGTGATGAACCTGCTTGCCATCGGAAAATTAGTGCCCCAAAAGCCCAAATTGCTGCCCAATTTGCTCCGGCCGGTGCTGCCGGCGGCGGTGATGGGAATTTCCGTGTATGGCGCACAGCAAGGGGTTATTTGGCTACTTGGCGCGGACTGCAGCCGGATTTTGCGGTGTGCTGTGCCGATTTTGGTGGGCGTTGCGGTGTATCTTTTGATGGTGGTTTTGTGCAAATCTATCACAAAAGAGGACTGTTTACTGCTTCCTAAGGGTGAAAAAATTGCGAAAATGCTGAAATTAGGTTGAAGACTGACGATTTTTTGGATTATTTTTGCAAAAACTGGTAAAATTTAACGAAAACTTTCAAAAATACTTGCATTTTTTATACAAGTGTGATACGATAAAGTCCCATATGTAAATAACAAGAAACGAGGATGAATTTTTATGAACAAGACTGAACTGATTGCAGCTGTTGCAGAGAAGACAGGCCTGACCAAGAAGGATGCTGAGCGCGTTGTCAGTGCTACTTTCGAGACCATCACCGCAAACCTGGCTAAGGGTGAGAAGGTGCAGATTTCCGGCTTCGGTAACTTCGAAGTGAAGGCTCGCGAGGCTCGCGTAGGCCGCAACCCCCGCACCAAGGAGACCATTCAGATTCCCGCTACCCGCCTGCCCGCTTTCAAGGCAAGCAAGGCTCTGAAGGAAGTTGTTTCCAAGTAAGGAACGTTTTCTATGCGACTTGACAAGTATCTGAAGGTATCCCGCCTGATTAAACGTCGGACGGTTGCCAACGAAGCCTGCGACAATGGCCGCATCAGTGTAAACGGCCGGGTGGTCAAGGCCAGTTACGAGGTCAAGGTAGGCGACAAGATTGAAATCGCTATGGGCACAAGGACTGTGGCGGTGGAGGTTTTGCAGGTGGCTGACAATGTCCGCAAGGACGATGCGGTCACAATGTACAAGGAAATATAAATTAAGGCACACTTCTATGCTGAAGTGTGCCTTAATTTATATTCAATTGACAATGGACAATGGACAATGGACAATTAAGGGGTCGCCTTTGGCGACGATTTTAATCCGTCCGCTTTGCGGACACAACAATTGTCAACTGTCAACTGTCAATTGTCAATTTTTTTGTTTTCTTTTTGCAGATTATGTGTTAAAATAGACTTACCAAGAAAAATATAAGGAGGTAGCGTTATGAAACAAATCGTTTTTAAGGGTATGGCAACGGCATTGGTCACCCCCATGACCCCGGAAGGCGTGGACTACGAAACCTTTGGGCGGTTCATTGATTTTCAGCTGGAGAACGGAATTAACGCCTTGGTTGCGGTGGGTACCACCGGCGAAAGTGCTACCCTTTCTCCCCAGGAACGCAAGGATGTGATTCGCTTCACCATTGACCGGGTGGCAGGGCGTGTGCCGGTGATTGCCGGCGTGGGCACCAACAACACAGAGCACGTGCTGGACTTTGCCAAGGATGCCAGCGCGGCCGGCGCCGATGGCCTGTTGGTGGTGACACCTTATTATAATAAGGCTACCCAGGAGGGCTTGTACCGCCATTACAGTATGGTGGCGGAAGCTGCCACCAAGCCGGTGATTATGTATAATGTGCCGGGGCGCACCGGCTGCAATCTGCTGCCTGCCACGGTGGAACGACTTGCCGAACACCCCAACATCGTGGGCGTGAAGGAAGCTTCCGGCTCTATGGCGCAGGTGGTGGAAATTGCCGCAAGATGCGGGGATAAAATCGCCATTTATTCCGGCGAGGATGCCCTGAATGTGCCGATGATGTCTATGGGCGCGCTGGGCGCAATCAGCGTGCTTTCCAATGTGGCGCCCAAATTGGCGGTGGAGATGACGGACAAGTTCTTTGCCGGGGATATTAAGGGCGCGGCAGAGCTGCAGTGCCGCACACTGCCGCTGATTAACGCATTGTTCAGCGAGGTCAATCCCATTCCTGCCAAGGCAGGCGTGACGGCGCTGGGCTTCGGTGAGGAGTATCTGCGGATGCCCCTGACACCTATGGCAGATGACACACGGCAGAAGCTGTACAACGAGATGAGAAAGCTGGGACTACTGAAATGAAAGCGATTGTTGTAGGCGCCAACGGCGCAATGGGTAAGCTCATTGACGGGCTTTTGGGCGACCGGGTAGCAGGTCGGGTCAGCTTAGACGGAGAAAACGGCGTCCCCAAAAACTTTGCCGAGCTGGGTGAGGTGGCGGCGGATGTGATTATCGACTTTTCCCACCACAGCGCGGTAAATGAAGTGCTGGCTGCGGCAAGAGCCTTAAATTGCGGCGTGGTGATTGGCACCACCGGTCATACCCGTGAGGAAAAGCAGCTGATTTATGACGCGGCAGAGCAGCTGCCGGTGTTCTTCACCGGCAATATGAGCTTGGGCATTGCTGTGTTATGTAAACTTGTCAAGCAGGCGGTGGCTTGCTTCCCCGATGCGGATGTGGAGATTGTGGAAATCCACCACAACCGGAAGGTGGATGCCCCCTCCGGCACGGCAAAGATGCTGTTTCAGGCGGTGCAGGAGGTGCGGGAGGATGCTTTCGAGCATTGCGGCCGCGCCGGTGAAGGCAAGCGGCTTCCCAACGAGGTGGGTATTTCCTCTCTGCGGATGGGCAATGTGGTAGGCGTTCACGAGGTGCATATCACCACCCAGAGTCAGTCGCTGGTGCTGCGTCATGAGGCGGGCAACCGGCAGATGTTTGCTCAGGGTGCTGTGGAAGCGGCGGAATTTTTGCAGGGTAAGCCCGCAGGACTTTACAATATGGACAACCTTTTGGAGGGGAAACTGTGAGAGTTTTCCATATGAGCGGCGCGGGAAACACCTTTGCCGTGTTGGATGTGCGGGGACTGGATTTGGACTTTATCCCTTTGGCAAAAAATTTATGCCAAAAGCTAAGGGCAGACGGTCTTTTGGCTTTGGACAGCAGTGAAACTGCGGATTTTCGCCTGCATTTTTATAATGCTGACGGCTCCCGGGGGGAGATGTGCGGCAACGGCGCGCGGTGCGTGTGCAAGTTTGCCTATGATTGCGGCTTTGCAGGGCAGATGATGACCTTGCAGACCGATGCCGGCGTGGTGAACGGCTGGCGCCTGGGAGAAAACACCTATCGGGTGCAGCTGAATTTGCCGTCACGTGTGGACCTTAATAGGCTGGAAAACACCGCCTATGTAGAGCTGGGAGACCCCGGCGTGCCCCACTGCGTGTTTTCTCTGGAGACGCTGGAATTTTCCCAAAAGAAAAAGCTGCTGCCGGCATTTTTGGCGCTGCGGCATAATCCGGCATTTCCCAAGGGTGTCAATGTGAATTTCTATGCACCTTTGGGAGAAAACCGGGCGCGGATACTGACCTATGAGCGGGGCGTGGAGGATTTCACCCTTGCCTGCGGTACCGGCAGTGCATCGGTGGCGGTGGTGCTTTGGAAAAAAGGACTGCTGCCCGGTGGCGCGCTAAACGTGGAAAATGAAGGCGGCACACTGACCGTGACGGTACAGGGGCAGGGGACCGATATCGATGCCCTGCTTTTGGAAGGTCCGGCAGAAACTTTGGAAATAATTGAAATTTAAGGCAGAGGGAAACCTCTGCCTTTTTAATGGACAATTGACAGTTGACAATTGACAATTGTGGGGTCCGCAAAGCGGACGGATTGAAATTGAGATTGCCACGCCGCTTTGCGGCTCGCAATGACGGAGGAAGGAACGATACCGAGCGGGTCAGGGAAAAAACGATTAGATAGGCACCGGGCACGAAATGTCAGCGGGCACTGCCCGCTGGAAAGTGGACTGGCAGCAAAGCATAGAGTTAGCTGAGGGGGTGCGAAATGCTTACAGTTTGGCTGATGCTCAGCGGACTACTCTACACCTTGCAGCTATCCACAGGCTCTTTCCCAAAACCCTTAACCGAGGCCGAGGAGACCCATTATCTGCAGCTTGCCCGGGAGGGGGATTTGCAGGCAAGAGATATTCTCATTGAACGGAATTTGCGGTTGGTTGCCCACATTATGAAGAAATATTATGCCCAGACCGCAGACCAGGAGGACCTGATTTCCATTGGCACCATTGGGCTGATTAAAGCGGTGACCACCTTTGTCCCGGACAAGGGGGCAAGGCTGGCAACCTATGCAGCCCGGTGTGTGGAAAATGAGATTCTGATGCACTTTCGGCGGCAGAAAAAGTCCAGTCAGGATGTGTCTTTGAGCGATTATATTGAGACCGGCAATGACGGGGCGGCGTTGGAAATTATGGATGTGGTCAGCGATGACACGGACCTTTTGGAGCAGGTCTGCTCCCGCCAGATGCAGAAAAAACTGATTGCGGCGGTGGATACGGTGCTGACAGAACAGGAACGGCAGGTGATTGTCGCCCGCTACGGCCTGGGTATCGGCGCGCCCATGCGGCAGCGGGAAGTGGCGGCGATTACGGGCATTAGCAGAAGCTATGTGTCAAGAATTGAGAAGAAAGCGCTGCAGAAATTAAAACAAGCATTGGAATAATTGACAATGGACAATGGACAATTGACAATGGACAATTGATGTGTCCGCAAAGCGGACGAATTTAGATAGTCGCCAAAGGCGACACCGCCTATGTCATCCCGAGCGAAGTCGAGGGATCTACGCATTATGATGGTGCGAAGATTCCTCCACGCGCTGTGCTTGGTCGGAATGACGGGGGGCGGAGGTTATTAAATCATTTGCGGAGC
>JAZRHG010000056.1:0-7571 GCA_045644625.1 Faecousia sp.
CGGCAAACCGCTTTCGCATAGCGCTGCCAAGCACAATGCCAATAATCAAACTGACTGCTGCACCAAGAACAATAAAGAGAATATGATACAGTTCAAATTCCATAAATGTTTTGCACACCTCCTTGTTTAGAATAGACATAGCGTAAGAGGTGAGCGTAAAACCCTCAAGTGTTCAATTGTAAAATATATACACAAATAAACGCCGAGAGGCGATAAACGCAAACCTCGGTTTATGCCGGTTTATAAATGAAACACGCCAAATGATGGCAGTGTACACCATACCGAATCTATTTTACTCGCGCGGACAGGGAAAGTCAAGAAAAAATGCGCAAAAATTCTTTCTGCCTCCACAATTCGCATTGACAGAAATCTGCCCCCGTGTTAAAATATCCCCAATGCGGATGTGGTGGAATTGGCAGACACGTATGATTTAGGCTCATATGTCGCAAGGCATGCAGGTTCAACTCCTGTCATCCGCACCAAACACAAAAGAGGAGGCAAACGCCTCCTCTTTTGTGTTTCCGTTAAAGAAACAGGAGTTGAACCCATAGCAGTGGAACTGTCCGGTGGACAGTTCCTGACACCAGTCCAAACACTGGTGTCTACAATAATTTTTGCCTTTGGCAAAAATGTAACGCAACGCCTGTCATCCGCACCAACAACATAAAGGGAGGCAAATGCCTCCCTTTTTATCTTTTTTGGGTAAAATATGTTTTTGCAGGTGCATTTTTTGTCAGATTATGGTATAGTATCCCTTGGGTGATGCATATGTTTTTTATAACCAACGATAATTTACCGGAGGGCGTAGGCTTTCAGGCCTTTGATCTTACCCATATTCTCTGGCTTTTGGCGGGTTTGATTTTATGGGTTGCCGCCTGCATTTTCTTCCGGAGACTTTCTGACAACAAGCGAAAAATTGCACTGAAGGTGCTTGGCGTATATATTTTCCTGCAGGAGATGCTCAAAAATCTGGTGCTGATTCTTTTAGGCGAATTCGGCTGGGGATATCTTCCTTTCCATCTTTGCGGCATCAACATTTTGCTGATAGCCTTCGATGTTTTGAGACAAACAAAGGTTGTCCGAAGCTTCCTTTATTATTTTGCCATCCCCGGCGCGGCACTGGCGCTGCTTTTCCCCAACTGGACGGAAACACCGGTTTGGAATTTCTTCCATATTCACAGCTTTACCATCCATATTTTGCTGGTGCTGTATCCACTGCTGCTGGTCACAACCAATCAGGCATCCACGGACCTGAAATCGGCTCTGCGGGGCGTTCTTCTTCTGGTTGCGATGGCCATCCCCGTATACGGATTGAACCTGCTTTGGGATACTAACTTTATGTTCTTGATGCACCCCGATTCCGGCAACCCCCTGGAATTTTTCGAAAAGCTGCTGGGCTCTCACCTTTGGGGCTTTCCCATACTTTTGCCCGTTGTGATATTTATCATGTATATCCCCACTTTCCTGTTTGGGCGCGGAAAGCCTTGCATCTACACAGGAAAGAAGACAGAAGAACAGGCATAAAATCCGGGCGGTGACAGCAGAAACGCCGTCACCGCCCAAACAAACACAGCAAGTATGGAGGTGCATAGTTTGTGAAAAAAGCCGCACCATTTTTCATTGTTTTTTTCGCAGCGCTCTTTTTGTTTTCCGGAATTATGCTCATTCGGGAAATCCGTACGCAACAGAAAGAAGCCGCAGATTTTGAAGAACTTTCTATCTTGATTTCCCCCCCGGCGCCGGAGCAGGAAGCGACTAAACAGGCGGCTGTCCGCAACTTAGAGCCGTTATTTGCACGGAACAAGGATTGCATCGGCTGGGTGTATATTGCAGGCACACAGGTCAACTATCCCGTTATGCATACCCCAGCGGAGCCGGAGCGGTATCTTCGCAGAAATTTTGACAAAAAATCCAGCACCGCCGGCGTGCCATTTTTAGACGGAAAATGCACCCTCTCCTGCGATAATCTAATCCTCTACGGGCACAATATGCGAAATGGCACAATGTTTGCAGATATCACCAAATACAAAGACAAGGACTATTTTGATGCCCATAGCGTGATTGAACTGGAAACGGCAGAGGGCATCTGCCAATTTTCCGTGTTTGCCGTGGTCCGGCTGAAAATGGATGACAGTTGGTATTTGTTCCACACTGCCCAAACAGAAGAAGAATACACCGCCGCAGTGGCAGAAATAAAGTCGCGGGCATTGTATGACACCGGCATTACGCCCTCTTTCGGCAGCCGGCTTATCACCCTTTCCACTTGCTACGGCGCAAACAAAGACGACCGCATCGTGGTCATCGGCGCAGAAATAACTTAACAAGAACAAAGAGGAGACGCCTTACAGCGTCTCCTCTTTTTTGTTGCTTATCAGAACAGTTCGTAAACGTTGGCGTCGTCGCCTTCTAAGGTCAGGGTGATGCAGCCGTCCACGATGGTTGCTTCCTCGCCGGTGAACAGGGACACTGCCTTGGTCACACCCTCCGGCAGGCGGATGGTGTCGGTGTGGGTGGCATAAGGATCATCGTTGAACACTGCCATCAAGGTGCGGCCGGCGCCGGAAATCAAGCGGGGACGCAGGTCGTTACCCTTTACCTCGGGTGTTACATAACGGCCAATCAGGTCCTTGACGATACGCAGAGCATCCTTGTTGCCTCTATAGATAGCAAGACCCATATAGGTACCAAAGTACCACACTTCGCCCTTGCCGTAGGTATTGTGGGCAGCAATGGTCATTCCGTCATACGTGCCGGTAGCCTCTGCACCCTCCAAACGCAGGGGGGACAGATACTCGCAGGTAACCACCTGACCGGCAGGCTCGTTGAAGGTCAGGGTAGGTCCGTTGTAAACTTCATCAGGCCACTTGTCCTCGCGGTTGGGTTTGAAGGAAAGATCAGAGCAGTAAGCCTCCTCTTCCCGCAGGCCGGCAACCTCGTGCAGACCGAAGGAGGGCAGCGTGGGCTGCAGGAAGCCTCTCTGGTCAAACAGACCCATACGGGTGTCGGTGATCAAAATACCGCCGTCTGCCACAAATTTCTTAATCTTGTCTGCGATATCCTGACGCATAATCAGGCACATGGGTGCAATCAGAACCTTTTCCTGCAGGTCGTCAAAGGTTTCGTAGGTCAGGTAACGGGCGCGCACGTCGCTCTCGAAAATTGCCTTGGTGTAGCCGGTGAAGGAGTTGCCGTACAGCTCATCGGAGCATTCCATTGCCCACAGCTGGGTGGAGTTGTCAGGATCGTACAGAACGGCAACCTGGGGCTTGGGTGTAAAGTCCTTGATAATGGGATGCAGGCTCTGCAGCAGACGGCTCTGCTTGCCAGCCTCTTCGGCACGGGCAGACAGTTCACCGTTCAGAGGAATCAGGCCAAAACCGCCGGCTTCCGGACCGGTGGTTTCGGTCAGGTAGCACCAGTAGCAGATACCCTTTGCGCCGCAGGAAACTGCCAGCCAGTTCCAGGAACGGACGTCCTTGGGCCGGGTGTAGGGCATCTTCTTACGGAAGCCTCTGCTGTACAGACAACCGCCACTCATTTCTGCAATCCACCAGGGCTTGCCGTTGGCAGCACAGTGGGTAGCTTCCATAACACCTGCCATTTCAGAGAGTCTCCAGTCGGGAGCCTTGGGTGCAAAGGAAGTGCCCCAAATATCCACGCCCTCAGCTAACTTCCAGTTGTGGATGCAGGCGTTTGCGCGGGGCAGGAAGGGAGGCACAGCACCGGAGTGGCTGAGCACATCGCGGCTGGGGTCAGCAGTCTTAATAATCTCATAGCGGTAGCGCATATGCTCAGCAAGAGAATCGAACCAGAAGCGCATCCAGTCCAGCCAGTCGGCATAGTTGCCGTGACGGGTGGGAGGCGCAATCTGGGAGAAATCGGTGTAGGATCTTGCCCAGGTATCGTTCAGGACCTGAATGTCCTTATACTTCTCCTTCAGCCATACCTTGAAAGCCGCACGGCTGTGCTCACAGTAACAGTATGCCAAATCGCCGGCATCTGCCCAGTAGTTACACTGCCAAACCGGCTCCAGGTGGGGCTCATTCCAGCAGTCGTAAGCCAGCAGAGAGGGATGGTGCTTAATCTCATTGATCAGCTGGGTTAAGTACTTACGGCCTGCATCCTGCACAACCTTGCTGTGGAAGCAAAGGCCGGGATAGCCGCCACCCTGGGTGGCATCATAAGCGCCCAGCTCCATAGCCTGACCGCGGGCGTTGACATAGCGGGTGTCCGGATGTTCCTCCTCCAGCCAGTAAGGAGCAGACTCCAGGTTAATTTCTGCAATAACATTCAATCCGTTTTTGTCGCACAAGTCAAACATCTTGTGGACTTCATCCAAATACAGCTGTCCCGGGGTGCGCTCTGTCCAGTTCCACTGAATGCGGAACTTCATCACATTAAAGCCAAGCTCATCATTGATTCTGTTCAAATGGAACTCGTGCTGGTCAGCAGGGGGATTGGGCGGACGATGATAGTGGGCGCCGTAAAGAAATTTATCATCAAATATCATAATAGCCTCCTTAAAAATTACAAATTTCCACTCCTCTTATAGCATATAAAACAAGGTATTTCAATCCCATTTCGTCTCAATTTTCATAACATCCAACCAACTGGTCTTTTTGCTTTCAGTCAACCGACGGGAAAGGTTAAAATTTTTCTTCCTTCTCTGATATACTAAGCCTTAACTGACTTAGAAAGGAAGGATGCTATGCAGACCGTTGACCCCCAGAAGGCTGCCCGGGTTTGGCAGCGTGTACATACGGAAAACCCCTCCCCGGAACAGGGGCTTTTGTCGCTGATTGCCCAGGAGTGGGCAGACGCCTCCACCTATTTGCAGCTTTCCCGCCGTTTACAGGGAAAGTCCGCCACCGTTTTACGAACACTTTACGAGCAGGAGCAAGCCCACGTGGCTTGCCTGAAAGGGATTTACACCTTAATCACCGGCACACACCCAAAAGTCGCGACAGTGCCTCTGCCCCAGGAGGAAATCGAACAAACCCTGCGCCGCTGCTACGGACGGGAAATGCAGTGCCTTGCCCAATACGAGCAGCGAAGCTCCCATCCGGAATACGGCAAAGTCTTTGCCCGCCTGGCTTTGCAAGAGCAAGAACATTGCCGGCTGGTGCTGGAGATTTTGGGAAACCTGAAAAAATAAGAAACAGCTCGCCGCAATTTATGTGGCGAGCTGTTTTTACGGTGTCATTTGGGAGAAAACTGTCAATTCCTCTCCGGTAATAGGATGGGGGAAAGTAATGCTTTTTGCACACAGCCGTTGTGTCTGTCCGGGAATTTTCTCTCCGTACTGAGGGTCTGCCAAAATGGGAAATCCCATATAGGCGCAATGCACCCGCAATTGGTGGGTGCGTCCCGTAATCGGCTGCAACCACAGGTGGCTGATTTCCCCTTTCTTCAGCACCTTATATCGGGTGAGGGAGGGCTTTCCCGCCTCGTCCACATAGCGCAGCAGGCTGGGAAGCGGTCTTCGGGCAATGGGGGCATCGATAACGCCTTCCGTTTCCTGTGGGCAACCTGCAACCAAGGCTTCATACGTCTTTTGCAGAATTCCCGCTTCCTGTATTTGGGTGAATTTACTGTGGATGTGGGCATTTTTGGCAATCAGCACCACGCCAAAGGTATCTCTGTCCAGTCGGGTAATGGGGTGAAAGGCGCAGCTTTGCCCGGTCTTTTGATAGTAGCCCAGCACCCGATTTGCCAAAGTGCCTGTCATCGTAGCACGGGAAGGGTGAATGAGCATTCCGGCAGGCTTGTCCACTGCCAAAATGTGTTCATCCTCATATAAAATTGTCAGTTCTCCGTCCTCGGCAGGATACTGCGGCGTTTCCTCATCTAAAGGAACGGAAATCACATCTCCAGGCTGCACCCGGTAATCATTGTGCTGCGGTGCACCATTGACAAAAATCTTATTCTGCCATTTTAAGCGGTTCATAAGACCGGAGGACATTCCCATTTCCTCTTTGAGAAAGGAGGATAGCCGCCCATTCCTTGTGGCAATATGCTTTAGTTCCACTTCTTTCACCTCCCGGAAAAGAAAAAGGTCCTGCCAAAGCAGGACCTTTTAACATTCTTACAGAGCAGCCTTAGCCTTTTCAACCAGAGCAGCGAAAGCAGCTGCGTCCTGGATTGCCATCTCGGACAGGCTCTTGCGGTTCATCTCGATGCCGGCCTTCTTCACACCGTTCATAAAGGTGGAGTAGTTCAAGCCGTAGGGCTTAACAGCAGCGGAAATACGGGTGATCCACAGTCTGCGATAGTCACGCTTCTTCAGCTTACGGCCGACGAAAGCGTAGTTGCCGGACTTCATAACGGCCTGCTTGGCCATCTTAAAGTGTCTGGACTTAGAACCCCAGTAGCCCTTAGCCAGCTTCAGGGTAGCGTTTCTTCTCTTGCGCGTCATCATTGCGCCTTTAACTCTTGCCATTTCTTATTCTCCTCCTTCTCTTACTTGTAGGGAACCAGCTTCTTCACAGTGGCTACGTTGGTGACATCCGCATAAGCGGTGGTACGCAGACGACGGGTACGCTTGGTGTCCTTCTTGGTGAGGATGTGGCTCTTGTAGGCACGGGCTCTCTTAACCTTACCGGACTTGGTCAGGTTGAATCTCTTCTTAGCACCGCTATGGGTTTTCAGCTTGGGCATAATTAAGTTCTCCTTCCATATCTTTGGTGTAGGTTGTGTGAGGAAATCCTCTCACAGCCATTTTTTACTTGCCTGTTTTGGGGGTTAGGAACATTGCCATAAAACGGCCTTCCAGCTTGGGGTTTTTCTCCATGGTTGCAGTCTCGCTGCAAGCAGTGGCAAACTCCATCAGCAGCTTTTCGCCAAGGTTGGTATGTGCCATCTCACGGCCGCGGAAGCGGACGCTGACCTTTACACGATTGCCGTCACCCAAAAATTTCAGAGCGCTTTTAATCTTGGTGTTCAGGTCATTGGTGTCAATGCTGGGAGACATACGAATCTCCTTAATTTCCACAACCTTCTGATTTTTTCTGGCATCCTTTTCCCGCTTCTTTTGATCGTAGCAGAATTTGGAATAATCCATAATCTTACAGACAGGGGGTGTGGCATTGGGAGAAATCTTCACTAAGTCCAGACCCTGTTCTTCGGCCATCTTGTTGGCTTCCTCACTGGACATAATGCCCAGCTGTTCGCCTTCAGCGCCGATCAGGCGGACTTCCTTGTCCACAATCTCTTCATTAAGCTGATGAACTAACTTTGCTATGGTAAGCACCTCCAATTAGATAACAAAAAAGCGGATGCCCAGCATCCGCACATACTCACAATCCTTCCCTATCCGGAAAGGTGAGAATATTAACCTCTTTGCCGCAGGCGTGAGGTGAGGCGGATACTTTGCCTTCTTTATTACTTGGGTATTTTACCACGGGGTGTGCCACTTGTCAATAGGTTTTTATAGGAAATTTTCAACATTTTCCTACAAAAACCTATTGTTATGGCAGGACAGAGACAGAATTTTTAAGAATGATAGAGTTTGGGAAAAGTACACTTGTCCGGGTGGTACATCAGTCCATACAGACCGGAAGCCGTCAACCCGC
>JAZRHG010000057.1:0-18319 GCA_045644625.1 Faecousia sp.
GCAGACAGAACCTTGCGGCCCTTTGCACGGCGACGAGCCAGAACCTTACGACCATTGGAAGTAGCCATTCTCTGACGGAAACCGTGAACCTTGGAACGATGACGACGGCTGGGTTGATAGGTACGCTTCATTTGTGTACACCTCCTGTCAATTTCACATATGCTCAACAGCCTGTTGGCCGCAGCAACGCATAATATTTGACCATAATTGGTCATTCTGACATATTATAACCGAAAAATGCCCATAGGTCAACAATTTTTTTGATAGAAAAAAGAAAAACTGTCTTTCAGAAACTTTGAAAGACAGTTTTTTGGTTATGATCAGTCTAAGTAGCGGCAGGCATTCATCGCGGCAATGGCGCCGTCTGCGGCGGCGGTTACCACCTGGCGGATGGTTTTGCTGCGGCAGTCGCCGGCAACAAATACGCCCTCGGTTTTGGTCTTGCAGTCCTCTGCAGAGTCAAAGTAGCCCCAGTTATTTAAGGCCGCCAAGGGGGCGAAGGGTTCGTTTTCCGGCTGTAGGCCCACGGCCAAAAATGCACCGTCCACATCAATTTCGGAAGTGGCACCAGTTTCTTCGCTCCGCAGCTGCAAGCCGGACAGGGCGCCGTCGGTGGTTTTATAGCCGGTTACCACGGTGCTGAAAATGATTTCCACATTTTCTTTTTCGTGCAGCGCGTCGGCAAGCTTCCGTTCGCCGGTAAAGTCTGCCAGGTTCTGAATGATGGTGACCTTACTGCAAACCTCGCTCAGCAGCAGGGCCTCCTGCATTGCGGAGTTGCCGCCGCCAATCATAGCTGCGTGCTGATCGGTGTAGAACGCGCCGTCACATACGGCACAGAAGGAAATGCCGTTGCCGATGAGATCTTCCTCACCGGGCAAACCCAAAGTGCGGTGCTTCACGCCCACCGCCAAAATCACAGCCTTTGCTTCATATGTGCTGCCCTCTTCGGTGGAAACTGCAAAGATATCGCCCTGCTTTTCCACAGAAATGACTTTTTCCAGCTCCACATCAGCGCCCAAAGCCATCGCCTGCTCAGTCAGCTTGTCGGCAAATTCTGTGCCGGTGACAACCTGGAAGCCGGGAATGTTCTCCACCTTGGGGGAATACGCAATTTGTCCGCCAAAGCCGTTTTTCTCAATAACGAGAACGGACTTACCTGCTCTTAAAGCATAAATTGCGGCAGTCAGTCCGGCAGGACCGCCACCTACAACAATAATATCATGCATGTTGATTTCTCCTTAGGAGAAAGGTCGGGCTTTCACCCGACCTTTCGTTATTTCATTACAGGGATGCCAAGTACTTCTTGATTTCGGGAACGCTGTAGTAGTTGACGTGGTTTTCACCGTCGGTGATCACCAGGGTGGGAGCACCCTTGACGCCAAACTTCTTGCACAGCTCCACGTTCTCGTCCGCAATCAGCTTCTCAAAAGCCACACCGGCCTTGTTCAGCTGGGTTTCTGCCACGCGGCAGTTGGGGCAGGTGACGCGGGAGAACAGGATTGCCTTGGCATTACCGGAGACTTCCTTGGGCGCTTCTTTGCATACGCAGGTTTCCTGTACAGGCGCAGCCTGCTGGGGAGCTTCCTTCTTCAAGGTAGAGCCGGCAATGTTGTAAACCTTGCGGTCCTTGTACTCCTGGCTCTTACCGTCGTTCCAGTTCTTCACGGGACGGTAGTAACCGGTGATACGGCTGTAAACCTCAGCTTCCTTGCCGCAGTGGGGGCAGGTGTACTGCTCGCCGGGCAGGTAGCCGTGCTCGCTACATACGGAGTAAGTGGGGCTCATGGTGTAGTAGGGCAGCTTGAAGTTCTCGGCGATCTTACGCACCAAGTTTGCAGCAGCCTTCCAGTCAGGCAGCTTCTCGCCCAAAAATGCGTGGAACACGGTACCGGAGGTGTAGCGGGTCTGCAGGTCGTCCTGAACTTCCAGAGCAGAGAAGATATCCTCGGTGTAGGAAACAGGCAGATGGGAGGAGTTGGTGTAGTAGGGCGTGCCGTTTTCGTTAGCAGTGATAATTTCGGGGTAGTGCTTCTTATCGTGCTTAGCGAAGCGGTAAGTGGTGGACTCGGCAGGTGTAGCTTCCAGGTTGTACAGGTCGCCGTAAGCTTCCTGGTAGTCGGAAAGACGCTCACGCATATGGTCCAGAACCTGCTTTGCAAATTCCTGTGTCTTCTCGTGAGTCAGGTCAGCCTTCAGCCACTTGGCATTGAGACCAACCTCGTTCATACCGATCAAGCCAATGGTGGAGAAGTGGTTTGCAAAAGTGCCCAGATAACGCTTGGTGTAGGGATACAGACCGTTTTCCATCAGTGCAGTGATAACCTCGCGCTTGGTTCTCAGGCTGCGGGCGGAAATGTCCATCAGCTTGTCAAGACGTGCGTAGAAGTCCTGCTCGTTTTCAGCCAAGTAAGCAATACGGGGCAGGTTGATGGTAACAACACCCACAGAGCCGGTGGACTCACCGGAGCCGAAGAAGCCACCGGATTTCTTACGCAGCTCACGCAGGTCAAGACGCAGACGGCAGCACATAGAACGCACATCGGAGGGCTCCATATCGGAGTTGATGTAGTTGGAGAAGTAGGGAGTGCCGTACTTTGCGGTCATCTCAAACAGGAGCTTGTTATTCTCAGTTTCGCTCCAGTCAAAGTTAGAGGTGATGGAGTAGGTGGGAATGGGATACTGGAAGCCACGGCCGTTGGCGTCGCCTTCAATCATAATCTCAATGAAGGCTTTATTGACCATATCCATTTCCTTCTTGCAGTCGCCGTAGGTGAAGTCCATTTCCTTGCCGCCCACGATAGCGGGCAGATCCTTCAGGTCAGCAGGAACGGTCCAGTCCAAGGTGATATTGGAGAAGGGTGCCTGTGTGCCCCAACGGGAGGGGGTGTTCACGCCGTAAACGAAGGACTGAATGCACTGCTTAACTTCCTTCTGGGTCAGGTTGTCCACCTTGACGAAGGGAGCCAGATAAGTGTCGAAGGAGGAGAATGCCTGTGCGCCAGCCCATTCATTCTGCATAATCCCTAAGAAGTTCACCATCTGGTTACACAGAGTGGAAAGGTGACCGGCAGGAGAAGAAGTAATCTTGCCGGGAACGCCGCCCAGGCCTTCCTGAATCAGCTGCTTCAGACTCCAGCCTGCGCAGTAACCTGTCAGCATAGACAAATCGTGAATGTGAATGTCAGCATTGCGGTGTGCCTCTGCAATCTCGTTATCATAGATTTCAGAAAGCCAGTAGTTGGCGGTGATGGCACCGGAGTTAGAAAGGATCAAACCACCAACGGAGTAGGTAACGGTGGAGTTTTCCTTTACGCGCCAGTCGTTGATTTTCAGATAGTCGTCCACCAGGTCCTTGTAGTTGAGCAGAGCCGAGTTGACGTTACGCACCTTTTCGCGCTGCTTACGGTACAGGATGTAAGCCTTGGCGACATCGGCATAGCCGGTCTCGGACAACACCTTTTCCACGCTGTCCTGAATGTCTTCCACAGCAATCAAGCCGTATTTAATCTTGGGCTCGAAGTCAGCGCTGACCTGCAGGGCCAGCATATTGATGACGCTGGGGTGGGTCTGCTTGCCCAAAGCCTCAAAGGCCTTCAGCATTGCATCACTGATTTTGGAAATTTCGAATTCGACGGTACCGCCGTCGCGCTTCAAAACCTGATACATGGGTTCTTCCTCCTGCTATATATATGTAATGTAAATAAATAATACGGACAATACCGGCATAAAAGTCGGCATCGTCCGTATTATAAAATAGATTCTGAAAAATGTCAATATGTTGTTGAAAAAATATTTTCAAAACACAATATATTGTGTCTATGCCCTTTCAAAGGCGAAAAAGTCATTGTGTTTCCACGCCCCGAACAGCCACCGTTTCTACATATGGTGTCAAGATTTCGGCAAATGTGGCAATTTGCTCTGCAGAAGGGGCAGACAGGCCGGAAAAAACCACACTGTCCCGATCCACAAAGCTTTGCAGAAATAATTTTTTCGGCTTTTTCCCCGGTACAAGGGAGGTTAGCCACTGGCCGATTGCCTCTACATCCTTCTCGGTGTGAAACTGCGCCACCAACGTGGTGCGGAACTCATAGTCCACCTCCGAGGAAATTAAAAAGGCAAGACTTTCTGCAATTTTGTCCAGCTTCAGGCTGGGCAGCCCCACGGTTTCGGCGTACTTTTCGGGGCTGTTTTTCACATCCACCGCCACATAGTCCACCAAGCCCGCCTCCACAAGGTCTGTGAGCATTTTGGGGTTGGTGCCGTTGGTATCTAACTTAACGGCAAAGCCAAGGGCTTTGATTTTGCCTATCAGCTCCGGCAAGCCGGGCTGTCCGGTGGGCTCGCCACCGGTGATGGCAACCCCGTCCAAAAGTCCCTTGCGGCTTTCCAAAAATTTCAGAAAAGCCTCCTCGGTCATACATTCTTCACCCTTGTGGGGAAGCAGGTCCGAGTTGTGGCAAAAGGGGCAACGGAAATTGCAGCCCTGCAAAAACAAGGTGCAGGCTACCTTTCCGGGGAAATCCAAAAGGGTCATTTTTTGCAGCCCTGCAATCATATTCATTCCTCCGGGGGTTTATTCTTTGTTGGTGCCCGGTCTGCGTCTGCGACGGTGGGGCGGACGGCGGCGGGCAGGCTGTTCCGCGGCATCCTTGGCGGGCGTGTGCTCTGCGGCCTGGGTTTGCTCGGCTGCCGGCTTTTGCGCCTTCTGTCTGCGGCGGTGGTTGCGGGAGTGGTTCTTCGGCTCTTGCGCTTCCGCTTCCGGAGTGATTTCCTGCTCCTCGGCAATGGTTTCCTCGGAGTAGCGGAACTTAATGGGGTCTAAGAACATACGCCCCTCGGATTCCGTTTCCTGCTTTCTGCGGGCTCTCCGGCTACCGGAGATAGGTGCCCAATCCTCCGGGACAGGCAGGTCTGTTTTCTTGGCTTTGCCATTGCGGAACACGGCAATATCTGCATTGGCAAAGGTGCCGATGGCTTCCGGTCTGTCCTCGTAGCGGACCTTTACACGCTGGCGGAGCAAATCCAGCTCCACAACCGTGCCCCTGCCCTCCGGGGTATCCACAAAGGACTCTAACTTGGGGCTGGTGCGAATCAAATCTTCATAGGCATCCTGTTCGTATTTGAGGCAGCACATCAGCCGGCCGCAGGTGCCGGAGATTTTGGTGGGATTTAAGCTTAAATTCTGTGTTTTCGCCATCTTGATGGACACAGGCTGGAAATCGTCCAAAAAGCTTGCGCAGCAGAAGGGTCTGCCGCAAATGCCCAGACCGCCTACCATTTTGGCTTTGTCCCGCACGCCGATTTGGCGCAGCTCAATGCGGGTATGGAAGGCGCTTGCCAAGGTCTTTACCAGCTCGCGGAAATCTACACGCTCGTCAGCGGTAAAGAAGAACAGAATTTTGCTGCCGTCAAAGGCGCACTCTGCCGAAACCAGCTGCATATCCAGCTGAAATTCCTGAATTTTTTCATTGCAGACCGCAAACGCCTTGTTTTCCGTCTTTCGGTTTTCCTCCGCAGCTTTTTCGTCGGCAGCGGTTGCCAAACGCAATACCTGCCGCAAGGGCGCTACCACATCTTTTGCGGGGATTTTGTGATTTGCTGAAGTGCAGTAGCCAAATTCCGGACCACGGGCAGTGTCCATAATCACGTGGTCACCGGGCTTGCAGGAAATTCCTGCCGGGTCAAAATAATAAATTTTCTGTCCGGGGCGGAACTGGATATCTACCACTTCCACCATTTCCGGCGCTTCTTTTATCTGGTTTTCCATTGATAACTCCTTATATCTTATAACAGGGACCAGTTTAGCCAGCCGCAAATAGCGGCAACCGAAATGTTTCCCTGAGCATATTCTATGGCTGTTTGCAAGGTTCGAACGGCCTGCAACAGTTCTTTGGAACTTCTTGCCTCTGCCAAAAACCGCACCTGCGGGGAGGCAGCGGCCATACCGCTGCGGCAGGACAGGGCTTGCTGCAGCAGATTGGTCCAAAGGGAAATTTCTTCCAAAAATTTATCTCTGCCCCACGCGCCCATAGGGGTCAGCAGGGTGAGCAGTTCCAGTGGGCTTTTTTTGGCAAAAGCATTTACAAAGCGTTCGGTCTGGGCGCTTGCCCCGCCACCGGCAGAAAGCAGAGCCTTTGCCTGCCCCAAATATCCGCCGCTGCGGGCAATGGCACCTTGCAAAAGGTCTTCCTCTGCTTCCGGAAACTCCTGACGCAGCGCCGTGCGCATTTCACCGTCGGAAAGACCTTGCAACGCAAGCTCTGTGCAGCGGGAGCGGACGGTTGTGAGTATTTTCTCGGGGTTTTCCGCAAGCAAAATGGCCACGGTATGCGCCGGCGGTTCTTCCAAAACCTTCAGAAGGGCGTTTTGTCCTTCCACGCCCAATTCCTGAGGAAACAGATAAACTTTTTTAGAGGCTTCGTTGGGCAGAATAAACATATCCTCCCGAATTTCCCGCACGATTTTCACCGCCACATTTTTGTGTTCCTTGTCGGTCACCGTGATGAAATCCGGATGGGTGTCTGCTATGACTTTTCGGCAGGCAGTGCATTGCAGACAGGGTTTATCCCCGTCCTTGCACAGCAGCGCAGCAGTGAGCAGCCGCGCCAAGGTCTTTTTTCCGGATCCGACAGGACCGGAAATTAAATAGAAATGGGAGGTCCGTCCCTGGGCAAGACTTGCCTGCAGGTTTTCTTTTAAGCGGGCGTTTCCCAGCAAACTGTGAAGACCCATAGATTAACCCCACAAGGCAGAAAGCATAGGAATGACCTGCTTTTTACGACTCATAACACCGGGCAGGAACACGGCGTTGCCCTTGGGCTGCACGGAGAAGGCCTGCTGAATGGTTTCGTCCGGTCCTACATAAATCAGCTGCGAGCCTTCCAACAGCACATCGGTGAGCATCAGAATGACCATAGAGAAGCCCTTCTTTTTGGCGGTCTGCTCCATAAGTGTCAGGAATTCTTCTTTCCGCTCCAGCATTGCGGGGCTATCCACGCAGGTAACCTGCGCCACAGCCAAATTGTAGCCTGCGATATGGAATTCCTTGTAGTCGGAAAACAACAAATCCTCTGCGGATTTTCCGTCCATAGAAGCGGAGAAGATTTCCCGACCCAGCTCCTCCAAAGAAACATTGGCAATACGCGCCATCCGCTCCGCCGTCCGCTTGTCCCGCTCGGTGCAGGTGGGAGATTTGAACATAACGGTGTCGGACAAAATGGCAGCACCCATCATGCCTGCCATTTTGGCAGAGGGCATCAGACCCCTGTCCTGGAACATACTGGCGATGATGGTGTTGGTAGAGCCCACAGGCTCGTTGCGCACATAAATGGGGTTGTTGGTTTGGATGTCTGCAAGACGGTGGTGGTCAATGATTTCCAAAATGTCTGCCTCTTCCAAACCGGGCACAGACTGGGAAATCTCATTGTGGTCCACCAAAACCACCCGCTTGCGGCGGGGACGCAGCAAATGGTAGCGGGTGAGTACGCCCACGACCTTTTCGTTTTCATCCAAAATGGGGTAGGTGGAAGTACGGAATTTCAGCACCTGCTCCCGCACCTCGTCCACACGGTCTTCCAGATGGAAGCAGACAATGTCGTTGGTGCGGCAAATGCTGGAAATGGGTACGGATTGGAAAATCAGGCGGGCTGCCCGATAGGCATCGTAGGGTGTGGCAATAATGCAGGTCGTGGTTGCCAGCGACCGCAGCTCCTCGCTCAGCTCTGCCTGACACAGCACAAGACAATTCACATTCATCTCCAAAGCGCGACGGATCATATCCGGCTGATGGCCACAAAGCACGATGGAATCGGGGTTGTTAAACAGCAGGTTTTCCTGCGCCTGGGGCAGGGCGATAGTCACATCACCGCTGATGATATCCACATTTTCGCCGGCTTCGTTGAGTACCCGTCCGTCCAGAACAGACAAAAGGTTAAAAAGCGGCACTTCCCGCAGGCGCGCTGCGCTGATCATTTCCATATTGTAGCGGGCGATGTTTTCCCGGGAGAGCATACCAAATAAAGTGCCGTCCTCGTTGGAAACGGGAATGGCGGCAAGGTTTTTCTGCTCCTGCAGGATTTTCCAGCCCTTGCCCACGGTGACTGCCGCGCTTAACACCGGCGGGGTATCAAAATCCAGGTCCCGCACCTGTGTGTACATGTTGTGGAGGCGTTTCGGTGGCTGAAAGCCAAAACGGTCCAGAACAATCTGGGTTTCGTCGGATACGTGGCCCAGGCAGGCGGCTTCATATTCTGCATCGCCCAGGGCGTTTCGCAAAGAGGCGTATGCCATTGCCGAAACAATGGAGTCGGTATCCGGATTTCTGTGACCGGTGACATAAATAGGGTCCATATAACTACCTCCTGTAGGAATGGTTTCATTGGCTAACTACCTTACAGTCTATAATAACACAACTTTATTATATCCTCCAACGGGCGAAATAGCAAGAGAAAATACAGTTGCTTTTTTTGGCGGAGTTTGTTAAAATGGAAAAAAAGAATTAGGAGGAGAATTTATGAAGGTTTTGGTTACCGGCGGTGCCGGATACATCGGCTCGCATACCTGTGTGGAGCTATTAAACAAAGGCTATGAACCTGTAGTGGTTGATAACCTGTGCAACTCCAATCCCGAGAGCTTAAACCGGGTGCAGGAGCTGACCGGAAAAAATGTGAAGTTTTATGAGGGCGATGTGCGGGATGAAGCGCTGCTGACAAAAATTTTCGCAGAAAATGAAATTTCCTGTGTCATTCACTTTGCGGGCCTTAAGGCCGTGGGTGAAAGTGTGGAAAAGCCCTGGCTGTACTATGATAACAACCTAAATTCCACATTGGTGCTGACCAAGGTTATGGAAAAAGCGGGGGTAAAACGCCTGATTTTCTCCTCCTCTGCCACGGTTTACTCGGCAGACAACCAAATGCCCTTAAAAGAGGACAGCAAAACCGGCACCTGCACTAACCCCTACGGCTGGACAAAGTTTATGACGGAGCAAATCCTCTCCGGTATGGCAAATGCGGATGCCCAGTGGAGCATTTGCCTGCTGCGGTACTTTAACCCCATCGGCGCCCACGAAAGCGGACGCATCGGTGAAGACCCCCGGGGTATCCCCAACAACCTGATGCCCTATATCACCCAGGTGGCGGTAGGTCGCAGACCCCACCTGAACGTGTTCGGCAATGACTACGACACCCCCGACGGCACCGGCGTGCGGGATTATATCCACGTGGTAGACCTGTCCAAGGGGCACGTTGCGGCAGTTGACTATGTGACAAACAACACCGGTTGTGAAGTGTTCAATTTAGGCACCGGCACCGGTTACAGTGTGCTGGATATGGTCAGCACCTTCCAGGAAGTGAACAATGTTCCCGTGCCCCACGTCATCGCACCCCGCCGCCCCGGCGACCTTGCCACCTGCTATGCAGACCCGGCAAAAAGCGCCACGGTTTTGGGTTGGAAGGCGGAAAAGAATTTGGCAGATATGTGCCGGGATTCCTGGAACTGGCAAAAAAACAACCCCCAAGGCTACGGTGAATAAAATAGTAACGCCCTCCGGCTTTCAGCCGGAGGGCGTATTGCGTTTTACTTACAGGGTGATTTGAGAAAGAACTTCTTTGAGCTTGTTGGCGCTTGCCTGGAATTTCAGCACTTCTTCGTCGGAGAGCTTGGTGAGGATTTTGCCCCGGACACCGGTGCGGTCTACCAGACACAGGGTAGACAGGCACACATCCTCAACGCCGTATTCGCCGTGCATCATTGTGGAAACGGTGAGGGCTGTGCCAGCGGTGGAGAAAATGCACTTGCAGATATGGCAAACGGACATTGCCACCGCGTAGAAGGTAGCACCCTTATTTTCAATAATGGTGCCGCCGGATTTCTTCACATATTCTTCCACAGCCGCATAATCCTTGTTCCAGGTGATGCGGTCCCGGTCGGGAGACACGTCCTTGTAGGCGTCAATATGGTTGTTGGCGATGGTTGCCAGAGACCAGGCAACGAAAGAGCTGTCGCCGTGTTCGCCGTAAACGTGGGCGTGAACATTCTTGGGGCTGATGCAGAAGCGCTTCGCCAGGTTTGCCTGCAGACGGCTGGTGTCCAAAATGGTGCCGGAGCCGATAATTTGCCGTTCGGGCAGACCGGACAGCTTGGTAAATACATAGGTCAGAATGTCAACCGGATTGGAAACGATTACATAAATGGCGTCCTTTGCATAGGGAACGACATTTTTTGTCACATCCTTCAGGATGTTCACATTGGTCTGCGCCAAATCCAGGCGGGTCATACCGGGCTTTCTTGCCACACCGCAGGTGATGACCACGATGTCGGAACCGGCAGCATCCTCGTATTCACCGGGACGGACAATGGCGGGGGACTGGAAGGGCGCACCCTGATACACATCCAAAGCTTCACCCTTAGCCTTCTTTTGGTTAATGTCAATCAAAACGATTTCGGAAGCAACGCCCTGAATCATCAGGTCGTTGGCGATGGTTGCGCCCACATTACCGGCGCCGATTACACTGATTTTGCTCATAACAAACTCCTTTATTTGAAACTTGATGAAACAAGTATTTTTATATCAATAATATTATATCGATTTAAAAGCTGTTTGTCAACTAAAAAAACACACAGGCATTTGCCTGTGTGTTTTTCTGTTTTTTTAATTACAGGAATTTTTTTACTTCCTCGGAAGCGCCTTCGGGGTCGTCGGAGACGGTGATGGTGATGTTCATATTGTTTGCTTCTGCAAACTGAGCGCACCACAGGATGAAAGCCTCGCCATTTGCACGGTCAGTGCCGATGGTCTTATACAGGTTATCGATGTACACATTGGTAATATCAAAGTTACCGGCATGCAGACCGCTCAGGAAGCCTTTCAGCATTTCCAGAGAATTAATGCCGTATTCTTGAGAATCCACCAAACGAACGCGGTAGTTGACATCATAAGTCAGCTTTTTGCCGTACTCGATGCAGACTACGTCGCCCTGTGCGCTGGCAACAGCCTGGTTGATGGAGTCGATTAACTTCTTGGTTTTGCCCGAACCCTTCAGGCCCATAATAACTTGAATCATAGGGAATTCCTCCTTTACTGTAACAGCGTACTGTTATGCTATAATTTTAACAGTTATTTGTGAACTTTTCAACACCTATTTGCATAAAAGTGAAAATAATTTACACTTCATAGCCGGGCTTGCCCAAAAGCTGGAACATATTGCGCTTATAGAACTCCACACCGGGCTGATTGAAGGGGTTGACACCCAGCATATAAGCGGACACACCGCAGGCAAGCTCGAAGAAATAGAACATCTCGCCCAGCTTCTGGTTTGTCAGCTCGCCCATATCCATAGTGATGACAGGAACACCGCCGTCCACGTGGGCAGCCAGCGTACCCAAATATGCCTTTTCGTCCACGAAGTCTAAGGTTTTGCCTTCTAAGTAGTTCAGTCCGTCCAGATTTTTGTAGTCGCCGCCGATGGTCAGTTTGTTCTCAGGGGCGTCAAAACGCACCATTGTTTCGAAAATATTCCGCTCGCCTTGCTGAATCATCTGACCTAAAGAGTGCAGGTCGGGAGTAAATTCTGCAGTGACCGGGAAAATGCCCTTGCCGTCTTTGCCTTCGCTTTCGCCAAACAGCTGCTGCCACCAGCCGCCCATCATCTTAAAGCCCGGTTCAAAGGACTCTAAAATCTCAATGCACTTGCCGCGACGGTACAGCAGGTTGCGGATGGCAACATACAGCCATACGGGATTTTCAAAGGAGCGGATGTCGTAAATCTTCTTGGCTTCCACAGCGCCTTCCATAATTTCCATCGGATCAATGCCTGCAACTGCCAACGGCAGAAGACCCACGGCAGTCAGCACACTGTAACGGCCGCCCACGCTGGGAGGAATGACAAAGGACTCCCAGCCTTCTTCTGTTGCCATTTGCCGCAGTGCGCCCTTGGCGGGGTCGGTGATGGCATAGGTGCGGGCTTTTGCGCCCTCGGTGCCGTATTTGCGCTCCAACAGCCAGCGCAATGCGCGGGTGGCAATGGCAGGCTCAGTGGTGGTGCCGGATTTGGAGATAATGGCGATGGAGAAATCCTTGCCCTCCAGCAGCCGCACCAGCTCGTTCCAGTGGCGGGTGGACAGGGTGTTGCCTGCAAAATAAATCTGGGGATTGCCCTTTCCTTTGCCGATGTTGTGGTTGGGGCCTTGCATCAGTTCAATAGCCGCGCGGGGTCCTAAGTAGCTGCCGCCGATACCAATCACCACAAACACGTCGGAAGTTTCCCGAATGCGTTTGGCCGCAGCACGAATGCGGGTGATTTCTTCGGTGGGTTCAGAAACCGGCAGGTCCAGCCAACCCAAAAAGTCATTGCCCTCACCGCTTTTATCGGTCAGGGTCATATGGGCATCAAAAACCTCTTTTTCGGTGGCAAGCAAATCCGGAAGGGAAATATCGCCCCAAACATTGGAAATGTCAACTTTAATCATAAGTTCCTATCAATCCTTTCTTGTTGTTAATTATATGTTACCTCAAAATAAATAGAAACGCAAGAAAAAATAAAACAGATACTGGTAATTTTTTAATAGAGTATGTATAATAAAGAAAACATCGGTTTGAGTTCTCTCAACCTGGGGAGGAAAATTTATGAACTTCGGCTTTGGTGTGGATTTGGGCGGGACAACCGTAAAAATTGCCTGTTTTGACACAACGGGTACAATGCTTGACAAGTGGGAAATTCCAACCCGCACCCAAAACGGCGGCGTGCAAATTCTGCCGGATATTGCCCATGCCCTTTTGGCATACTTAGAAGGAAAGGATATTCCCAAGGAAGCTGTTTTGGGAATTGGCATCGGCGCGCCGGGCAGTGTGCTGGCAGACGGCACGGTGAATAAATGCGATAATTTGGGCTGGGGCGTTTTTAATTTGAAACAAGCGCTGGAAGCCTTAACCGGCTTTCCGGTTGCAGCACAAAATGATGCAAATGTTGCCGCCTTGGGAGAATTTACAAAGGGCAGCGGTGCAAAGTACAAAAGTATGGTGCTGGTGACCTTAGGCACCGGCGTAGGCGGCGGAATTGTGCTGGACGGCAAGGTGATTTCAGGTGCCCACGGTGCCGCAGGCGAAATCGGACATATGGTGCTGAACCCCCGGGAGACGGAAACCTGCGGTTGCGGCAAAAAAGGCTGCGTGGAGCAGTACTGCTCTGCCACCGGAATTGTCCGCCTGGCAAAAAAGCATTTGGCAGAAAACAAGACATCCTCTGTGTTGACGGACATAGAAAACCTGACTTGCAAAGCCGTGTTTGATGCAGCAAAGGCGGGCGACACAGCGGCACAGGCAGTTTTAGAGCAGATTTATGACTATATGGGCCAGTTTTTAGGCAATATTTGTAATGTAATCAATCCGGAAGCGGTGGTCATTGGCGGTGGTGTCAGCAAGGCAGGACAGCCCCTTTTGGATGGCATACAGAGATATTTTGAAAAATATGTATATCACGCGGCAACGCCGGTGGAATTTTCTTTGGCAAGTTTAGGAAACGATGCCGGTGTCTGCGGAGCATTTCAACTTTTATTAGACAAGGAGTAAATTATGGACAACAACGCATTATTTAAGTTAAGCTACGGTCTGTTTGTGCTCACCGCCCAGGAAAACGGCAAGGATAACGGCTGCATTATCAACACCGCGATGCAGGTCACCGATGTGCCTGCCCAGATTTTGGTTGCGGTGAATAAGAGCAATCTGACCCACGATATGGTGATGCGCACCGGCGTTTTCAATTTGTCTGTGCTTTCTCAGGATGCGGTGTTCTGGATTTTCCAGCATTATGGCTTCCAGTCGGGACGGGATGTGGATAAATTTGAAAACATTCCTGCCACCCGCACCCAAAACGGCCTGCGGTATGTGGACGGCTGCTCCAATGCGGTTATCAGCGGAAAGGTCATTTCCACCCAGGATTGCGGTACCCACACTGTGTTTATCGCAGAGGTCACCGAGGCGAAGGTGCTGTCGGAAGCACCCAGCGTGACCTACCAGTATTACTTTGACCACATTAAACCCAAGCCCCAACCCACCGAGGCGGGAAAATGGGTCTGTAAAATTTGCAGCTATGTTTACGAGGGCGACGAACTCCCGGCAGATTACGTCTGTCCCTGGTGCAACCACGGCCCGGAAGCTTTCGAAAAGCAATAATTTTATCCAAGAAAAGAACACAGACCGCATAAGTTATGCGGTCTGTGTTTTATATTTCTGTTACAGTAGCATACAGGCAAAAGGGAATAATATTACGGTTAAAACGCCGGCAACGACCAAAGAAAGACTGCTGGCCGCGCCGTGTATGGCGCCCATTTCGTTGGCACGGACTGTGCCAAGGGCGTGGGCGGCGGTGCCAATGGCAACACCCTGTGCAACAGGATCGCGGAAACGAAACAGTTTACATAACATAGGAGCGGTCACATTTCCCAAAATGCCTGTAATCAAAATGGCGGCAGAGGTTAAGGCTGCCATTCCCCCGTTATCCTGGGACAACACGATGGCGATAGCGGTGGTGATGGACTTTGGGAGCAAAGAGACGGAAATAGCCGTGTCCAAACGAAATAGGGCACAAAATAGAAGGATAAAGCCCAAACAGGAAAGCGTTCCGGCGAAAATTCCTGCAAAAATGGCAGGCAAATTCTTTTTCAGCACCTTGATTTGCCGGTACAAGGGCAGCGCCAAACACACCGTTGCAGGGGTGAGCAGCCAAGAAATGGCGTTTATACCGGTTTGGTATTGCTCCAAATCAAACCGAAAAAGCAAAAGCACGCCAATTACCACCAACACGGCGATCAAAAGGGGGTTAAAAAGAGGGCTTTTTCCTTTTTTTTGGCACCACAGACCAAATTGATATGCGCCCAAAGTCAGCACCAGCGGAAAAAGAGATAATTCTTGGAGAAAATCAGACATTTTCCTTATCCTCCTTCTTCTGCAAAAGCTGCGTCACAATGCCGGAAACGAAAAAGGTCAGGAAGGTGGACAAAATCACAATCAGGCAAATCGGCACCAATGCCGGCGCAATCACACCGTAGTAGGCCAAAATATTCACTGCCGGCGCCACAAAAAGCACGCTCATACCGGAAATGAGAAAATTGGCGGTTTCGGCAATGGCGGTTTCCTTCAAAATGCCGGTCATCAGGGCAACAAACAGAGCAATTAAGCCGTAAATGGATGCGGGAATGGGCAAGGGAATAAGGCTTGCCAAAATCTCGCCCAGCAGGCAAAAGCCCAGAATAATCACAATTTGTTTTAAGTATTTCAAGAGGATTGCCTCCCAATCAAAAGTGATGCTATTATAGCACATTCTTTTCTTGCGGGCAACCGAAAAAGATTATTTGGGAATGGTGATGGTCAGAACGATTTGGCTTTCCGTCTCCTTCCGCTCGGAAATTGCCGCAATCCCGCATTGCTGGATGCGGCTTAAGGTTTGGGTGACGTTTTTCAAAAAGGTGCTTATGTTGGCGCTTTGCGGCTTTTCCGGTTCTGCCGACAAGAGGCTGTCAATGTACTGCTCGGTGCGGGCAACACTCATATTCAGGCGGGAAATGTGGGCAATGGCTTTTAATTTTTCCGGCTCTGCGGGAAGCTTTAATAAAGCGCGGGCGTGGCGTTCGGTCAAATTTTCCTGCCGCAGCGCCTCTAATACCGGCGGAGAATGTCGCAAAAGTCGCAGTTTATTGGCAACCGCGCTTTGGCTTTTCCCCAAAAGCTGCGCCGCCTGCTCCTGGGAAAAAGTGTATTCCTCCATAATGCGGCAAATGCCTCGCGCCTCCTCGATAAAATCCAAATCCTGCCGCTGCAGATTTTCCACCAGCGCGGTCATTCCCGACTCTTTTTCGTCCATATTCATCACAATGCAGGGGATTTCCGTCAGTCCCGCCAAAATGCCAGCCCGCAGGCGGCGCTCCCCGGCAATCAGCTCATAGCTTGTGCCAATCCGCCGAACAGACAGTGGCTGCAAAATGCCGTGACGGCGAATGCTTTCTGCCAGCTCGGACAGGGCTTCCTCCCGGAAAATTTTGCGGGGCTGCAGCGGGTTGGGACGAATGGCGCGGGCAGGAAGAAATACCACGCGTCCGCTTTCCATATAGGTTTTTAATTTTTGACATTGCATAGCCTGTCCTCCTTTCACCTTCATT
This sequence comes from Faecousia sp., assembly GCA_045644625.1. Classification (GTDB taxonomy): domain Bacteria; phylum Bacillota; class Clostridia; order Oscillospirales; family Oscillospiraceae; genus Faecousia. Next base: position 16,153 of record JAZRHG010000057.1, read on the forward strand.
TTATCCAGCGGGGTTACAGAAAAACCACGAAAACGGAAACCTTTTTCGGAAAAATCCTCGACAAGAACCTGTGTTTTGTGGTAAAATGGGAGAAATTTGCAGGAGGATTTGCAAAATGCGAAAGTTATATTATGAGGACAGTCATTTGACTGCCTTTTCTGCCGCTGTGGCGAATATTTTGGAAAACGAAAAAGGTTTTTGGGTATCGCTGGATGCCACCGCTTTTTACCCCGAAGGGGGCGGTCAGCCCAGCGACCGGGGCGCTTTGGCAGATGCCAAGGTGCTGGATGTGCAGGAAACGGATGGGGTTGTTTGGCATTTGGTGGACAAGCCCCTTTGCGTGGGGCAAAAGGTGGATGGCAAGATTGACTGGCAGCGCCGGTTTGACCTGATGCAGCAGCACACCGGCGAGCATATCGTCTCCGGCATCGCAAACCGCCTGTACGGCTGCCACAATGTGGGCTTTCATATGGGCGAGGATGTGATTACCATTGATTTTGATGTAGTCATACCTGAGGCGGGTTTGCAGGAAATCGAACGCCTCGCAAACCAAGCCATCTATGAGAATTTGCCTGTCAAATGCTCTGTGCCGTCGGAAGAGGAATTGCCCACCATCCCCTACCGCACCAAGAAGGCTCTGCCCTATCCGGTGCGACTGGTGGAAATTCCCGGAATTGACACCTGCGCCTGTTGCGGTGTGCACAACAAAACTACCGGCGAAATCGGTGTGATTAAACTGCTCAGCTGCGTGAAATTTCATCAGGGTGTGCGCATCGAAATGGTGTGCGGAAAGCGGGCGTATAACTTGCTGGCCCAAGTGTATGACCAAAACAAAAAGGTCTGTCAGGCGTTTTCTGCGAAAATGCTGGAGACCGGCGCTGCAGCCCAGCGGATGAACGAAGCGCTGGCAGCAGAAAAGTTCCGTAGCAGCAATTTAGAAAAGCAGTGGATGGACACACTGGCAAAAAGTTATGTAAACTGCGGAGACGTGGTGTACTTCACCGAGCACTTGCCTGCCCGCCCCTTAGCGGAAAAAATCGCCCAAATCTCGGGCGGTTTGGCGGCGGTGTTTCAGGGAACAGACACGCTGGGCTACACCTTTGCCCTGATTAGCAAGGAAACCGATGTTGCGGAATTAGGCAGGGAAATTACCCGAAAATTGTCCGGCAAGGGCGGCGGTAAAGCGGGCTTCTTTCAGGGCAGCATTTCTGCCGACCAGAAGGCCATCACGGCGTTTTTCTCGGAAAAAACATAAAATTGGTGAGCTATTCCAATTTTTTATAACAGAAAGTTCATCATTTTTACAAATTCGCCACTTTACAACCCAAGGGATTTATAGTATAATGGGTCCTGTATAGGGTTAAAAAGTCCCTGCAAAAAATCAGTCTATAATGCTGCGTGTGCAGCAAGTTATTTAATGGAGGAAAAAACTATGTCTGTTAAAGTTGCTATCAATGGTTTTGGCCGTATCGGTCGTCTGGCTTTCCGTCAGATGTTCGGCGCTGAGGGTTACGAAGTTGTCGCTATCAACGACCTGACTTCTCCCGCAATGCTGGCTCACCTGCTGAAGTACGACTCCACTCAGGGCAATTACGCTGCTCAGGGTCATGTCGTTGAGGCTGGCGAGGACAACATCGTTGTTGACGGCAAGAAGATCACCAACTACGCTAAGGCTAACGCTGCTGAGCTGCCCTGGGGCGAGCTGGGTGTTGACGTTGTGCTGGAGTGCACCGGTTTCTACACCTCTAAGGCTAAGGCTCAGGCTCACATCGACGCTGGCGCTAAGAAGGTTGTTATCTCTGCTCCCGCTGGCAACGACCTGCCCACCATCGTTTACAATGTTAACCACAACACCCTGACCAAGGAAGACAACATCATCTCTGCTGCTTCCTGCACCACCAACTGCTTGGCTCCCATGGCTAAGGCTCTGGACGACCTGGCTGCTATCGAGTCCGGCATTATGTGCACCATCCACGCTTACACCGGCGACCAGATGATCCTGGACGGTCCTCAGCGTAAGGGTGACAAGCGCCGCTCCCGTGCAGGTGCTTGCAACATCGTGCCCAACTCCACCGGTGCTGCTAAGGCTATCGGCCTGGTTATCCCCGAGCTGAACGGCAAGCTGATCGGCGCTGCTCAGCGTATCCCCACTCCCACCGGTTCCACC
>JAZRHG010000058.1:0-16229 GCA_045644625.1 Faecousia sp.
CAGACCATCCGGAATACTGCGGGGAATGTTTTCATAGAAACCGCCACCGGTAATATGGCTGATACCCTTTACATCTACCTTCTCAAGCAGCGCAAGCACGGGCTTAACGTAAATTTTAGTGGGAGTCAGCAGAGTTTCTGCTACTGTCTTGCCGCCCAATTCCTCCCGGGGAACGTAAAGATCAGGATCATTGTTATCGATGTTAAACACCTTTCTGCAAAGGCTAAAACCATTGGAGTGGATGCCGGTAGAGGGCAACGCAATCACAACATCACCGGCCTGCATTCTGGTGTTATCCAAAATCTTCTTTTTATCCACGATGCCAACAGCAAAACCAGCCAGATCGTAATCTTCCACAGGCATCATCCCGGGATGCTCTGCAGTTTCGCCACCGATCAGTGCTGCACCGGACTGCACACAGCCCACGGCAACACCGGCCACAATCTGTGCAATCTTCTCAGGGATATTCTTGCCGCAGGCAATGTAATCTAAGAAGAACAGGGGCTTTGCACCCACACAGATAATATCATTGACACACATTGCCACCGCATCAATGCCGATGGTGTCGTGCTTATCCATCAAAATGGCCATTTTTACCTTGGTGCCGCAGCCGTCGGTACCGGAAACCAAAACAGGCTCTTCCATACCGGCAACCGGCAGACCAAAGCAACCGCCAAAGCCGCCCACATCATCCAAGCAGCCTTCGTTACGGGTGCGAGCCACGTGCTTTTTCATCAGTTCCACTGCGCGATAACCGGCAGTGATATCTACGCCGGCAGCGGCGTAGCTTGCAGAGTAACTCTTTTCAGACATAATCGAAACTCCTATTTCTTATTATTCTTTTCCGTTCCAGCAGTAGGTGCAAAGCTTGCAAGGCTCCATACCGATGGCCTTTACAACACCGTCTACTGTCTGGAAGCCCAGAGAATCAAACTTAAACTTTTCGCAAATCGTCTTGCGCATACGCTTGCCCCGCTGGGTATTGCCGTCGGCATACTCCTCCAGGTACTTAAAGCCTTCCTCCCCTTCCAGTTCCATAATGGTCTGACGGGAGATCAGCTCCATATCGCTGGTGGCACGGGAGAAGTTCAGGTACTTGCAGCCGTACATAATGGGCGGGCAAGCAGAACGCATATGCACCGTCTTTGCACCATTATCGTACAAGAACTCAACGGTTTCCCGCAGCTGGGTGCCGCGAACGATGGAATCGTCCACAAACAGCAAATTCTTGCCAGCAATCAGCTCGTGCACCGGAATTTGCTTCATTTTAGCGATCTTGTTCCGGTCGGACTGCTTTGCAGGGGTAAAGCTTCTTGCCCAGGTGGGGGTGTACTTGATAAATGCACGGGCAAAGGCTTTTCCGGTGCGGTTCGCATAACCGATGGCGTGGGGCGTGCCGCTGTCCGGAACACCGCCTACATAGTCGATCTCCATACTTCTTCCCTGTGCCATATCACGCTCGGCAATAGCTGCACCGTTGCGGTAACGCATTGCCTCCACATTGATACCCTCATAGGTAGAAGTGGGATAACCATAATAGCTCCAAAGGAATGCACACATCCGCATTTCCTTTCCAGGGGCAACCAGCTGCGTCATTTCCTCCGGGGAAAGCTCCACAATTTCACCGGGGCCCAGCTCACAGACGTGTTCAAAGCCCAGCTTGGTGTAAGCAAACTGCTCGAAGGATGCACAGTAGCCGTCCTCGTTCTTACCGATTTGCACCGGGATTCTACCCAAACGGTCACGGGCGGCAATCAGGTTGCCGTCCTGCTTGAGTATCAGGATGTTGGCTGTGCCATCAATTTCCTGTTGGACAAATTGCAAGCCCTCCGCGAAATTATCTTTCAGGCAGATCAGCGATGCAATCAGCTCGGTGGAATTGACCTTGCCTCCGGTCATTGCGTCAAAATGACCGCCATGGGCAAGATACTTGTCAATCAGCGCATCTGCATTGTTCACCACACCGACGGTGGTAATGGCGAAGGTGCCCAGCTTGGAGCGAATCAGCATCGGCTGCGGGTCGCTGTCGCTGATACAGCCAATGGCAGAAGTGCCTTGCATCTCGTCGAAAATATGCTCAAACTTGGTGCGGAAAGGTGCATTTTCAATGTTGTGAATTTTTCTTTGCAGACCAATTTCCTTATCATAGGCGGCCATACCGCCACGGCGTGTTCCCAAATGGGAATGATAGTCCACGCCAAAGAATACATCCATCATACAGTCTTGCCTGGATGCAATTCCGAAAAAGCCTCCCATTTCGAAACTCCTTTCGGGAAATTAAGCGAAGAACAGCTTGTTCAGGGTCATGGGGTCAACATATTGACCATCCTTGTACACACGCATATTGCCGGAAGCGATCTCGTCGATCAGCATCACCTTGCCGTCTGCATCGTAACCGAACTCAAACTTGATGTCATACATATCCAGGCCCTTTTCCTTCAGGTCGTCTGCAACGATCTTGGTGATTGCCTGAGTCATAGCCTTCAGGTCATCATACTGCTCGGATGTCATAACACCCAAATCCACCAGGCCGTCCTTGGTAACCAGGGGATCGCCCTTCTCGTCGTTCTTAAAGGTGGTCTCCACATATGCGGGCAGGTCCTGACCCTCGGTGCAGTAATCGGAGTAACGACGGAAGAAAGAACCAACAGCCTTGTAGCGGCAGATCACTTCCAGACCCTTGCCGAACACCTTGCCGGGCAGAACTTCCATGGTGGTGTTAGCAAGGTCAGCGCTGACATAGTGGGTCTTAATGCCAGCAGCATTGATCTTCTCGAAGAAATAGATGGACATACGCAGGTTCACATCACCCACGCCCTCAATAGTCAAACCAACAGAGTTTTCGCCGGGATCAAACACACCGTCCTTGCCGGTGCAGTCGTCCTTGAACTTCAGCAGGAAGTTTCCATTCTCCAGAGCAAATACGTCCTTAGTCTTACCGGTGTAAACAAGCTTCTTTTCCATAATTAATATCTCCTTTTATTGTCAGGTCTTATTGACCAAGTATTACAGTCTTTCCAAAATGCCGGCATCCTTCTGCAGGACTGCCTGTGCATCGCTGGCGCGCTTATCATCCAGCTTCTTGGCAAGAGCTTCATCGGAAACTGCCAAGATCTGTGCTGCCAGCAGCGCGGCATTGGCGCCACCGTTGATGGCTACTGTTGCAACCGGAATACCGGTAGGCATCTGCACGGTGGCAAGCAGGGCATCCATACCGTCCAGCACAGGACCCTTGCAGGGAATACCGATTACAGGCAAAGTAGAATTTGCGGCGATGGCGCCTGCCAGGTGGGCTGCCATTCCTGCCGCAGCAATCAAAACGCCGAAGCCGTTGTCTCTTGCAGAAAGTGCAAAATCCCTTGCTTCGACGGGCGTTCTGTGTGCAGAATATACGTGAACCTCAAAAGGAATTTCGAGGCTCTTCAAGGTGTCTACGGTTTTTTGGATGATGGGCAGATCACTGTCGCTACCCATAATGATACCAACTTTTTTCATAGCAAAACCTCCTGAAAAATATAAATGGGCACACTTAGCCTATACGCTAAATGCACCCAGACGGTCGGCAAATAAAACTTCCTGTTCCTCTGTGGTGCTCCACATACAATCCGTCAGTCGCAGAAAGCAGTATTCAACTACTTTGTTATTCTAACACGCCACAAAACCAGTGTCAAGAAACAACCGTTTTCTTTTTTATTTTTGTTTTTTTACACACCAAACCCCGTGGTTTGGCTATCTTTTTTGTGTAGCCTGAGCAATATAATCCGAACCCGCCTAAGCGGGTGTCTGATTGGCTCAGACTTCCTTTTATTCATTGATGGGCGCCAGCCCATCTGCTTCATAAAAGATTGCCTGAACCAACCATCCATCCCGCTTAGGTCGAAGATTTCTAAGCCGTATGGCTGTTCTAAAGCAAGGCAGAGCTTTGCAGACGGGCTTTGTGCCCTTCAAAAAGCGATAACGCAGCTTTAGGGCTGCCATACGGTTTAGAAACGGATTCGGATTATATTGCTCAGGCTAAGTTTTGGTAGTTTCCACCACGGGGTCTAAATGTGTTAATTTAACTTCTTTTTCGCCTCACAGTAAATGCAGCGATAAATGCCGTTTTCACGGTTGACGCAGCGGAAAGTATGGACAATTTCCTGCTCCGTAGAAGTGATACAGCGGGGGTTGTCGCAGTGCAGCTTACCAAACACAACATCTGTAGGTTCTTCCATCTGTTTGCCCTCTTCGGCCTCTTTCAAAAGCTTCAGAATCAATGCCATACGCATCAACTTTCCGTTCAGAGCCTGACGGAAATAGGCTGCGCGGGGATCTTCATCCACCTTGACAGAAATCTCGTTGACACGGGGCAGCGGATGCAGAACACGCATATGCTCCTTTGCAAGCTGCATCTTTTCAGCGGTCAGCACATAGCTGTCCTTCAGACGCTCATATTCGTCAAAGCTGTCAAAACGCTCCCGCTGGATACGGGTCATATACAAAACATCCAACTGACTAATGGAATCTTCCAAGGAAGTCGTTTCCACATACTCCATTTGGTTCTTATCCAGCACATCGTATTTGACATACTTGGGCAGCGCCAGCTCCTCAGGGGAAATCAGGACGATTTTGATATTATTGTAGCGGGACAAAGCGGAAATGAGAGAGTGGACTGTTCTGCCGTACTTCAGGTCGCCACAAAAACCCACAGTCAGGTTGTCCAGTCTGCCAAGTTCCCGATAAATGGTCAAAAGGTCAGCTAAAGTCTGGGTGGGGTGGCAGTGACCGCCGTCACCGGCATTGATTACCGGGATGGTTGCGCTGCGGGCAGCCACATAAGGTGCGCCCTCTTTGGGATGGCGCATTGCCATAATGTCGGCATAGCAGCTGATCATCTTTGCGGTATCATAAACGCTCTCACCCTTAGAGGCAGAGGAAGTGCCGGCATCGCTAAAGCCCAACACATTACCGCCCAACTCGTACATTGCTGCTTCAAAGCTCAAGCGGGTACGGGTGGAAGGCTCAAAGAACAAGGTTGCCAGCTTTTTGCCACGGCAAGCATTTGCATATTTTTCCGGATGTTCGCTGATATCGCAAGCGGTCTTCAGCAGTTCATCCAGTTCTTCTACCGAAAAATCAACAATATCAATCAAACTTCTCATTACTTTGCTCCATTCACGGCAAGATAGTTGCGAATCCGCTCCACATTCTCAGCATTGGCAGGGTCTTCTTCCAGATATTCGATGATGTCATAAACATCCACAACGGAATACACGGGGAAGCCAAACTGCTCCTCAATTTCCTGCATAGCGCCCTTTTCGGACTGGCCCTTTTCCTTGCGGTCCACCATAATGAAGGTGGCAACCACCTTGGTGCCATCCAGGTGGCTCAAGATTTCCATACTTTCACGGATTGCAGTACCGGCAGTGATAACATCCTCGATGATGACAATTTCCTCACCGGACTGGGGCACATAGCCAACAAAAGTACCGCCTTCGCCGTGGTCTTTCACTTCTTTACGGTTAAAGAAGAAAGGCAGGTCCAAGCCGTTCTTGCTCAGAGCAACCGCAGCAGAAATGGACAGAGAAATTCCCTTGTAGGCAGGACCGTACAAAACAGCCTTTTTCTTGCCCAGCTTTTCCATATAAGCCTTGGCATAGAATTCGCCCATCTTGGTGATCTGATCACCGGTTTTGATCATACCGGCGTTAACAAAATACGGGATTTTTCTACCGGACTTGGCAGTAAAATCGCCAAACTTCAAAACGCCTGCACCCTCAAGAAACTGAATAAATTCTCTTTTATAAGCTTCCATAATCTACCTCCTTAAGCAGAGGGGAGTCGAACTGCGTTAGCCCCTCAGCCGTTATTTTTTATTCTTTTCGGTTTATCATCCTTGCCTTGCGTCAGCAAGGCTGCGTCTTCTGCACCCAAAAGCCCTGAAAAATTCCAGGCTGAGGGGTGCTATGCAGTTTTTGCAGAGCAGCTTGCCGTCAAGACAAGTAAAATTTCGAAGGGAATACCCGTTGGTATTTTCAAGACATTTTGCGCAGTATTGGCGGCAAGAAGCCTGCAAAAACCTAACGGGGTTCGGCTCCCCTCTGCTTAATCGCAGAATTCTGCAACACAGCGCTCGTATGCCGCAACAGGGTCAGCAGCAGCGGTAATAGGACGTCCCACAACAATGTAGTCAGAGCCGATTTCCTTTGCCTGAGCCGGGGTCATAACACGCTTTTGGTCACCCACTTCGCCGTCTGCAAAACGCACGCCGGGGGTAATGGTCAAAAAGTCCTTACCGCAGGTATCGTGGACCTTGCCTGCTTCCAGAGGAGAACAGACAATGCCATCAAGGCCTGCATTCTTGGCGGTCATCGCATAGTGCATAACCACCTTGTCGATAGGCTCTTTGATGAGGATATCCCGCTCCATACTCTCCTGGTCGGTGGAGGTCAGCTGGGTCACGGCAATCAGCAGCGGACGGGTGCCGTCCTCACGGGTCAAGCCCACCAAAGCGCCCTGCATCATAGCCGTTGCACCTGCGGCATGCAGGTTGGTGATATCCACATCCAAATTCCGGAGCACTGCCATTGCCTTTTTGACAGTGTTAGGAATGTCGTGGAGTTTCAGGTCCAAGAAGATTTTATGACCTCTTGCCTTAATCTGACGGACAATTTCCGGACCTTCGGCATAGTAAAGCTCCATACCGATTTTCACAAAAGGCTTTCTGCCGGTGAACTTATCCAAAAATGCAAATGTCTGCTCTGCACTGGAAAAGTCGCAGGCAACAATTACGTCCTTACCCATTATTTTGCACCTCCAATAATTTCAGAAAGAGAGTTAATCTTATATTCCTCCATAACACGAGGAAGGTCATTCACAATATCCCGACAGGCGTAAGGGTTGACCAGGTTGGCAGCGCCCACCTCAACAGCAGTTGCGCCTGCCAGCATCATTTCCACAACATCCTCTGCGCTGCTGACACCGCCCATTCCCACAACGGGAATTTTCACGGCGCTGGAAACCTGATAGACCATACGGACTGCCACAGGGAAAATGGCAGAGCCAGAGAAACCGCCCATTTTGTTGGCAATCACAGGCTTTTTGCTCCGCAAGTCGATGCGCATACCCAACATAGTGTTGATCAGGCTAATGCCGTCAGCACCGGCATCCTCGCAAGCCTTGGCAATAGATACAATGTCCGTTACATTGGGACTTAATTTCACGATCACCGGCTTGGTGGTCACCTTTTTCACTGCCGCAGTCACTTCTGCTGCTGCCTTGGGGTCTGTGCCGAAGCTCATACCGCCGCCGTGAACATTGGGGCAGCTGACGTTCACTTCCAGCCAGCCAACCTGCTCTTCCTTGTCTAATTTTTCGCAGGTGTAGGCATAATCCTCCACGGAAAAGCCGCTGACATTTGCCATAACCGGCTTGTGGAAGCACTTTTTAAGAAGGGGCAATTCGTGGGCAATCACCTGCTCCACACCGCGATTTTGCAAACCGACAGCATTGATCATACCGGCGGTGCACTCGGCAATGCGGGGTGTGGGATTACCGAAGCGAGGGTCTTTGGTTGTGCCCTTAAAAGAAAATGTACCTAAGCAATTGATGTCATAAAGCTCGGCAAACTCGTAGCCGTAGCCAAATGTACCGGAGGCGGGAATTACAGGGTTGGAAAGTTCAATTCCGCAGAGGTTGACACTTAATTTTCCCATAAAATCTCCTCCTTCTGCATAACCGGTCCTTCCTTGCAAATGCGCTTATAGCCGCCGGTGATTGTCTTGCAGGAGCAGCCCATACAAGCACCAAAGCCGCAGCCCATACGCTTTTCAAAGCTCATTTGACCGGAAGTTTTACTTGCCTTATAAATGGCTTTCAGCATCGGCTCCGGACCACAAGTGTAGAAATAGGAGTAGTCCATTTCCGCCAGAGCGTCTGTTACAAAGCCTTTCATGCCGTAAGAGCCGTCCACGGTGGTCACAGTCACCTCAGCGCCGATTTTCTTGAATTCTTCTTCGTAGAAAATCTCGTCAGCGGTGTTAAAGCCCAAAATGACCCGCACTTGCTTGCCCTGGGCAAGCAACATCTTTGCCAACAGGAACATAGGCGGAACGCCTACGCCGCCACCTAACAACACAGGCTTATCCCCGGAAAGGGTTAGGTCATAGCCGTTGCCCAAACCGGTGAGTACATCCAGTGTGCCGCCGGTCATCTTGGACATCTGCTTGGTACCCTTGCCCACGGCTTTATAGACGATGGTCAGGGTGTTTTCGCCCAAATCGCAAACGGAAATGGGGCGACGCAGATACAGTCCGTCCAGTTGGATATTGACAAACTGACCGGGGGCGGTAATCTCTGAGACATCGCCCCGCAAGGTCATTTGGTAAACAGTTTGTGTCAGCGGCTTATTTTCAATAATTTCAAATAATCCCTGTTTCATAGCTACCTCTTACGCATCAATGGTAGAAATGGTCAGTGTGGTTTCTTCCAGCACGTCCAAAAGCACACGGACAGTGTCCAGAGCGGTGAAAATCGTCACATTGTTTTCTGTTGCCAGCATACGAATCTGGTGGCCGTCATTGGTGGTATCGCTGGTACCCAAATCTCTTGTGTTAATCACGTAAGCAATGTGGCCCTGGCGCAGTGCATCGGGAATCTCCTCACTGCCCTCACTGATCTTGCCCAGAATGTGGGTGCGGATTCCGTTAGCCTTTAAGAACTGTGCCGTACCGACGGTTGCCTGGATATTAAAGCCCAGATTGTAGAAACGGCGGATGAGAGGCAGTGCCTCCTCCTTGTCCTTGTCGGCAATAGTGGCAAAGACAGTGCCGTAATTTTGCAGGTGCATACCGGATGCCTGCAGTGCCTTAAACATTGCGCGGTTGAGCTTATCGTCATAACCGATAGCCTCACCGGTGGACTTCATCTCGGGGGACAGGTAAGCATCCAGACCACGGAGCTTATTGAAGGAGAATACAGGCACTTTCACATACCAGCGGTTCTTCTCTTCGGGATAAATGCCAAACAGGCCCTGCTCCTTCAGGCTCTTGCCCAAAATAACCTCGGTGGCAATGTCCGCTAAGCTATAGCCGGTAGCCTTACTCAGGAAGGGTACGGTACGGGAAGAACGGGGATTGACCTCAATGATAAACACATTGTCATTGTCATCGACAATGAACTGGATGTTATAAAGGCCTACAATGCCGATACCCAAGCCCAATTTCATGGCATACTGCAAAATAATGCCCTTAACCTTGTCGGAAATGGAGAAGCAGGGGTACACACTCATAGAGTCACCGGAGTGGACACCGGTGCGTTCCACCAGCTCCATAATGCCGGGAACAAACACGTCAATGCCGTCGCAAATAGCGTCGACCTCGACCTCTTTACCCTGCATATACTTATCCACCAAAACAGGCTTGTCCTCGTCGATTTCAACGGCAGTTTTCAGGTAGTGGCGCAGCTGACCTTCGTTGGCAACAATCTGCATCGCACGGCCACCCAACACGAAGCTGGGGCGCACCAAAACAGGATAGCCGATTTCTGCAGCAGCCGCAATGCCGTCCTCAATCTTGGTGACCGCCTTGCCCTTGGGCTGGGGAATGTTCAGCTCGGAGAGAATCTTCTCAAAGCTGTCGCGGTTTTCTGCCTTTTCAATGGCGGCACAGTCTGGGCCGATAATCTTCACGCCGTAATCCAGCAGGGGCTGCCCCAGCTTGATAGCGGTCTGACCGCCCAGAGAAGCAATCACGCCCTCAGGCTTTTCAAACTCGATGATGTTCATCACATCTTCGGGAGTCAGCGGCTCAAAGTACAGCTTGTCTGCGGTGGTGTAGTCGGTAGAAACCGTTTCAGGGTTGTTGTTGATGATAATGGCTTCATAGCCGGAGTTTTTAATGGTGGTCACTGCGTGGACGGTGGAATAGTCAAATTCCACACCCTGACCGATACGGATAGGACCTGCGCCCAAAACCACAATCTTCTTCTTATCCGTCAGAACAGAAGCGTTCTCGCCGTTATAAGAGGAATAGAAATAGGGGATATATGCGCCGGTGTGGCAGGTGTCAACCATCTTGTACACAGGGAACAGATTATGCGCCTTACGGAAATCAAACACTTCCCGCTCAGTACACTTCCACATACGTGCCACATACTTGTCGCTGAAGCCCATCTTCTTGGCATCACGCAGGGTTGCCAAGTCCTTGGGATTTGCTTTCAGGGTCTCTTCCATATCCACAATTCGCTTGATGGCTTCTAAGAAGAAGGGTGTAATTTGGGTAACCTGATGAATCAGTTCCACGGTAACGCCACGGGCCAGCAGCTCGGCAATGGCAAAAATGTTGTCATCGCGGAACTGGCGAATGTAGGTAAGGATGTCGTCATCGGACATATTGTCAAACTTGCTGTGATAGATATGGTTTGCGCCGATTTCCAAAGAACGGATACCCTTCAGCAGTGCCTCCTCCAGGTTGGAGCCGATGCCCATAACCTCACCGGTGGCCTTCATCTGGGTGCCCAGCAGGTTGGATGCGGCAGTGAACTTATCGAAGGGGAAACGGGGCAGCTTGGCAATCACATAGTCCAGCACAGGCTCAAATGCTGCGTTGGTGTTGGCAATGGCAATATCCTCCAGTGCCATACCCACAGCAATCTTGGCTGTCACGCGGGCAATGGGATAGCCGGAAGCCTTGGATGCCAAAGCGGAAGAACGGGAAACTCTGGGGTTGACCTCAATGAGGTAGTACTCACTGGTGTGGGGGTGCAGCGCAAACTGCACGTTACAGCCGCCCTCAATTTTCAGCTCGCGGATAATCTTGATCGCAGAATCGTTGAGCATCTTCTTATCGTGGTCAGAAAGGGTCATAATGGGAGCCACAACAATGGAGTCACCGGTGTGGACACCGACAGGGTCAATGTTTTCCATGCCACAAATGGTGATGGCGTGGTCATTGCTGTCACGCATAACCTCAAACTCAATTTCCTTATAGCCCTTGACGCTCTTTTCAATGAGCACCTGATGCACAGGAGAAAGCTTGAAGGCGTTCAGACCCACTTCCACCAGTTCTTCTTCGTTGTAGGCAAAGCCGCCGCCGGTGCCGCCTAAGGTAAAGGCGGGACGCAGCACAACGGGATAACCAATCCGCAAAGCAGCCTGCTTTGCCTCTTCGATAGAATAGGTAATTTCGGAAGGAATGACAGGCTCACCGATTTCCTCACACATCTGTTTAAACAGATCTCTGTCCTCAGCGCGCTCAATGGATGCACTGCTGGTACCCAGCAGTTCTACATTACACTCTTTTAGAACACCTTTCTTCTCCAGCTGCATTGCCAGGTTCAGACCGGTCTGTCCGCCCAAGCCGGGAATAATGGCATCGGGACGCTCGTAGCGGAGGATCTTTGCAATGTACTCCAGTGTCAGCGGCTCCATATAAACCTTGTCCGCAATGGTGGTGTCGGTCATAATGGTTGCGGGGTTGGAGTTGCACAGAACAACCTCGTAGCCTTCCTCTTTCAGCGCCAAACAAGCCTGGGTGCCGGCATAGTCAAACTCGGCAGCCTGACCGATCACGATAGGACCGGAGCCGATAATCAGTACCTTTTTAATATCCGTTCTTTTAGCCATATTATAAAATCCTCCTGAATTTATTTTTTATAAACAATCTTGCCGTCACAAACTGTCAGAACACACTCGCCAAACAGCTTCCAGCCGACAAAGGGTGTCGCCTTACCCATAGACAAGAAATCTGCCGGGTCGACAACCACTTCTTTCTCCAAATTCCAAACGCTGAAATCTTCACCCAAGGGGATATCAAACCGCCGTCTGGGATTAAATACCAGCAAATCCATCAGCTTTTCCAACGTCAGGATGCCGGGTTTTACCAAGTGGGTATAGAGCACCGGGAATGCCGTCTCAATTCCTACAACGCCGAAGGCACTGCCGGAAAGTCCTTTGGATTTTTCTTCCGCGCTGTGGGGGGCGTGGTCGGTGGCAATCATATCGATTGTGCCATCTAACACGCCGGCAAGCAGTGCTTTTCTGTCTTCTTCACTGCGGATGGGCGGATTCATACGAAATCTTCCGTCCTCCTGCAGGTCCATATCGTTCATCACAAGGTAATGGGGCGCAGTCTCGCATGTCACATCCACGCCCCGCTTTTTCGCCTGACGGATCAGCTCCACACTTTCCTTGGTGGAGATATGGCAGACGTGGTACTTGCAGCCGATTTCTTCTACAAGGCGCAAATCTCTTGCAATCTGCTCGTACTCACTGGCACTGCAAATACCCTTGTGTCCGTGCAAACGGGCATATTCGCCATCGTGGATATAACCGCCGTGAAGCAGGCTGTTGACCTCGCAATGGGCAACAATCATTTTACCCAGCTCTTTCGCCTGCTCCATAGCCCTGCGCATCATCTCGTCACTTTGCACGCCTCTGCCGTCATCGGAGAAAGCAATCACCTTTTCTGCCATCTCTACAAGGTCTGCAAGGCACTCTCCTTTTTGCCCCACTGTGATGGCGCCGTAGGGGTAGACGTGGATGACGGCGTTGGCAGTTAAGTCTAACTGCTCCTGTAAATGTTCCGCACTGTCCGGCACAGGATTTAAGTTGGGCATTGTGCACACCGCAGTATAGCCGCCCCGGGCAGATGCTTTACTTCCCGATTGCATAGTCTCTTTATAAGAAAATCCCGGCTCACGGAAATGCACATGCACGTCACAAAAGCCGGGAAAAACACAATATTCGGGGGAATTGAAAGACAACAACGCCTCTGCAAAATCAGGGGCAGAGGAAATCATATCACTGACGGGGTAACCAACGGACTTCATCTTTAACATCACAATTTCCTCCTATATTTTTTATCCGAATAAGTATATCACAGGGCTTGTATTTTGTCAAACCCTGCGACCTCTATTTTTTATACAAAATTATCCTTTTTGGGGTACTGCGGTATATCCAAATCCACAAAGGGATATTTCCGTTTCCAACCCTCCGCAGTTTTCTCAAAAGAGCTTCTGTGGCAGCTGAGCAGACGGACAAGATTATACACATCGATCCAGATTTCTGAATTGCACTCTTTTTGACTTTCGTCAAACACAAGCTGCAGTCCAAAATGCAGGTGGACGGTTTGAATATTGTTGACATTTTCCCTGTCGGAATATCCTGTCCTGCCCATAAAGCCCAATAAATCTCCCGCCTGCACCATATCCCCTTCCTGCAGACCCGGCGCAAAGGGTTTGTCCTTTTGCAGGTGGGCATAATAATAGTAGCGCTTAGAGTCAAAGGAACGAATACCAATTCGCCAACCGCCGTAGCGGTTCCAGCCCATCGCTTCTACCACACCGCCTTCCACCGCCACCACCGGTGTGCCCTGGGCGCCCATTAAATCATTGCCCAAATGCTTTCGGGCAAACCCAAAGCTTCTTTGGTTGCCAAAATCGGAGCAGTGGCTGTATCCGTAACCGGCGGCAATGGGAGAAAAGGCTTTTAAGCCATAGACGGGTTTTTCTTCCCCATCTATTTGGATACTGTAACTTCCCAAAAAGCCGCCTAACACCGCCTGATAGGCATTGTGGTAGTAATCATAATACTTATATAGTGCGCCCAAAAGCTCCTGGGGAGATTTGTCACCTTCTAAATCTCTGACCGCCTTTTTTACAGATGCGAGTCCGCATTTGCCGCCGGTACGGCATCCGGCCAAGGCAAACACATCAATCCAGCTAATGTGTTTCTCCTTGTCAAACGAGTCAATATCCACCTGCATGGCATATTTCAAGGACTCGTACGGCACGCCAAAATCCACCCAGCGAATGGTATCCGCCCGCACAGGAAATGCCAAAACCGCAACGCACAATAATAAAATAATCCACCGCTTCATAGCCTCACCTCTTAGGTAGGGTTTGAAGCGGTGGAAATTTTATCCCTGTTAATTATTTCAAGTCACGGCGGATTCCTTCGCCAATGCGATAAATATCCTCCATTGTTTTTATAGAAGAAATTTGTTCCTTATAATAATTACTATAAGCCACACCGCGAAGATACCAGGCAAAATGCTTTCTTGCCTCCAAGCAGGCAATATGCTCCCCCTTATCATCCAAAGCAAGCTGGAATTGCTTCAGGGCAATATCCACTCTTTGGGCAAGGGGTGGACGGGTATATTCCTCCCCGTTTAATGCCGCTCTCACCTCGGAGAAAATAAATGGGTCACCAAAGGTAGCGCGTCCAATCATCAGTCCGTCGGCACCGGTCCATTTTAAGCACCGCACAGCCGCATCGCCACTGACCACGTCGCCGTTGGCAATCACCGGAATGGACCTTGCCTGCTTTACCTTGGCTATCATATCCCAATCCGCCGTGCCGGAATAGAGCATACTGCGGGTGCGACCGTGAACTGCAAGCATACTGGCTCCGGCATCTTCCATACGGGCGGTAAAATCCAGCACATTGATGTTGCCTTTGTCCCAGCCCAGGCGGCATTTCACCGTCACCGGTATATCCACCGCTTTTGTGATCGCCCTGACAATTTCTTCTGCCAATTCAGGGGTTCGCATCAAACCGCAGCCGTCACCGGAGTTGGCAATTTTGGGCATGGGGCAACCCATATTGATATCCAAAAAATCTGCATGACAAATTTCCAAAGCCAGCACCGCCGCCTGCGCCATAATCCCAGGGTCATTGCCAAAAATCTGGGCGCCGCAGATGCTGTTATCGTTCTTCTTCAGCAGTGCCTGGCTTTTCTTATCCTGATAGACAAGCGCACGGGAGGAGACCATTTCCGTCACGGTAACATCTGCGCCCAAATCAGCACAGATGTTTCGGAAAGCCCAGTCCGTCACACCGGCCATAGGACCTAAAAACAAAGGATTATTTAATTCAAAACGACCAAGCCGCACTGCGCTCACCTCCCATTCTGGAGGAATTATAGCACAGTGCGGCCTGTTACGCAAGTCAAATAAATGTGGAAATCAGCCACGCAACGCCGGTTGCCAGTGCCCCCACAAACGCCCACACAGGGGCTGCGGTATATCGGGCTTTCTTCCTGGGAACAGATGCATTGATTAGTTTCTTTGCTTCTTTTAATAGTGCTTCATCGGTAACACCCGTTTGCCCGTCCTTTAAAATAAAAATTGCCTGTTCAAACATCTTCGGCTCCGGTGAATGCACCACAATCACCTGCCGGGAAATTCCTTTTACCATATAATCATACCGCCTCCTGTTGACAGTATTCCCCGGCATTTCCAGGGTTATACATCCTTGGGGCGCTTATAGCGACCTTTCGGCTCCCATTCCGGCAGCGGGAAGCGCTGCATCGCGCCGAAAATTCGCTCCTTTAAATCGGGATAGGTAGCAGACAAATCGAAAATCAGCTTTTTGACCTCTTCCCGCTTGGTCTGCTTATCCACAGGGCAGCGGTTAGAAAGCACCGGCAGGTTTTCTCTGGTTACAAAATTATCGATGGTCTGCTCGCGGATATAGAGCATCGGACGGATTTGGATAATGCCTGTGCGGTCCAAATCGGTGACCGGCTGAAAGCAGCTGATTCGCCCTTCGTATAACAGAGACATCATAAAGGTCTCCACTGCATCGTCATAGTGATGCCCCAGCGCAAGTTTATTGAAGCCCCTGTCAAGCAAGGCCTGGTTTAATGCGCCGCGACGCATTTTCGAACACATAGAGCAGGGATTCTTCTCCTTGCGGTGGTCAAAAATGATAGGACCGATTTCTGTCTTGACCAAAGTAAAGGGCACATCCAATCTCTGGCAAAGTGCCTCAATTTCGGAATAGTCCATCCCCAAACCCATATCCACAGTAATTGCCTCCAGAGAAAACAGGCTGGGGTCATATTGCCGCAATGCCGCCAGGAACACCAAAAGCGCCACAGAATCCTTTCCGCCGGACACGCCGACGCCAATTCTGTCGCCCCGTTCAATCATCTGATAGTCTTCCACACAGCGACGAACCAGCCCTACAAGTCTTTGCATAGGGGATTTTCCTCCTTTGAAAACAAAAATCGAAAGCGAGCATTCAAGAGAATGCAGGAGCATTTAAGAGTATTTGAGAGTTTAGATAGGTTTTTATAAAAATTCTTCAAAAATCTGTTGACAATTCACGCCCGTTGTGGTTTAATAATCAAGCGTTTTGCAGACATTGTAATGCCTGCAGCTGAATTTGTCAAAATATTTTACCTATTGGAGGAACGCATAATGTCCACTACACTTCTGAAAAAGGAGACCGTTGAGCGTAAGTGGTA
>JAZRHG010000059.1:0-3254 GCA_045644625.1 Faecousia sp.
CGGAAGATGTTTTGCTGATGGAAAGCATCCGTGACGGCATCGGTTCGTTTTTGCGGGGACTGGACAAGAAAAATGTCAGCGGCAAGGTGGGTTGTGTGGTGGCAAACTGCAATCCCTTTACCTTGGGACATCGGTATTTAATAGAGACTGCCGCCCGGCAGTGTGATATGCTGTATGTGTTTGTACCCAGCGAGGATAAGAGTACATTTTCCTTTGCGGACCGTCTGGAAATGGTGAAGCGGGGGACGGCGGACCTTAACAATGTGGCGGTTTTGCCCACTGGACCGTATTTGATCTCCTCTGCCACATTCCCCACCTATTTTTTGAAAGACAATGCGCCGGTAGACACCATTCAGTGCGAGCTGGACTGTCAGATATTTGGCACCCACTATGCGCCTTATTTTGGCATTACCACCCGCTTTGTGGGCACAGAGCCCAACTGCCAAATCACTGCTTCTTACAATGAAACCATGAAGCAGGTCCTGCCCCGGTTAGGGGTGGAGGTTCGGGAAATTCCCAGAAAAGCTTTGGCGGATGTTCCCATCAGTGCCAGCTGCGTGCGACAGCTGATGAAAGAAGAAAATCGGGAGGAACTGGGCAAGCTGGTACCGCCCACCACTTTTACATATTTACAAACAAAGGGTTTTGTGAAATAGGAGGTTTTACTATGGCAAAGAGCAGACCTACCCACTTACTCAGCAGCTACTACGCCCCCAGAGGCGCCCACCGTATGCTGGATCTTGGTCAGCAGCTGGCGCAGATGTACTTAAACCCCAACGATAAGCTCATCGGTATTATCGGTGAGGCAGGCTCCGGCAAAAGCGCCCTCATTCGGGGTATGTTTCCCGGCCTGGAGCTGACCAATGACGACAACGGCGTGTATGTGCGCCCCCTGCCCATCTTGGAGCAGGACCAGGGCTATGCATTTTTTGCCCCCCACACCTACCATTTGGATATACGTTTTGAAAACGGGTTTACCCAGATGACTGAGCTGGCGGACGCCATTTCTGAGGCACTGAACAAAGGTCGCCGTGTGGTTGTAGAGCATTTTGACCTTGTCTATCCGTTTTTGGGGGCAAACGCCAACCTACTCATCGGTGTAGGTGAGCAGGTGCTGATTGCCCGACCCAGAATTTTCGGACCGGAGCCGGACGAGATTAAGGAAGAAGTCTATAAATCCCTGCCTTACCGGCTGATGGCCCACACCGCCGAGGATATTTGCGGTATGTTTATTTCCGATGAGGACAACGAGCGATGCGGTCACTCCGACCTGCGTCACGGCTTTGTCATCACCTTCCCGGAAAGAGAACCCAACATTGACATCAAGGAACTGGAGCGGAAGGTAAATGAAGTGATTGCCCAGGATTTGCCCATAACCTATGTGGACGAGAAGCACATCAGCATCGGTGACAGCGTGCAGATTTGTGACGGTCCTCGCGTGCACGTACACCGCACCGGTCAGGTGGAGAATTTCCGATTGCTTGACCATTTGATTTATGACCGCTTTAAGCGGCGGTATATGCTGGTGGGCTGCGTCGGCGAAAAGTCTGACGAATTGCTGCAGAAAATGGATGACCGCCGTAAGATGCCCGGTTGGGAGTAATATGGAAGTTACATTACAGGAAATTTTAGCAGCCCGGGAAAAACGGGTTGCCCGCCAAAAAAGCTTCTTAGAAAAAGGACACCCGGTGGTGTCCTTTTCTATGAATATTGCAGGTCCTGTGAAGCGAACAGGGGAAATTGAACGGGCGTTTTTCTATGGAGTAGAGCTGCTGCGAAAGAGTTTTCCGATTTTGCAGGAAGCGCTTACCTTAGAGGATACCGGCTGTGAGGGCTTGTTTTCCGTTGGGGCAGAGCCGGAGAAAATCAAAAGCATATGCCAAAGTCTGGAAGAAAGCGCGCCCATTGGCAGGCTTTTCGATATGGATGTGATTGCCCCAAATGGGGAAAAGCTGACAAGAGAAGTTCAGCGGGGATGTCTGGTTTGCGGCAAGCCGGGAAGGCAGTGTGCTGCCACCCGCGCCCACAGTGTGGAGGAATTGCAGGAGGCAACGAAACGGCTGATTTGGGGGCATTTTGCAGCGCTTGACAGCGCGCATATGGGAAAAGCGGCGGTGGATGCCCTGATTTTTGAGGTGGAGACCACCCCCAAGCCGGGGCTTGTGGACAAAAATAACAACGGCAGCCACACGGATATGGACCTGCCGCTTTTCTTAAAAAGTGCAAAAGCTTTGGAGAGTTATTTTACTGAGGCGGTGAAAATCGGTATGCAGACGCCGGATTTAGAAGTGTGCTTTTCTAAGTTGCGGCTCTCTGGTTTGCAGGCAGAGGAAAGGATGTTTTCCGTTACCGGCGGGGTCAATACCCACAAGGGTGCGATTTTTACCTTGGGGCTTTTGTGCGGCAGCATCGGCAGCATTTGGTCTGTGCAAACGCCTTTTGCAGGTGCGGAAAAAGTGCTGGAACGCGCCAAAGAAATATGCCAAAAAGCTTTGCAGGAAGATTTTAAACTGCCTGCGCAAACCTATGGGCAAAAGCTCTACAAAACGCTGGGGCTCAAAGGAATTCGGGGAGAGGCAATCAATGGCTTTCCCAATTTGCTGTCCGCTTTTGGGGCGTTTACCCAGAGCCTTGCACAAGGAAATAGCGAAAATGATGCAGGTGTCATCACCTTGCTGCATTTAATCGCGGATGTGGAGGATACCAATTTGTACCACCGCGGTGGTACAGAAGGGGCGGAATTTGCAAAGGCGGAAGCAAAAAAGCTGCTTGACAATCCGGATATGGAAGCAGTTGCCGCTTTAGACAAGACATTTATGGAGAAAAATTTATCCCCCGGCGGCAGCGCAGATTTGCTGGCGGCTGCCTGGTTTTTACATTTTCTGTCCGTTGACAATTGGGGCAGGCTGTGATATGGTATATTCAGTAAAAAATTACCGAAAGGGAGTCTTGCTATGGAAATCTTTGATGTTGCGGTAATTGGCGGCGGTCCCGGTGGCTACTTAGCGGCAGAGCGGGCAGGTCATAAGGGCCTGAAAACCGTGCTGTTTGAAAAAAACAGCCTGGGCGGTGTCTGTCTGAATGAGGGTTGCATCCCCTCCAAAGCGCTGCTGAATTCCGCCAAGCACTATGAGCATGCGCTGCACGCAGCGGCTTACGGCGTGGGCTGCGAGAATGTGACCATTGACCAGAAGAAGGTGGTTGCCCGGAAGAAAAAGGTGGTCAAGACCCTGGTTTCCGGTGTTGGCTATAAG
>JAZRHG010000060.1:0-28303 GCA_045644625.1 Faecousia sp.
CGCAGCTTGAATGCCCTTACAGAAGGCAATCATTCCTTCTTCGCTTTTCAGCTCCACGGCCTGAATGATATCGTGACGTCTTTCTGTTGCGTTGGGGACGCAGCGGAAACCCAAAGGTTCATAAAGATTTGCTGCAAAGATAGCACCTTTTTCTGCACCGGCAACCACCGTGGGCGCAAGGAAAAAGCCTTGATACAAAGCGGGCATCAAACCTAAGTTTGCGCCAACCTCCTGACCCAGGCCAGGAGCAGAAAGCCGGTATGCACAGCGGGAAACACATGCATTCGTACCGCAAATGTATCCGCCAATGGGAGCAAGTCCACCACCGGGATTTTTAATCAGAGAGCCAACAACCATATCTGCGCCCACATCAGAAGGCTCTATGGTTTCCACGAATTCACCGTAGCAATTATCCACCATACAAATCAGGTCCGGCTTCACGGATTTCACAAAGGCAATCAGCTCGCCGATTTGCTTTACGGAGAAGGTAGGTCTTGTTGCATAGCCCTTAGACCGCTGGATGGTTACCAGTTTTGTTTTTTTGTTAATTGCTTTTTTGATATTTTCATAATCAAAACTTCCGTCAGCAAGCAAATCCACCTGTCTGTAAGTCACGCCGTATTCCTTTAACGAACAGGGACTTTCCCGAATACCGATGACTTCCTGCAACGTATCGTAGGGCGCGCCAACAGGGGAGAGCAGCTCATCACCGGGTAACAAATTTGCGGACAGTGCCACAGTCAATGCGTGGGTGCCGCAGGTGATTTGCGGTCTGACCAGAGCGGCTTCGGTGTGAAACACATCAGCATAAACCTTTTCCAGGTTATCCCGACCCACATCATCATAGCCGTAGCCGGTGGTTGCGGCAAAGCAGGCGGCAGACACGCGGTTTTTCTGCATTGCGTACAAGACTTTGGCCTGATTATATTCAGCAACCTTATCAATCTCGGCAAAACGTTCGGTCAGCTTTTGAATGGCCCGTTCGCCATATTCATATACCTTTTGGGTAACACCCAATTCTCCATAGAGATTTACACTTTCACTCACGGTTATCTTCCTCTTTTCCGATAGATTCAAACAGCTTGTTGGCAAGGTCGGATAAAAGCTCCGGTTTGGAAACAATCAAACCGGTGTCCTCTTCGCCCAGAATTAACAGGGTATCTCCGGCTTGAATGTGAAAAAGTTCACGGGCTTCCTTGGGTATCACAATTTGACCGCGGTCGCCAACCTTTGCAGTGCCAAAAACGCGGCGGGTTTTTCCTTTGCCTAATATGTGTTTGCCGCTTGCCATCCAATCCCTTCTTTCCTACAATTCATATTTTTCATACTTGAAAAGTATAAACAATTCCGCCCAAGTTGTCAATACTTGGGCGGAATATTTCCGTCAGTCGTTTCTGCGTCGTCCACCAAACAAAGATAACAGACGCAATAGCTGCATCAGCGCAACGGCAGTGGCTGCCACATAAGTCATTGCAGCGGCAGAAAGTGTCTTTCTTGCGCCGACCTGTTCTTCTTTCGTCAGAATATTCCTGCGCTGAATGGATTGCATTGCCCGTCTGCTGGCGTTAAATTCCACAGGGAGTGTCACAAGCTGAAATACCAAGGACAGACCAAAGCAGGCGATGCCGGTATAAATCACCGTGTCGGAGAAACTGCCGAGGGCAGAGAACAAGATGCCCAATAAAATCAGAGGCATTGCCAATTTGGAGCCAAGATTGGTAATGGGTATAATGGCGGTGCGAAGCTTGATAGGTGCGTAATTTTGCGCATACTGCACAGCGTGCCCGGCTTCATGGCAGGCTACACCAATGGCGGCGGTGGATGGGTTGTCATACACATCCGATGATAAGCGAATGGCATTTGCTTTAGGGTCATAGTGGTCTGTCAGATTTCCGGTCACCCGTTCAATCCGCACACCGGATACACCATTGTCCGCAAGCACTTGCTGCGCCGCCTGGGCGCCGGTAATTCTTTGACGGGAAATTTGCTTGGAGTACCGCTTAAAAGTGCTGCTGACCTTTGCACTGGCCCACAGGGAAAGTATGATGCAAGGCAGCACCAATATCACGTATGTCCAGTCAAAACCGTAGTAATAAGAATAATAAGGCATAAACTCCTCCTATGAAAATGTATATTTTATTATATCCGTTTGATGAGAAAAATCAAGTTTCTGACAGGAAACTGTTGTGGCAAAACTTTACATTTTTTCAAATAATGCTATAATAATAAAAAATGGAGGTTAGTGAATGGAATTTTTATATTTACTTGAAAAAATCCGTGTTCCCGTCCTGAATGAATTTATGCTGCTGATTACCCGATTGGGCGAAGAGACGGCTTTTCTGGTTGTGGCGCTTATTGTATTTTGGTGCGTGGATAAATATAAAGGGTACTATGTGTTGTCTGTTGGCCTGGTGGGCACCGTTGCCAGCCAGTTTATGAAGCTGTGGTATCGCATCCCAAGACCCTGGATTTTGGACGAGAACTTTACCATTTTGGAACAGGCAAGGGAAGCGGCAAGCGGATATAGCTTCCCCAGCGGTCATAGCCAAAGCGCGGTGGGCACATTTGGCTGTATTGCAAATTCCACCAAAAATAAGTGGGTCAAAATCGGTGCGATTTCTGTAATGGTTCTTGTGCCACTTTCCAGAATGTACATAGGCGTTCACACACCGCTGGATGTTTTGGTGGGTGCTGCTTTGGCATTGGCTTTGGTATTCCTGCTAAAACCGCTGGTCTTTGGGTTTGACAGAAAATATTTTCCGCACTTGATGGCATTTATGGTTGCAGTGAGTGTTGGCTATTTGTGCTTTGTGGAGCTCTATGCGTTCCCGGCGGATGTGGATGCCCATAATTTAGCCTCTGGCACAGAAAACGCTTATACACTGCTGGGCTCTCTGTTGGGACTTGTAGTTGCGTATATTTTGGACGAAAAGTGGCTAAGCTTTTCTACAAAGGCAGTATGGTGGGCGCAGATTTTAAAGGTCCTGCTTGGCGCTGCGGTTGTTTTAGCAGTAAAAAGCGGACTGAAAGTGCCGCTGAATCTTCTGTTAGGCGAATCGGTCGGAAGACTGGTGCGGTATATGATGGTTGTGATTGTTGCCGGCGTTGTGTGGCCTTTGACCTTTAAATGGTTTGCCAAATTGGGCAATAAGGAGTAACCAATGAAGCACGTACTATTTGTTTTTATCGCTGTTGTGTTGCTATGCGTTGTCAGCGGCGTTTACACATTCTTTGCTGCTTGTTTGCGTCGCAAAGAATTGCCGTGGCTTGAGGAAAAGGAAATCAAGCAAACATCCTACGGGAAATATTATGATTATATAACCAAGTCAAATCAGTGGCTTATTGACCATAATTTCCAGGGAATTACGACAAAAAGCTATGACGGACTGAACCTATACGCCAGATGGGTGCCAGCCGAAAATCCCAGAGGCACGGTGCTGTTTGCCCACGGCTACAGAAGCACTGTGCTGGTAGATGTGGGAACGGCATTTGAATATTTCCATAACCTTGGTATGAACCTTTTAATTCCCGACCATAGAAGTCACGGAAAAAGCGAGGGAAGGTATATTACTTTCGGCGTGAAGGAAAGCCGTGATATGGTCAGCTGGATGCAATACCATAATCAAAACTTTGGTGACCATCCGATAGTGTTAGACGGTGTTTCCATGGGCGCAGCCACGGTGATGTATGTCCCCCGGCTCAACTATCCCAAGAATCTGAAAGCAATGATTGCTGATTGCGGCTTCACATCGCCAAAGGATATTATTTCCGTTGTGTTTCGCGGAGTGACCCATCTGCCCGCCGTGCCCTCTATCTGGATTGCGGATTTGTGCGCACGGTTGTTTGCTGGCTTTAGTTTTTACGAATGTGACACACGAAGCATCTTGAAGGACAGCAAAATTCCCATTGTGATGGCCCACGGAACAGCCGACGATTTTGTACCCCACTGGATGACACTGGAGGGATTTGAAGCCTGCTCTGCTCCGAAACAGTTGTTACTGGCTGAGGGTGCAGAACACGGACTTAGTTTTATGGTTGAGCGGGAAAAGTATGTGAAGCTGATAGAGGAACTGCTTGATAAATATGTGGGTCCGATGCCCAAGTAAAGAGAAAGAGGAAATTATATGGAACCTATTCGAGTAAAGAAACTACGTGAAAATGCTATTTTGCCCACCTATGGCTCTTTGGAGGCTGCCGGTGCGGATCTGTATGCCTGTTTAGAAGAAGATTTGGTCATTGCACCGGGAAAATCCTGCTTTGTGCCCACAGGCCTTGCAATGGAAATCCCCAAAAACTGTGCAGGGCTAATTTATGCCCGCAGTGGCTTGGCCTGCAAGCGGGGGTTGGCACCTGCCAATAAGGTTGGTGTGGTAGACAGTGACTACCGTGGGGAATTTATGGTGGTGCTCCATAACCACGGAGAGGAAACCCAAACCGTTTCTCACGGTGAACGCATTGCCCAACTGGTCATTACCCCAATTTTAACCCCTGCCTATACTGAGGTAGCGGAGCTGGACACAACTGAACGCGCAGCCGGTGGTTTCGGCTCAACCGGAAAATAAATGATAACCGCCAAAGGATGCAGCCTTTGGCGGTTTTGCTTATGCAATTTCAATGACAGTGAGTGTTTTTTCTTCAACCCGAAAACGCACATCCAGTCCTGCAAAATTCAGTCCGTAGATTCGTTCGCTGTCATTTTGATAAGATGGCCTTGGATCGTGGGACAAAACCTCAATCAGGGCTTCCTGCTTGCTTTCAGGGACCTTTTGAAGCAACATAGCAGGGAAGTTGACCTTGAGAATAAAATCCTCTGCAGTGTCCGTAAAGCCGCCGGCAGCATCCGGGTGGCAATCACAATAGGGGATATAGGGTTTAATATCCAAAATAGGTGTACCATCCATCAAGTCCGCACCGGATACGTGAATTACAGGGCCGTGTTGGGAGGTGTGCTCTACCCCTAAAATCTTCACACTGGAAAGTCCAATGGCGTTGGGACGAAATGGGGAACGGGTTGCAAACACCCCCAGCCGTTTATTGCCGCCCAGTCGAGGCGGACGGACGGTGGGTGACCAATCCTTTCGCACGGCTTCAGAAAACTGCCAGATAATCCACAGATGGGAAAAATCCTCCAAGCCACGCAGCGCATCAGAATTTTGAAATTCCGGTTCGAACACAATGGTGGAAGTTAATTCCGGCACTAAGCCGCTTTGCCGGGGAATTCCGAATTTGGTGGTAAAATCACTTTTCATTGTGGCAATCACTTGCATTTCAAGCTTGTCCATATTATCCGTTACTCCTTTTGAAGAATAGGGAAGTGGCAAAGAAAACAGCAAGCACAAGGGAAATGGCAGCGCCGGCAGATACCCCAAGGATATAAGAAACAATCAGTCCTGCAATCGCGGCAACAAGCGTCACAAGAACAGAAATCCAGTGATACTGCTTGAGATTTCGCGCCACATTGCGGGAGATTGCAGCAGGCAGTACAAGCAACGAATTGAGGATTAAAAGACCAACCCAGGAGATTGCCAGAGTGACAATGATGGCAACAGTGGTTGTAAATAAGGTCTGCGTCAACCCCACAGGAATGCCCCGGGAAGATGCCAATTGCGGATGAACGGTTGAAAGGATAAGCTGATTGCTGCAGCATAGATAAAATACGATGACTGCCAATAAAACAATGGCAAGCATACCGATTTCAGCAGGGGTTACAGAGAGGATATCACCGATTAAGTATTTGTTGTATTTGGTGAAACTACTTCCGTTTAGTGTTGCGATGAAAATGCCTAAAGCCACAGCGGTGCTGGAAAAAACGCCAATGAGTGTATCTGCTGCCTGATGACTTTTATGTCGTATAAAAGAGAAAAGCAGAGCAAATACAACAGAAAAGATAATTGCGACATAAGTCGGCGCAGCTATACCGGCAATTGCGCCGATGGCAATGCCTGTGAACGCGGAGTGACCCAGCGCATCGGAGAAAAAGCTCATCCGGCCGCCCACAATCATTGTGGAGATAAGTCCAAACAAGGGCGCCATAATAAGAATTGCCAACAATGCATTTTTCATAAAATTCCAGTGGAGCATTTCAAAAGGAAGCAGCTCACAAACAGAATACCAAAGGCTCATAAGCTACCTCCGTTTCTGTGAAACACACGCGCAAACTCCTCTGATTCCAGAACATCGTGCGCAGACCCGTTGCGAAGCACAGTGCGGTTCATAAGTACAACCTGGTCAGCGTAGGTACGCAGCATTCCAAAATCGTGGGTAATCATCAAAATAGAAAGGTCATAAATCTCCCGGATTTCATTGAGCATTTCCATAAGCGTTTGCATACCCTCTACGTCTACACCGGACAAAGGCTCATCCAAAATGAGAATGTTGGGAAGCGGCTCCAATGCCAATGCCAAAAGCACCCGCTGCAATTCGCCACCGGAAAGCGCACCAATACGCCTGTCAATGAGGTCTTCTCCGTGTACCCGCTCCAAACACGCCAAAATCTTTTGGCGCATTTTCTTGGAGATGCCCAAAAAAGTGGGACGCCTGCTCATACAACAAGCAAATAAATCCGCAACACTGACCGGGTCGCCAATGTCAAATTTTGGGGTTTGTGGAACATACCCGATTTTCATTTTCCGATCTCTTTGTCCGGGAACGGAAAAAGAAATGATACCGGAATAGTCCTGTTGCCCCAAAATTGCATTGATTAAGGTGCTTTTTCCTGCACCGTTAGGACCAATCAGAGCCACCATTTCTCCGCAGTGCACATGGAGATTGATATTCTCTAAAATGGAATCCTTACCGATTTTTACGCTTAAATCCTCAATACGCAGGCAGCAGGAATGACCGCAACTGCCGCCGTGGAAACCGATATTCATCCCAATGCCTCCTTTAGTGTATCGATGTTATGCTTTATTGCCTCAAAATAGGAACTCCCGGAGATGGCCATATCTAAGGAGAATATGCCCACACCGGTTTCATTGGCAATGATTTCTGCGGCAGACAGGCTGCCGTTTCTCTCAGTGAAAATAGCCGGTAATTGATTTTCAGTGATGATATTTGCCAAATCAATTAATTCTTTGGCAGATGCCTCACTGCCGGACTCTTCTTCAATGGCTTTCACGATATGCAGACCAAAATCCTCCGCCATATAGGAAAAACCGTCGTGGAAGGTG
Source organism: Faecousia sp. (assembly GCA_045644625.1). Classification (GTDB taxonomy): domain Bacteria; phylum Bacillota; class Clostridia; order Oscillospirales; family Oscillospiraceae; genus Faecousia. The sequence continues at coordinate 7,170 of JAZRHG010000060.1, forward strand.
ATGATATCACGGTAGCACAGGCTTTTCAGCTGCGCATCCGCATAAGTTTGCAATTCATCCAGTTTCGCGGATAGATCGCTGAAATTTTTATGAAAGATATCTTCTTTTTCAGGATAATTGTTCACAAGACCAAGGTAGATGTTCTCTGCCATCATTTTGGCGTTTTCAATGGAAAGCCAAATATGACTGTCCTGCGCGTGATGGTGATGGTCACCGTGATGCGCTTCTTCGCTGCACAAGAGTGGAACATCTTTTGATGCGTCAATGACCTGCTTGTTTTCTAAAAGCTGTTTTTCTAAAAAATCCTCAAAGCCAGCACCGGAAATGATCAGTGTTTGGCAATCTTCAATCAGACGCATCTGACTGACTTGCAGGTTATAGTCGTGCAGACAGGACACACTTTCTGTAATGAGTTGTGCAACCTGAATGTGGGTGCCGCTACACAGAGCTGTTGTAAATTCATACACCGGTAGGGTAGTGGCAACAATCTGCGTTTGCTTTTGGGACCCACTGCAGCCCAACAGGGAAAAACTCAGAACGATACATATAAAAAATGCAGAAAATCGTTTCATAACCATCATCCAAATAAATTGTATTTCTATATAATAGAATACCACATCTGTCAAGAAAAAACAGACCGCCCTGAAATAGAGCAGTCTGCTTGTTTTAATGGCTTTCCAGCCAATCGTTTACCTTGGTTTTGGCAAGGCGTAAGATATCTTCTTGAGGATATGGGGATTCAGTGCCGCCTTTCACATACAGAAAATACAGGCCTTCAGGCGTCTGAAACAATACTTCCTCGTAGCCTGTAGGGTCACCGTAGGTGCCGTATGTATGTTTCTGAATAAATGTTGCAGTTTCGGTGTTATATTCCCGTTTGCATATAATCTTTTTCATTGTAAATCCTCCAAAATATGTTCTGCGGAAATATTATAGCAGGAGTTTATGGAAAATCAAGTTGTTTTTTGACATAAAAGTATGGTAAGATATTGAAAAGGGGTGATGGTGTGCAGAATATACCATTATTTACGACGGAAAACGGTATTGCCAGTTTGACATTGCAGGAAATCCCATACACTGGCAAAGCTTACATTCGAATACAGGATTCCTGTGTTCCGGAAAAAATACTTATGGAATGTGTTGATTTCTGCAGAGCTGTGGGTGCGTTACAAATCTACGCAACAGGACACGATTATTTAACTGCCTATCCTCTGCACACTACCCTCATTCAAATGCAAAGACCGAAAGCCGGACTCGAGGAAACGGATGCCTGCTTATTCCCATTGCAGGAAAGAACCTTGGAGCAATGGCGGGGTATCTACAACGATAGAATGGAAAATATCTCTAATTCCGCATTTATGACATTGGCAGAAGCAAAAAAGATTTTACTGCAGGGGAAAGGATATTTTGTGCACCGAAACGGAGAATTACTGGGTATTGGAATTGCCTCCGGAAATGCAGTTGAAGCTGTGATTTCTTTAGCGACCGGAGCCGGCAAAGATGTATTTACAGCGTTGTGTGGTGCGTTGTTTTCAGAGGAAATAATTGTGGAAGTAGCTTCGGATAATACAAAGGCAATTCGACTGTACGAAAAGCTTGGATTTATCAAAACAAAAGAAATTTCCCGTTGGTATAAAATTTTTGATAATGTCAAGTAAAAATACTTGACAAAACGGGAAAGATATTGTATGATACGTCAGGTGTCAAGGAATATGCCTTGACAAGGAGGCCTTTATGGACGCATTGGAAATGACCTTGTTGTTTGATTATTACGGCGATTTGCTGACCGAACGGCAGCAAATGTGTTTTGATTTGCGCCATAATCAGGACCTTTCTTTGGCAGAAATTGCCGAGGAATTGAACGTAAGCCGCCAAGGTGTGCACGATAATTTGAGCCGCGCCGAAGCTCTTCTTCGCAATATGGAAGAAAAGACCGGTTGTGTGCGTCGGGATCTTGCAAGCCGTAAGGCTGTGCAAAAAATCCGCAGCATTACTGCTGAGCTTCAAAAATGTGCAGACAAACAAGTATCTGACCTTGCCGGGCAGATCATTTCTGCACTGGAGAGTTTTGAGGAGTAACTATGGCATTTGAAGGATTAACCGAAAAAATTTCTGCAGCCTTCAAAAAGCTTAGAGGCAAAGGACGCCTGAAGGAATCCGATATCAAGGAGGCTATGCGGGAAATCCGTATGGCGCTTTTAGAGGCGGATGTAAGCTATAAAGTAGTTAAGGATTTCACCAAATCTGTCACCGAGCGTTGTATCGGTGTGGATGTTTTGGAATCGCTAAGTCCTGCGCAGATGATTGTAAAAATCGTCAACGAGGAGCTCACCAACCTTATGGGCTCTGATGCCAAGCACATCACCATTAATCCCAACGGACCCACTGTGGTGATGCTGGTGGGCTTGCAGGGTGCCGGTAAAACCACCAACGGCAGCAAGCTTGCCGGATTTATGAAACGCCAGGGCAAAAACCCGTTGCTGGTTGCCTGCGATATTTACCGTCCTGCTGCAATTACGCAGCTTAAGGTTTGCGGTGAGAAATTGGGCATTCCTGTTTTTGAAAAAGGGCAGCAAAGTCCTGTTCAGACCGCAAAGGAAGCAGTCCTTTATGCGCGTCAGCACGGACACGATATGGTGTTTTTAGATACCGCCGGTCGTCTGCATGTGGACGAAGAACTGATGCAAGAGCTGAAGGATATCAAAGCCACAGTAAACCCGGATGAAATTATGCTGGTTGTGGACGCGATGACCGGTCAGGATGCAGTCAATGCCGCTTCCAGCTTTAATGAATGGCTGGATATTGACTCTGTGATGCTCAGCAAGCTGGACGGCGATGCCCGTGGCGGCGCAGCCCTTTCCGTGCGCGCAGTCACCGGTAAGCCTATCAAATTTGCCGGTATCGGCGAAAAGTTAGAGGACATTGAAGCCTTCCATCCGGATAGAATGGCATCCCGCATTTTGGGTATGGGCGATGTGCTGACCCTTATCGAAAAGGCAGAAAAGGCCTATGATGCCAAGAAAGTTGCCGAGATGGAGGAAAAGCTGAAGTCCAACAAGTTTACTCTGCAGGATTTCTATGACCAGATGGTGCAAATGAAATCTATGGGCTCTATGCAGGATATTCTTGCGCAGCTTCCCGGCGGCGCAAACCTGAAAAACGTCCAACTGGACGAAAAAGCAATGGCACACACCGAGGCAATCATACTTTCTATGACGCCTAAGGAACGGGAAAATCCCAATATCATTGCAGCAAGCCGCAAGAAAAGAATTGCTGCCGGCGCAGGCTTAAAGGTGGAGGATGTCAACCGCCTCTTAAAATCCTTTGAACAAATGCGCGCGATGATGAAGCAATTCTCCGGTCCGGGCGCGGGTAAGAAAATGAAGCGTATGCGCGGCTTCGGAGGCTTCGGGGGTTTCCCCGGATTTTAATTGGTTCGCTCTAAGCAAAAAGGCTTTGCGATATAGAAAATTACTATTTTTGGAGGTAAAAGAAATGGTTAAGATTAGACTGAGAAGAATGGGCGCTAAGAAGGCTCCTTTCTACCGTATTGTTGTTGCTGATTCCCGCAGCCCCCGCGATGGCCGCTGCATCGAGGAGATTGGCACCTACAATCCCCTGACTGAGCCTGCTACCATCACTGTTGACGCAGAGAAGGCACAGACCTGGATCAAGAATGGCGCACAGCCCACCGATACCGTTCGCGGTCTGCTGAAGAAGGCCGGCGTACTGTAATTAATTTCCCATAAGGAGTTACACAATGAAGGAGCTTTTGCTGTATATGGCAAAGAACCTGGTGGACGACCCGGATTCCGTGTCTGTGAACGAAGTCCTTGGTGAGGACGGCAAAGTGCTGGAACTCCGTGTTGCGCCCGGTGACATGGGAAAGGTTATCGGCCGCCAGGGTCGAATTGCGAAGGAAATTCGCACCATCGTGAAGACTGTTGCACAGCGCACCGGTGAAAAAGTTACGGTGGAAATCATTTAATGAGAAAAATGCGTGACGAAACCCGTCACGCATTTTCTTTTTTTGTAAGCTACTTGCCCCAGCACATAATCTTTGCTATAATTAAGAAAAACTGAGTGGAGGTCACTATGAAACTTGCGTATTTACAGGCCGGCGAGGTGGTTACAACCCACGGCGTTCGCGGTGAAATGAAAATCTTACCCTGGAGTGACGGACCGGAATTTTTGACCGATTTCCGCCGTGTTCGCATTGATGGCGCAGATTACAAGGTGGAAAGCTGCAGAATTCAAAAAACCTGTAATCTGATAAAACTCAAGGGTGTGGACAGCATTGAGCAGGCGCAGCAGCTGCGTGGTAAAACCTTGGAGGTTTATCGGGAGGATGCGCCTGAAGATTTGGTGTTTATTGCAGAACTGATTGGCGTTTGTGTGTATGCCGATGGGGAAAAAATCGGTGAGATTACGGATGTGCTGGATTACCCGGGAAATAAAGTCTATGTGGTTACCGGCGCGCACACCTATATGATTCCTGCGGTAAAGCAATTTGTGCAGGAAATTGATTTGGAAAATAATCGGATGAATGTGACAGTCATTGAAGGGATGCGTACCGATGAGAGTTGATATCTTGACTTTGTTTCCGGAAACTCTGGGGGACGTGCTTTCCGACAGTATTTTAGGCAGAGCGCAGGATCGGGGCATCATCCGCATCGAAACCCACCAAATCCGGGACTATACTGCCAATAAGCAAAATCAGGTGGACGATTATCCCTATGGGGGTGGTCGCGGTGCGGTGATGACGGCAGACCCACTATATCGTGCCTGGGAGGCGGTCTGCGACCAGGCGGGAGGTCCTGTGCATACGATTTATATGTCACCTTGCGGAAAAACCTTTACCCAGGCAGATGCAATCCGCTTGAGCAAGATGGATAATCTGATGCTGGTCTGCGGTCACTATGAGGGCATTGACCAGCGCTTCATAGACGAGTGTGTGGACGAAGAAATTTCCCTGGGTGACTTTGTTCTCACCGGTGGTGAAATTGCCGCAATGGCGGTGACAGACGCCGTGTGCCGTATGGTGCCTGGTGTGCTGGCAGACCCGGAGTGTTTTGAAGACGAAAGCCATTTTAATGGATTATTGGAGTATCCCCAGTATAGCCGTCCTGCCGTGTGGCACGGCAGGGAAGTGCCGCCGATTCTGCTTTCCGGTGACCACGGAAAGGTTGCAAAGTGGCGCAGAAAACAGTCCCTTCGACGTACAAGAGAGCGCCGTCCCGATATGTATGAAAAGCTGGACCTAAGCTCCAAGCAGGACCAAAAGCTTCTTCGGGAAATGGAAGAAGAGGATTGCACGGAATAACAAGATTTAATTATAAATTCTCCTTGTGAAGCATATCGGATTGTGGTATAATATAGAGAATTTATTTGTGTTTAGGAGGGGCCTATGAACGAGACAATTCGCATTCAAGGTGCCAGAGAAAACAACTTAAAAAATGTGGATTTGACCATCCCCAGAGATAAACTTGTGGTGTTTACCGGTCTGTCCGGTTCGGGAAAATCCAGTCTTGCCTTTGATACCATTTATGCCGAAGGTCAGCGCAGGTATGTGGAAAGCCTGAGTTCCTACGCAAGGCAGTTTTTAGGGCAGATGGATAAGCCAGATGTGGATGCCATTGACGGACTGTCACCGGCAATTTCCATCGACCAAAAGACAACCTCTAAAAATCCCCGTTCCACGGTTGGTACAATCACGGAGATTTATGATTATCTGCGTCTTTTGTGGGCAAGAGTCGGTGTGCCCCATTGTCCCAAGTGTGGCAAGGAAATCAGCCGCCAAACCATTGACCAAATTGTTGACAGGATTGAAAAACTTGGCGAAGGAACAAAGTTTATTGTCCTTTCACCTGTTATTCGGGGAAAAAAGGGTGAACACCAGAAGGTGTTTGAGGACGCCAGAAAGTCCGGTTTTTCCCGTGTCCGCGTGGATGGGATTTTATACGATTTAAACGAACAAATCCAATGTGAGAAGAATAAAAAGCACAATATCGAGCTGGTGGTGGACCGTTTGATTATCCGGGAAGGTCAACGCAGACGTTTGACCGACTCTGTGGAAACGGCTTGCCGTCACGCAGATGGTCTTGTCATCATTCAACTGCCGGAGACCGGAGAGGAAATCAGTTTTTCTCAGAACTATGCCTGCGAGGACTGCGGCATTAATATGACAGAGTTGGAGCCCCGGATGTTCTCGTTCAATAATCCGGCGGGTGCCTGTCCTACTTGCACCGGACTGGGCTTTCAGTTGATTGCAGACGAGGATTTGGTTATTCCGGATAAGACGAAGTCTATTTTTGACGGCGCAATTCAAGCATCCGGCTGGAGCAGCGCAAGAACGGACTCAATTTTCCGGATGTATGTTGAAGCGCTTGCGCAGAAATACCATTTTTCCCTCACAGAGCCGGTTGAAAAGCTGTCCCGTGAAGCTTTGGATGTGATTCTATACGGCACAAAGGGCGAAAAATTGCGGATGACTTATAACCGCGGTAACGGAATGGGCGTGTTGGAGCAGCCTTTTGAAGGCATTCTCAATAACATCAGCCGACGTTTTCGGGAGACGCAGTCGGATGCAGCCCGTAAGGAACTGGAAGAATGTATGGCAACTGCGCCCTGTCCTTCCTGCCACGGAGAACGCCTGTCGGCCATTGCCCGGGCAGTCACGGTTGGTGGAATTGGCATTATGGATTTTTGCCGTATGAGCATACGGCAGGAATTGGAATTTATAGATAATCTGCAGCTTGCCGGAAATGCTGCAATTATTGCCCAGCAGATTGTTCGGGAAATTAGATCCCGCCTGCGCTTTTTGTCCGATGTAGGCTTGCAGTACCTGACCCTTTCCCGTAGCGCAGGTACCCTGTCCGGTGGCGAAAGTCAGAGAATTCGGCTGGCGACACAAATCGGTTCCTCCCTGATGGGCGTTTTGTATATTTTGGACGAGCCGTCCATCGGTCTGCACCAGCGGGACAACGACAAGCTGATTCAGACCTTAAAACGCCTGCGGGATTTGGGAAATACCCTGATTGTGGTGGAACACGATGAGGATACGATGAAAGCGGCGGACTATATTGTGGATGTGGGTCCGGGTGCAGGCAGTCACGGTGGAGAAATTGTCGCTGCCGGAGCGCTTCAGGATATTATGGATTGTACGCACTCCATTACCGGTCAATATTTGTCCGGTGTTAAAAAAATTCCTGTACCTTCAACAAGACGCCAAGGCAACGGAAACAGTCTTGTGATTCGGGAGGCCTCGGAGAATAACCTGAAGAATATCGATGTATCCATTCCTTTGGGCACACTAACCTGTGTCACAGGTGTTTCCGGTTCGGGAAAATCCAGCCTGGTTTCCGAGGTGCTGAATAAGACGCTTCTTGGCAAGCTAAACCACGCGCGGACACGCCCCGGTCATTGCCGTTGCATTGAGGGTATCAACAATCTGGACAAGGTGATTGATATTGACCAAAGTCCAATCGGACGCACACCCCGTTCCAATCCGGCAACCTACACCGGCTTGTTTAACGATATTCGCGACCTGTTTGCCTCTACAGCCGATGCAAAGGTCCGCGGTTATGGACCCGGTCGCTTCTCTTTCAATGTGAAAGGCGGTCGCTGCGAAGCCTGTAACGGTGACGGACTGGTGAAAATCGAAATGCACTTTTTGTCCGACGTGTATGTGCCCTGCGAGGTATGCAAGGGTCAGCGATACAACCGGGAGACCTTGGAAGTGCAATATAAGGGTAAAAATATCTCCCAGATATTGGACATGCGCGCAGAAGAGGCGGCAGAATTTTTCCAAAATCTGCCGAAAATCCACAGAAAAATTCAAACTCTTCTGGATGTTGGCTTGGGATATATTAAACTGGGTCAGTCCAGCACAACCTTATCCGGCGGTGAAGCGCAGCGGGTAAAACTGGCCACAGAGCTTGCCCGCACGGCAACAGGACGGACTATCTATATTTTGGATGAACCCACAACCGGTTTGCACGCGGCCGATGTTGCCAAGCTGATTGAAGTGCTTCAGAAATTAGTAGATGCGGGAAATACCGTTTTGGTGATTGAGCACAATTTGGATGTGATCAAAACGGCTGACCACATTATTGATTTGGGTCCTGAGGGCGGTGACGATGGCGGCTATCTTGTTGCCACCGGTACGCCGGAGGATGTGGCACAGGTAGCAGAAAGCTACACAGGTCACTATTTGAAGAAATATCTATAAAAAATCCCCCGACGAAATTCGTCGGGGGAGGCGGTTAATCGATATCGGCGTATAATGGATAGGGTAGAACATCGGAAAGCTCCAGCAAAGTCTTGTCCTTCCCTCCGGTGTAGTCCAGGGGGAATTGCACGGGAGAGTGGAGAGAAAGCCTTTTGCAGTTTTGAACGGCAATGGTCATAGTAAAACGCACGGTGTTTTCTTCTGTCAGCTCCATTAAAATAGTGCCATTATGCGCTCTTGCCACAGATTGCATAATCGACAGACCCAGACCAATACCCGTCTGACCCAATTCAAGACCGGGCTCTCGCAAATACCGTAAAAACGGCTCCTTTGCAAAGGTATGAGAAAGCTGATTTTCAACCGTAAAGTACAGCCTGTTTTTGCCGGCGCGCAGCTTTGCCGAGATGGGGCTGCCTTCCGGTGAAAAACGAAGGGCGTTGCTGAGCATATTGAGGATACCCCGCTCTAACTTTTGTCTGTCCGCCAGGGAATAAATTTTTTGGGTGGGAAGGGAATATGTGAGCTGTTTGTTTGCTTTTTCAGAAAGATATGCGGTTTTTTCCAGGATTTCCCCAATGAATGCAACCAGCTCTACGGTTTCAAAATTGCACATTTGATCGGCATTGTAAAGGGCGGTATCAGACATATTGCTCACCATCCGAAGCAGCTGATAAAGACTGCGGTTAACCTGCGCAAGCTGGGCTTTGGATTCGGCGTTTTCTGCAACTGCGTTGCCGAGAAGTTCCGTTCCTGCAAAGGCGTTGGACAAAGGTCCGCGCAGTTGTTGTGCAGCCAAAGCCAAAACCCGCAGCTGGGGGTCATCATATTCCGTTTCCAGGGAAAACAGATGTACATCATCCACGATAGACACGTTGGCATTATAGGATGTACCGCCGATTTTCAGGGTGAGATAGAGTTTTCCCTGAGTAAATTCCCGATACTCCTCATTACCCATAGCGATGAGGTCCGCAATCTTGCTGCCAACAGCAACACCGCGCTGCAATGCGGCAATATTCCCGTGGGAAATTTCGCCGTTGCGCACAATAAATGCAGGGAATATCAAATTGTTCAGGTAATCTGAAAATTCCATTTTGTCCTCCCAGTCGACAAAATTCGACTTTTCTATATTTTAGCCTATTTTTGAAAAAATAGCAAGACAAAATCTCCGGGGGTTGTTTTATGTCCATTCACAGCGAACATCGCAAACGCGTTAAAGCCCGTTTTATGGCAGAGGGGCTGGATTCGTTTAGCAGTCATCAGGTGCTGGAAATGCTGCTTTTCTATGCGATTCCCAGACGGGATACAAATGAAATTGCCCATAATTTGCTGAACCGCTTCCTCTCCCTGGAAAATGTGCTCAATGCGCCGGTCAAGGAGCTTGCCAAGGTGGAGGGAATGGGGGATAACGCGGCTTTGTTTATCGCGTTTATCCGCCAATTTGAGCGCTACTGTCAGCTACATAAAAACAAGGAACTGGATATCATAAATTCGATAACCGATGGCGGCGATTTTCTGGTTCCTTATTTTGAGAAAAAGGATAATGAGTGCATCTACCTTCTTTGCTTAGATGCCAAACGTAAGGTCCTTTCCTGCCGGTTGGTGGAAGAGGGTGATGTGAATTCTGCATCCATTTCCATTCGAAAAGTTGTGGATATTGCATTGACAGAAAAGGCAACCTCTGTAATCCTTGCCCATAATCATCCCAGCGGAATCGCCGTCCCATCTGAAGAAGACAAGGCGGTAACTTTCAGAATAGCGGAGGCGCTTCGCTATGTGGATATTACCCTGCTTGACCATATTGTTGTGGCAGACGGTGATTATACATCTATGGTCCATTCCCGATATTATCACCCGCATTTTGCAGTAGAGGAGCTTGCTGAGAGTCGATATGAAGCTGATTGTTTGCCTGGATGATAAAAACGGCATGGCGTTCAATCGCCGCCGTCAAAGCTCGGATTCGGTGGTAACAAAGAAGATATTGGAGCTTGTTGGCTCCGAGACACTTTGGATGAACAGCTATTCCTTGTATTTGTTTGCAGATTTCACCGGCAATATACAAGTGCGGGAGGACTTTCTGGACTGTGCAAGTGCAGGGGAGTACTGCTTTGTGGAAAACCTGCAATTAGAACCCTATCTTGCCCGATGCAGTGAAATTTTTGTGTTCCGATGGAACAGGCACTATCCGGCGGATTTGGTGTTTCCCGATGTGTTACGCAACGGCAAAATGTTGGAGGAATTTGAAGGAAACTCCCATAAAATTGTGACATTGGAGGTGTATAAGCCTTGAAAAAGCAACGCTTATTGGTGCTTTTGCTGCTCCTTGTCTTTCTTATGTCAGGTTGTCTCCCTGCCCAAAATATCAGCAATGAGACTGCTCCCGGGTTTTCCGGAGATGCCTATTGCATAGTCAATGACAATGTGCCTTATTTTACCGGGGAGGACATCACACGCGATGCCTACGAGCATTATGCACCCTTAGACAGACTGGGTCGATGCGGTGTTGCGATGGCTTGCCTTGGAAGAGAACTGATGCCTACGGAGGACCGGGAGAGTATCAGTCACATCAAGCCCTCCGGGTGGGTGCAGGCGCAATATGACTTTGTGGACGGAAAAAATTTGTACAATCGCTGCCATTTGATCGGTTTTCAGCTATCCGGAGAAAATGACAATGAACACAATTTGATTACCGGCACCCGCTATATGAATGTTGAGGGTATGCTGCCCTTTGAAAATATGGTTGCGGACTATATAAAGGAAACCGGCAATCACGTGCTGTACCGAATTACCCCAGTGTTTGAACAAAATGACCTTGTTTGTAAGGGCGTGCGGATGGAGGCGATGTCCGTTGAGGACAATGGCGCAGGTATTTTGTTTCATATCTTTGCCTATAATCATCAGCCCGGCGTTTCCATTGATTACAGAACCGGTGAAAGCGCGGCAGAAAAAACAGATGAAAACGCATCTTCCGGCAGCAGCGAACAAACATACATTTTGAACACCAATTCCAAAAAATTTCACCTGCCGGATTGCAAGCAGGCCAAATCCATTAAAAAAGAAAATTACAAGGAAGTTCCTTCCAGCCGTGACGAACTTATAAAGATGCAATATGTTCCTGCCGGTTGTTGCAACCCGTAAAAGCATTGAAAATCCCACCACTTATAAAAAGTGGTGGGATTATTTATTGGGATTTAGGGTCTACCCCAGGGGAAACCGTTAGGATAGCTCTGCTGCGGTTGCTCTTGCGATTGCATCTGCTCCTTAGCAGACTGAATTTGTTCACCCACATTTACGGTTATTTCCAGATTACTTCCTTGCCGGTAAACTGAAAATACAATTTGCTGCCCAACAGAAGCTGTGCTTACAAAGTTGACCAGTTCCGTACTGTTCATTGCCTTGCCGTCCACTGCGGTGATGACATCACCCCGTTGCAGTCCGGCCTGCTCTGCCGGGGAGTTTTCGGAAACTGCCTGAATTGCAGCGCCGGCAGGAATGCCATACTGTTGCGTCTCCTCGGAAACGTCCATAACACTAATTCCGATATAAGGCTTTGCGATATATCCTTTTTCAATAATGGAGGTTACGATATTCATAATGGAGTTGATGGGAATGGCAAAGCCGATATTATCGATGGATGCGCTGTTGTTGGAGGAGGAAGAATATTTTGCGTTTGTAACACCAATCACTTCGCCATACAAGTTAAATAATGCACCACCGGAGTTACCGGAGTTGATAGCACAGTCGGTTTGCAATAGGTTCATTGTCACATTGCCGGACAGAGTTACTTCTCTATCCTTTGCGCTGATTGCGCCGGTGGTCAGTGTAAAGGTCAGTTCGCCCAGAGGGTTACCGATGGCAACAACACTGTCACCCACATTCAAATTATCGGAATTGCCCAGCACCACAGGCGCCAGCCCCTCTGCGTCAATTTTTAACACGGCAATATCATTGCTCTCGTCATAGCCAACAAGCTCAGCTTCATAGCTTTCTTCGTTGTACATAGAAACAGAAATGCTGTCGGAATCTTCAATTACGTGAAAGTTTGTCAGGATATAGCCGTCATCAGAGATGATAAAGCCGGAGCCGGCGGCTGCAGAGGGCGACTGATAGCCCCAAAAATTTGTGGTTACTGAGGTGGTAATACCAACGGTTGAATTTACATTGGCGGCATAAACCTCTGCTGGTGTCATCAGCTTTCCGGTCTCGATGGATACGCTGTCGATTACGGAGTTTTCCCGCACACCCTGTAAAATGTGCGAGACATTATCCTCCGGTAACGGCTGCGGTTGATTTATCTTCTGAAAATGCTGCACAAGAAGCACACCGCCCACACCGGAGGCAGCGCTGATGATGGAGCAGCCCAACACAAGCGCAAGCACTGCAACCCAGGTCGGCTTCTTCTTTTTCTTTTTCGTTTCCGGAACAAACCGATATTCTCCGGAAACGTTGGGAGAGCCTGCATAATAGGTATAACGGTCCTCCTGTTTTGGTGTTTCGGCACCGGATAAGGATGCATTATTCATTTTATCATTCGGAAATTCGTTGTTGTTTTCGTGTTCGTACATATTGGCATCTCCTTGTTTGGTTTGCAATGATAATAACATTCTTGCCTTAAATTTCGCTGAAAAAACCTGCTTAGTCTGTGAACATACTGTAAATTTCATCATCTTCAGCTTTTTTTAAGGAAAAAAGCGTATTATAATAAACAGTAGGATAGATGGGGGCGTTTTTATGAAGATTTTAGTGATTGAAGACGAGAAGCGATTGGCAGATTCCATTAAGGAAATGCTGGTACGAAAAGGCTTTCAGGTGGAAGCGGTTTATGACGGCGAGACCGGAAAAGAATACGCGGAACTGGGTATCTACGATTTGCTCATTTTAGATGTGATGATGCCGAAGATGAATGGATTGGAGGTAGCCCGTCAGGTGCGTAAGGCGCGTTGCAACACGCCCATATTGATGCTCACGGCGCGAAGCGACGTGCAGGACAGGATTGCAGGCCTGAATGCCGGTGCAGACTATTACTTAACAAAACCCTTTGATTCCGGAGAATTGCTTGCCAGCATCAATGCCTTGCTGCGCAGACAGGCAGGGCAGGTGAATGAAATGGTGTTTGGAAACACCGTGCTGGACCTTAGCACCTGCACCTTGTTCTGTGACGGAAAATCTGTCCGACTGTCTGCCAAGGAATTTGATGTAATGCGGCTGCTGTTGCAATCGGGTAAGCGGAATTTGTCCAAATACGCTATTTTGTCTCATATTTGGGGACTGGAATCTAATGCGGTGGAAAACCACGTGGAGGTCTATGTGGCAATTCTTCGCAAGCGCCTGTGCAGCATTGGCTCTGATGTAAGAATTGTTTCCATTCGTGGATTGGGTTATCACCTGGAGGTGAAGGAAGATTGATTAAGAAGCTTCGGACGAAGTTTATTTGTGTCATTATGGCAATTGTTATGATACTGCTTGGGTGCATTTTAGGTATGGTAATCCATTTTACCGGACAGAGTATGCAAATGCAGAGTATCAATATGATGCGCAATATTGCAAACACTTCTTTTCAGCTGGGTATTCCGGGGGAATCTATGGACGATGGGGTGCGCCTGCCTTATTTTATTGTACAAATCAGCAGCCGCGGGGAATTGATTGCGGCAAGCAGCGGTTATTTTGACCTGACAGACAGGGAATACTTACAGCAGATTATCAATGATGCACTGCTGTCCGATCGGGAAACCGGCGAACTGAAGGGGCAGAATCTTCGTTATTTGAAGACGGTTTCTCCAAGAGGCTTTACCATTGTATTTTCAGACACAACCACGGAAAGCGCTACATTGCGGTTTTTGCTTTTTAGTTGTATTGCGATTTTTCTGGTGGCAATGGCCATTTTTCTTGGGATTAGTATTCTGCTATCACACTGGGTAATCAAACCCGTATCGGATGCCTGGGAGCAGCAACGGCAGTTTGTGGCAGATGCTTCTCACGAGCTAAAAACACCTTTGTCTGTCATTATGGCCAATGCGGAGTTGATGCAAGCGGAGGATGCTGGCGAAGAAGAATGCAAAAAGCATTCCGGAAACATACTGGAAGTGACGTATCAAATGCGTGCTTTGGTTGAAAATATGCTGGAAATGGCCCGAGTAGATAATGGAACGGTAAAAATGCATTTTAAACAATTGGATTTTAGTCAGTTAGTCAGTGACGCGGTTCTTTCTTTCCAGCTTCTCTATGAAGAAAAGGGGATGGGCTTGCGCTGTGCTGCAGACAATGGCATTATGCTTAACGGCAGCGAGCAGCATTTGTTTCAGGTGATGGATGTGCTGCTGGACAACGCGCTGAAATACTCTGCAGAAGGCGGAATGGTCAGTGTGGATTTAAAAGAAGCTGACAGATATTGCGTCTTATCTGTATCCGGTCCCGGTGAGAAGATTTCGGAAGAAGATATAAAAAATATCTTCAAACGTTTTTATCGCACAGACAAGGCAAGGGCAATGAACGGCAGCTATGGATTAGGCTTATCCATTGCCGAATCTATTGTGGATGCCCACAAAGGTAAAATCTGGGCGGAAAGCGAATACGGTTATAACACCTTCTTTGTTCAGCTTCCGAAAATAAACTAAGATGTCGCAGCCCGATGCGGGCATCTGTTTTTGTGAGGCTTGTTCAATAAATATTTACAGTTTTTACACGTTATTTTCAGTTAAACATCAGTTTTTCATTATAAACTGTTTGTCAGATGCTTTTGGCAAAATTTGAAAGGAGAAATTATGGCTAATAAGGATGAGGGTCTGCATACAAACGGGGGGCAAAGGGATGATGCCCTGTTTGTAACACTGGACAAAAATAAGAAAAGAAAAAGACGCAAAATTATTGTTACGGTGGTGTCCATCGTACTGGTTCTTGCGATTGTTGCGATTGTAGGCGTCAGTTACCTGCAGCGCCGTGTTCGGGAGAATTTTGCATCCGGTCAGGGTGAGGTGCTTTCCCACAAGGTAACCACTGGGTCCATCAGCACCGTGGTTTCCGGCTCCGGCAGCTTAACCGATGTGGACCTGGAAGAGATTACAGTACCGGAGGGTGTGGAAATTACGGATGTTAAGGTCAAAGCCAGTCAGTCCGTAAAAAAAGGTGACATCCTTGCTACTGTGGATATGGCTTCCGTTATGAGCGCAATGGCAGATTTACAGCTGGAGATTGCCCAATTGGATGCGCAAATCAGCGATGCGGAAGATGATGCTGCAAGTACTGCAATTCATGCAGGTGTAACCGGCAGAGTGAAGGCCGTCTATGGTAAATCCGGTGACGATGTGGCAGATGTGATGTACGCAAATGGCGCGCTGGCGCTGCTTTCTTTGGACGGCTATATGGCTGTAACTGTAGATACGGATTCTTTGAATGCCGGAGACAGCGTAATAGTCATTCAGTCCGATGGTGAAAAGTTTACAGGTACTGTGGAAACGGTGACCGGTGGGAAAGCAACCGTTCTTGTGACAGATAACGGCACAAAATATGATGACACAGTAACGGTGCAGGATACAGATGGCAAGAAAATCGGCACCGGCAGCCTGGAAATTCATAGCCCGTTGCGAGTGACCGGTTATGCAGGAATTATATCTGCGGTAAAGGTTTCCGAAAACAAAAAGGTGACAGCCAAGACACGTCTTTTTACCTTAAAGGAAACCGATTACAGCGCCAATTACAGCACCCTGCTGCGTCAGCGCGCAGAGCTGGAGGATACTTTGCTGCAGCTGGTAACAATTCAGCGGGACGGCGCTGTGCTTGCGGATATGGATGGCAGTGTTTACAGTGTAGACCATTCGGATGAAGCTGCTACGGCGATTGCAACCTTGTCTGATGATAAGATGATGTCTGTGAGTATCAGTGTTGACGAGGATGATATTCTCTCCCTGGAATTAGGTCAGACTGTCAGTATTTCTGTTGACTCTGTCAGTGAAGATACCTTTGCCGGTACACTTACTGAGATTGACCGCACAAGTTCTACTTCCGGAACCTATTCTGCAGTTATTGAGCTTGCAAAGGCAGAAGGTATGCTCTCCGGTATGACCGCCAGTGTAAATGTGCAAATTCAGGGCGTGGACAATGCGATTTTAGTACCCATTGAAGCGCTGCATAAGACCAGTGACGGCGCGTATGTTTACACAAGCTACAATGAAGAACTGCAGGAATATGACGGCAAGGTCGATGTGGTTACAGGATTGGAAAACAGCACCTATGTGGAAATCAAGTCCGGTTTGAATGTGGGCGATACTGTCTATTATACGGAGCAACATTCCGGTTTTCCCGGATTTACTGGTATGGGCGGTATGGGCGGTTTCACAGGAGGCGGACAGAGACCGAATTTTGGCGGCGGTCAAATGCCCGATTTCGGTGGAAACAGCAGTGGAAACTTTGGCAGCGGTGAACGCCCCGGTGGAAATGCTGCCGGCAGTCGGGGGTAAAATATGATTGATATCAAAGACCTGTGCAAGGTGTATCTGGTGGGCAACGAGCGGGTTCGCGCGCTGGACCACGCCTCGCTGCACATTTACCCAAAAGAATTTGTCAGCATCATCGGTCCTTCCGGCAGCGGCAAATCCACCCTGATGAATATTATCGGTTGTCTGGATATTGCCGATGCAGGCAGCTATCATTTAGATGACCTTCCTATTGAAACCTACAGCGAAAATGAGTTAGCAGCTATCCGCAACCGGAAAATCGGTTTTGTATTTCAAAGCTTTAATTTGATACCGAAACTCTCTGCAGAAGAAAATGTGGAGCTTCCGCTGATTTATCAGAAAGTCCCCAAAGCAGAGCGGCAGGTGCGTGTGCAAGCGGCTTTGGAACGTGTGGGACTTTCCAATCGCGCCAAGCATTTGCCCACGGAGTTGTCCGGCGGTCAGCAGCAGCGTGTGGCAATTGCCCGCGCAATTGTTACCAATCCCAAGCTGATTTTAGCTGACGAACCCACCGGCGCTCTGGACTCCAAAACCAGCCAGGAAATTATTGACATTTTTCATGAGCTGCACGCCCAAGGAAATACCATCGTGCTTATAACCCACGACCGCGATGTGGCGAAGCAAGCGGAAAGAAGCATTCATATTTTGGATGGACGGATTGCGGAGGTGACATTATGATTACTTCATTTAAAATGGCAATTCGTTCTATTAGTTCCAATAAGCTGCGTGCAGTGCTCACAATGCTGGGCATTATCATCGGCGTAATAGCGCTTGTTGTCTTGGTTAGCTTGGTCAATGGCGCCACCAGTTCTGTTACCAATGCGGTATCCGGTTTGGGAAAAAGTATGCTGACTGTTAGCATTTCCGATGATAAAGGCTTACCCGTGGACCTGCAGACAGCAAATAGCTGGATGGAGAAGGCGGATATCGGATTGGTAGCGCCTTATATCACCGGCTCTGTGACGGCAAGCGGTGATGAGGATAGCGATGCTGTGACGGTTTACGGCGCAACACCTGCCTATTACGATGTGCAGGGTATGCAGCTGGCAATGGGGCGGTGGCTAAAAACCTCCGATGTAGAAAATCACAGCTATGTTTGTGTCATCAATGAGACCGCAGCTACCGAACTGATAGGCTATGTGGACTGTGTAAATCAGTCAGTCAGCCTGGATGGTGTGGAGTACACCATTGTGGGTGTTCTGTCTAACAATGAGGACAGTCTGACCGGTATGATTACCTCCGGTATGAAGGTGGTGTATTTGCCTTATACAAGCCTGTTGCGCCTGTCTGACAGTGTCAGCGATGATGTCACCACATTTTACGTCAGTGCACCGAAAAATGGAACAATGCAGACCACAGAGAAAGCGATGACCGACATTCTTATGGCGCGGTTTGAAGAAGATGATGAAGCCTTTAGCGTTTCCTCTCAAAGCATTCTGGAGGAAACATTAAGCTCTGTCACCTCTGTTCTGACGATTTTGCTGGGCGGCATTGCGGCAATTTCCTTAATCGTCGGTGGCATCGGCATTATGAATATTATGCTGGTTACGGTGACAGAACGCACCCGTGAAATTGGCATCCGGAAAGCAATCGGCGCAAGCCGCGGTACAATTCTCACACAGTTTTTGATGGAAGCAGTTGTGCTGTGTATGATGGGTTGCGCACTGGGTATTTTCCTTAGCTGGGCAATTTTGCAGACACTCACCACCGTAGTTTCCAGCTTAAATATGACATTTTCACTGGATGCCGGCGTGGTGCTGATTGCGGTTGTGTTCTGCTTTATCATCGGCGTCGTCTTTGGTCTATATCCAGCAAATAAGGCAGCGAAAATGAAGCCCATTGATGCCCTGCACTACGGAGGTTAACCAATGGATAAAGTAAGAAAACAGAATATTAAGCGAATGGTCGCGATTGGCTGTATTGTTGCCGTGGTGATATTGCTTGCAGTAATGCCGCTGATTGCTAAGCAGGACAAAGAAGAAGACGGTCCGGTGGCAAGTATTCTTTCTGATACTGTAAAGTCCGGCAGTATCAACACCGAACTGATCGGCGGTGGAATCCTATCGGAGGAAGATGCCGATAGTATCACTGTGCCTGCCGCAGTGAAGCTAAAATCTTTTCTTGTCAACAATGGGGATTTCGTTACAGAAGGCGCAGCTATTGCTGCAGTGGACCGTGTGTCTGTAATGAATGCCATTTCCCAGGTCCAGAAAACTCTGGAATATCTGTCGGAGCAAATTGCGAAAGCCGGCGAGGAAGACAGTGACGAAACCGTCACGGCGTTAGCCGGCGGCACTGTAAAAATCCTCTATGCGGAAAAAGGCGAGAGCGTGCAGAGCATTATGCTGGAACACGGTGCATTGGCAGTTCTCAGCCTGGACGGCCTAATGGCAGTAGATTTTGAAACGGAATCCCAATTATCACCCGGTACAGAAGTCAAGGTGACCCTGTCTGGAGGGGAAACCGTAGACGGAAAGATTGTCAAAAACCTGGCAGGGGAGATAACTGTTACGGTAGACGATGATGATTACCCCGTTGACCAGCAGGTGGAAGTTACCACAGAAGACGGAACTAATCTTGGTTCAGGCGCGCTGTATATTTACAGCCCCTGGAATGCAACCGCATATACCGGCACAGTAAAAAATGTTAAGGTCAGTGTGGGAGATAAGCTCAGAGCCGGAAAGACCATCCTGACACTTAGTGATGTGGGTTACTCTGCAACTTATCGTCAGCTGATCGGTCAGCGTCAGGAATATGAAGATATGATGTTCCGGCTGTTTCAGATGTATCAGACCCAAACGGTTACCGCGCCGTGTGACGGTGTGGTGTCCGGCATTGATGAAAACAGTGTGCAGCTTTTATCTGCAAAGGGAAACGGCTATAGTATCCAATTCCTTGCCAATGCACCGAACGGCGATGATCAAACCCTTTACCTGAACTATACGGGTAAAATCCGGGAAGTGGCTGAAAATGGCTGGGTTGTTGATGTGAATCCGCAGCCAATTCCCATTGCAGACTATATGGATATGACCGGAGTGAATTTGGATGAGACGCTGATGACCCAGGCAGTTCTTCACACGCAAACCGAAATCCCGGTATTCACTTTGACAGACGGGGTCTGGACACAGGTAGACCGCACCACCATTGGCGCGGGAGATGTTCTGTTGTTTGCTTCGGATATGGAAGGTAATCTTGTCTGGAGTGTGCTGGTTCAGAAGCAGCTGCAACAACCTGAAGACACAGATGATATCCCCCAGCCGGATACATCTACCGATAACACAACACCGACTGTACCGGATACGCAGACCACACCGTCTATGCCCAGCGGGAATGATAGTTATGGCTCCGACTTTTTCGGCGGCAATTATTTCTCCGGCGGCACAATGGAACAGAAGCCTGAATTTGAACTGTATGATTTAGGTACGACGCAAATTGCAGCAGTTACGCCGCAGAAAACAATGACACTGGACATTACCATTGATGAATTGGATATCAAAGACTTGCAGATTGGCATGACCGCACAAGTGAAAATCGATGCATTGGGCGGGGAAAAACACCAAGCCACCATTACGCAAATCGGCAACAGCGGCACCAATAACGGCGGAAACAGCAAATACATTGTAGAGCTGACAATGGATCGTTCGGGAAATATGCTTTCCGGTATGAATGCTACTGCAACCATTGTTCTGTCTGCCGCAAGCGATATTCTGACAATTCCGGCTGATGCGCTGGTGGAACGCGGTAATCAAACCGTTGTTTACACGGATTATGATGACAGGAAGGAGTCATTGTGCAATCCGGTTACCGTGAAGGTTGGCAAATCTGACGGTGAGACAGTGGAGATTTTGGAGGGACTTACAGAGGGTCAGACATATTATTACGAATATTATGACACACTGGAAATCTCGGATACTCCCGACTTTGGCGGTTTTGGGTTTGTTGGAAGATAAAATAAAAGTCCACACCGTTTGGTGTGGACTTTTTATGGCGGAGAGTTAGGGATTCGTTTACATTGTCTTTCACGAATGAAAGACAATTAATGTAGCAACCAGTTTTTGAACTGGTTGCAGCAACAGTCCACCGGACTGTTGCGATTTAACTTTCGAATCCCAATTGAACAAATAAAAAGCCCACACCTTTTGGCGTGGGTTTTTTTATGGCGGAGAGTTAGGGATTCGAACCCTAGGTTCCTTTCGGAATCACTAGTTTTCAAGACTAGCTCCTTAAACCGCTCGGACAACTCTCCGTGCCGTTACAATATATCATTGCTGGCAATCAAAGTCAAGGGAATGTTTCTTGTTTTTTGCTTGACAAATAGATACACCTGTGCTAAAATACTTTGGCACAAGTAAATAGTCTTTTATTCGGAGTGATACCCAAGAGGCCGAAGGGGCTCCCCTGCTAAGGGAGTAGGCGTCTAAACAGCGCGCGAGGGTTCAAATCCCTCTCACTCCGCC
>JAZRHG010000061.1:0-16440 GCA_045644625.1 Faecousia sp.
AGTAACAGTTTCCATCATAACGGGGCCCTGACCGTTGCGCAGCAGCTCCAGCTTGCGCTCCATAGCATCGATCACTGCCAAGGGGTTGAAGCCGTCGACAGTTTCTGCGTGGAACTGGGTGGGGCTGACACCGGAAGCGATACGGGACATATTGCCCTGACCCATGGTCTCGCCGCGGGTCTGGTCGCCCATACCGTAGGAGTTGTTGAAGATGTTGTACAGGATGGGCATACCATCATTGTGGCTCTCCCACAGGGTCTTGTACTGATCCATTGCAGAGAAGTTCAGAGCTTCCCAAACAGGGCCACGAGCCATGGAAGCGTCACCGATGTTACATACAACGATACCCTTCTTGTTGTTGACCTTCTTGTACAGAGCTGCACCGGTGGAAATGGTAGCAGAGCCGCCAACGATAGCGTTGTTGGGGTAGATACCGAAAGGCAGGAAGAATGCGTGCATAGAGCCGCCCATACCCATGTGGAAACCGGTCTCACGAGCAAAGATTTCGGACAGTGTGCCGTACAGGATGAAGCGGATAGCCAGCTCCTTAACATCCTTGGTTTCGCCCAGCTTCTGAGTGGAACGCAGGCACTTGCCTTCCAGGAAGTTCTCCATAACGCCCATCAGCTGCTCGTCAGACATCTTGTTGATGGTGGACAGAGCCTTAGCCAAAATTTCGGAGTGGCTGCGGTGAGAACCGAAAGCAAAGTCGTTCTCGTCCAGCAGGTAAGCCTGACCGACACAAGCTGCTTCCTGACCGGTGGACAGGTGGGCAGGGCCGGGATAGGTGTGGTCGATGCCGTTGTAGCCGCCCTGGGTCTTGATCAGGTTCAGCATAGTCTCGAACTCACGAAGAACAGTCATATCACGGAAGATACGAACCAAGTCCTCTTTGGTGTACTTACCGGACTCTAATTCTTCTTTGATGGTCTTGTTGTACTGGTTGACAGGAATGTCATTGAATGTAACCTTACCGGCCTTACGGACCTCGGAAGGATCGACAAATAAACTCTTAGGCATAATTCACTTCCTCCTTTCTTACTTGGCAAGCAGTGTGGTGAAGTTCTCCAGGTTGAATGCCAGTTCCTTCTGGAACTTAGCAGCAGGAGTACCGTCCACTGCGCGGTGGTCATAGGTCAGGCTCAGGCCCATAGCGGGATAAATCTGGATGGAGCCGTCAGCGCCCTTGCGTACGCGGTCGATAGTGCCGCAAACGCCCAAAATACCGGTCTGGGGAGGATTGATGACGGGAGTGAAGGACTCAACGCCCATATTGCCCAGGTTGGAAACAGTGAAGCTACCGCCGGACAGCTTGTCGGGGCTGATAGCGCCGTCACGGCACTCAGCAGCCAGCTGCTTAACAGCCTTGGAGATCTCCAGCAGGCTCATCTGGTCAGCGTTTACGATGGTGGGAACCATCAAGCCGCGGGGAGTGTCAACTGCAACGCCAAGGTTGACGTGCTTGAACAGACGGATGGAGTTGTCATCCAGCATATTGGCGTTCAGGTCGGGGTGGTTCAGCAGGGTGCGGGAAACAGCATACAGAATGATGTCGCCCAAAGTGATGCCTGCATACTCGTCGCCAGCAGCCTTCAGCATCTTGCGGTATGCCAGAATGTTGGAAGCATCGAAGCTGGTATTGTGAGTCAGCTGAGCCATAGTGGACAGGCTGGTGTGCATAGACTTGGAAATTGCACGGCGGATACCGGAGAACTTCACATCCTCGTAAGCGGGGCCGTCGCAAGCAACAGTCTTGGTAGCGGGAACGCCCTGAGCAATCAGCTTCTGAACGTCGCGCTCGATGATACGGCCGTCAGGACCGGTACCAACTGCCAAAGCAGCATCAACACCGGCAGCCTTAGCCAGCTTTGCAGCTCTGGGAGATACAGGTGCGCCAGCCACGATCTGTGCAGCAGGTGCAGCGACTTCTGCAGCGGCAGCGGGAGCAGCCTCAACAGCAGCCTCAGGTGCAGCCGCGGGAGCAGCACCGGGCTTCAAGCAATCGGTGGGCTCGCCGTGAGGACCGACAGCACAAACATTCTCCAGGCAAGGAACTTCATCGCCTTCCTCGAAGAAGATAGCCAGCAGCTCGCCTTCCTCGGTGGACTCGCACTCGAAGGAAGCCTTGTCAGTTTCATAAGTGAACAGGACGTCGCCAACCTTAACCTGATCGCCAACGTTCTTCAGCCACTCACCGATGATGCAGCTTTCCACGGTGATGCCTGCCTTGGGCATAATCACAGCCTTAGCATTGGTGTTTGCGCAGACAGCAGCAGCGGCAGCGGGAGCTGCAGCAGCAGGTGCAGCGGCAGCAGCCTCAGCGGGAGCAGAAGAACCGCCCTTCAGAGCGGAAGCATCCTCACCGGGTGCACCGATTGCACAGACGTTGACCAGGCAAGGTACTTCGTCGCCGGCTTCAAAGAAGATTTCCAGCAGAGTGCCCTCTGCGGTGGACTCGCACTCGAAAGAAGCCTTGTCGGTTTCATAAGTAAACAGAACATCGCCAACCTTAACCTGATCGCCAACATTCTTGACCCACTCACCGATAATACAGCTTTCCACAGTAATACCGGCCTTGGGCATTATGACAGCATTTGCCATAATAAATCCTCCTTATAATGTTATAGCGTGTTAATTATAACTTATCGTAACAAATTGGTCAATAGTTTTTTCGTAAAAAAGTAAGAAAATCCGGAGTGAAAAATTCACTCCGGTTGGTTTTATAAAACGCGTAAACCTGCTGTCTTGGCAGCTTCGGCAAAGCTTTCAGGCACCGCCGAATCGCAGACCATATAATCCACATCCTCCAGCCTTGCAAAGGTGTAGGGCATCAAGCAGTTAAATTTCTCCTTATCGCAAAGCACCACGCTGGTTCGCGCCTTCTCGATGACCATTCGTTTGACCAGCATATCCCCTTCCGTGCCGCAAGTTAAGCCCGCGTCCACAGAGCAGCGGGACACACCGATAAACGCCACATCAATGTTGATACTTTCCAGCATTTTCAGGGTGTTTTGACCGGAAAGCGCAAAGTTTTTCCGGTTTAGTGTGCCGCAGCACAAAGTAACCACCGGATTGTGCAAACGGCACAATTCCAAGGCAACGCTGGGGCCTGTGGTGATAATATTCAGGTTCATATCCGGCAGAGCCTTTGCCAAAGCCACGTTGGTGGTGCTGGCGTCCAGAAACACCGAGGAATGAGGCTGCAGCAGCTCCAATGCCTTTTGCGCAATCAGGGATTTTCCCACATTATTCTCCCGCATACGCACATTAAACTCCGGATCACCGGCTAAGCGTACAGACTTGACACCACCGCGAAATTTCACCACATATCCGCTATCCTGCAGCACATCCAAATCCCGGTGAATGGTCATCAGCGATACATCGGGGAACATTGCCTGCAATTCCTTAATGGTGGCAACATTTTTCTTTTCAATATATTCACGCATCTGTTCCTGACGAATACTATACATACTGCCTCCAAATGTTAAAGTTATAACAATCTATAACAAATATAACATTCCATGTAAGGATTTGTCAATGAAAATTTAAAAATTTTTTGTAGCCAAACTCTGTTTTATAAGATATAATGGAGCCGAGGTGGATAAAACTATGATAAACAAATTGCAAATTTTCCAAATAAATTGTGTGGACCCGTACCGCAATATTGCAACGGAAAAGTACTTGCTGGAAACTGTTCCGGAAGGCACTTGCATTTTATACTTATGGCAAAATCAAAACACTGTGGTAATCGGAAGAAACCAAAATGCCTGGGCAGAATGCCGGACAAGCCTTTTGGAAGAAGAAGGCGGCAAGCTGACCCGTCGGCTTTCCGGCGGTGGCGCAGTGTTCCACGATTTGGGTAACTTGAATTTTACTTTCTTAGTAAACGATGAAGATTACGATTTAGACAAGCAGTTTTCTGTGATTCAGGTTGCCTGCAGCTATGTGGGTATCGAGATTGAAAGATCCGGAAGAAACGATTTATTGGCGCAGGGTCATAAATTTTCCGGAAATGCCTTTTATCACAGCCAAGGCAAGGCATACCACCACGGCACATTGCTGGTTAATGCGGATATGGAAAAATTAGGTCGGTACTTAACCCCGTCCAAAGCAAAGCTACAAGCAAAGGGTGTTGCCTCCGTTCGTTCCCGGGTAATCAATCTAACCGAGCTTGTCCCTTCCCTCACCTGTCAGAAGCTTGCCGAATGTATGGCTAAGGCATTCGGTGCTGTTTACGGCTTCGAGACTGAAGAAATTACCCTTACTCCGGAAGCCAATGCTTATATCGACGATTGGGCAGAACGGTTACACAGCTGGGATTGGCTGTATGGACCCAAGCTCCCCCTCTCTCTTTCCTGTGAGGCGCGTTTTGATTGGGGCAGCCTGACTTTAGAATTCCAGGTCAGTGGTGGTCAGATTGCAGCAGTGCAGGTATATTCCGATTCGATGGACTGGGAACTGCCGCAAAAAATTCAAAGTTGTCTGCAAAATTGCCGATTTAACCAAAACGATATGGAAAAGGCACTTGTGGATGCACTGGGCGACACCCAAATCACCCAGGATATTTGCAATCTTCTGAAAGAACAAAATTTATAGGACTACAAAAAAGAGAGAGCCTGAACGGCTCTCTCTTTTTTGTTATTTGGTCTTCACAGACTTGGCAGAACTCCAGGCGGAATAGAATTTCGTCTTGCCAACGGTCTTGTAGGTACGCACGCGGACATAGTATTTCTTGCCCTTTTTCAGGCCGGAAATGGTCTTGGAGCTTGTCTTGTAGCTACCCACAGTCACCGTCTTGGCAGAGGTAAACTTGCTGCTGGTGCTGTACTGAATTTGATAGCCGGTGCTCTGGGTTGTGACCCGGTTCAGCTTGACAAGGATTGCCTTGCTCTTGGCAGTGAGCTTGTTGATGCTTGCTGCCTTGGGCAAAATCTTGAAGGTCAGGGTCTTGGTGCCGGAGTAGTTACCCTTGAACTTGATAGTGACCTTATATGTACCCACGTTCTTTCTGCCCTTGGCATAAGAAACGGTGTAATCTGTGCCCTTCTTCAGGGTCTTTCCGGCAGAATCCTTCACCGTAACCGTGGGTGTCTTTGCCTTGCCGTTGTAGACATAAGAGGTTGCGGACAGTTTAATGGTCTTGACATACTTGATGGTTGTTGTACTTGCCACTTTGCCGCAAACCGCACACTTCTTCACAATTTTGCCGTTCTTGGAAAGGGTTACCTTGGTAGTGGTGGTTTTGTATGTATGCTTGATTGTCCTCTTTGCCTTACACACATTACAAGCGGTATCACAGTTATTTGTGTAAGTGTGTTTGGTCAGCTTGGCAATCGCCTCAGTCTTGGTAGTCCCACAGTCGGTACAGGTATACGTCTTCACGCCGGTCGTTTTGCAGGTGGCTTTTTTTGTAACCACACCATTGTCCCATGCGTGATTCACATAAATTTTTATATCATAATTTCCCTTATAGCCAGAAGTAGAAAATACCTTTATATAATATTCTTCACCAACTTCTAACTCTAAACTTCCGACTTCTTTTTCGTTCTTCCTGATTGTTTTATAATAGAGCTGTTCGTCATATTTTGTATATACAGCAACACCTAAACCATCATAGTATGAATTATACATATCTAAATTCTTATTATGGGTATAAAGTAAAGTTTTCTTATTAGTGGCTGTAAATTTAAACCAATCAACATCTGCTCCAGCATCACCATCAAAGGAATTATCACCATAGGCACATAAGTCAGAAGAATACGTTTTCGTATATGGCAGAGTTTTTGCATATTCTTTCAGGTCAGGTTCACTATCATTGTGAAAAATCAATTTGAATCTATAATTTCCAGTTGGTTTATCTAAATTGGGTGAATAGAATTTTACGTAATATGTTGTGTCTCTTTCTAGTTTAACATTCCCCATGTTTTCTTCGTTTTCGTTTGCACTGTATTCGAGCAATAATTCATCATAGTCTGAATACACAGCTACCGCAAGCCCCGCATAATAAGAATTATATCTCGGGATGTTGATATTTTTAGTTATAATCTCATAATATCCATCAATATCCTTCGTCGTAAATTCATACCAATCCTCTTGACCACTAACCGAAAGAGACGCAACATAATCTAAGTCATAAGATATGCTCTCGGTGTTGTCCTTGCTCTCAGCACCCTGTATTTCGATTGGAGCTGCCAACGCATTAACAGATAGTATTAGTGAGACTATAAATACTGTAATAAAAATGCTAATTACTTTTTTCATTTGGTTCATCCTTCCTGTGTAATCCAATTTATAAGTTTCATTCTTTCTTTGTATTCATACCTCCTAAAATAAAAAGTGCGGCTACCGAAGCAGCCGCACAAAAAACGCAAACTCCGATAGTCGCCAAACTAACTCAATGTGAAATAGGTGCAAAGGCACATACATATACATCGACGGAATTTGCATTTTTATCAAATTCACAACATATATGTATGCAGAAATCAGCACATTTATCCGCAAAAAAGAAAAATGCACCCAATTTCACATCTATTAAGTTAGTTTGGCATAATCAGTGTAGCATATTACGGCAAAGATTGCAAGAAGGAAAATCGCACTGATTGAGGATGTCCCTTGAGATTGCCACGGGCGGCGAAGCCGTCCTCGCAATGACGGAGAATGGACGATAGATGTACCGAGAGATTGCCACGCCGCTACGCGGATCGCAATGACGGAGAATGGACGATAGGTGTACCGAGAGATTGCCGCGCCGCTACGCGGCTCGCAATGACGCAGAGAAAAAATCACCGCAAGGAGGTTTCCTTGCGGTGATTGCTTGCATATTATAAATTACTCTTTGCCGGGGACGCCGGGTTGGGTCATGCTGTAGGCATCCAGGATGCGGTTTGCCTCTTCTTCGGTGATGATATTTCTTTCCAAAAGAAGTGTACGCACGGGGATGCGCTTTAACAGTGCTTCCTTGGCGATGGAAGCTGCCTGGGCATAGCCGATGTAGGGACACAGCGCAGTAACCATACCCACACTGGCATCCAGCAGCTCGTTACAACGCTCCTCATTGGCAGTGATGCCCTCAACGCAGTTGATAGTGAAGGTACGCACGCCATTTTCCAAAATGGTGATAGACTGGAACAGAGCATCAAATACCACAGGCTCGAAGGCGTTCAGCTCAAACTGACCGGCTTCCACTGCCATAGAAATGGTGAGATCGTTGCCGGTGATACGGAATGCGATTTGGTTCACAACCTCGGGAATAACGGGGTTTACCTTACCGGGCATAATGGAAGAGCCGTTCTGACGGGCAGGCAGGTTGATTTCGCCAAAGCCGGTGCGAGGACCGGAGGACATCAGACGCAAGTCGTTGGCAATCTTGGAAAGTGCCAAAGCGCAGTCCTTAATCGTGCCGGAAAGTGCAGAGAAGCAGTCGATATTCTGAGTGCCGTCAATCATATCCTCTGCCTGTACAAAGGGCTTACCGGTCAACCGCTCCAATGCCTTCACGCACCGCTCAAAGTACACCTTATCTGCGTTAATACCGGTGCCGATGGCAGTACCGCCCAGGTTGACGGCATACAGTTCCTTCTTGACCCGATGAATTCTGCGCAAGCCACGGCGGACAGCGGTGGCATAAGCGCCAAACTCCTGACCCAAACGGACAGGCACAGCATCCTGCAGCTGGGTACGGCCCATTTTGATAATGCCGTCAAACTCTCTTGCCTTGATGCAGAAAGCCATATGTAACTTTTCCAGCGCATCTTCCAGGCCATCCAGCAAGGTCAATGTGGTCATCTTGCCGGCTGTGGGAACGATATCGTTGGTGGACTGGCCGCAGTTGACGTGGTCATTGGGATGGACGATGGAATAGTCACCCAGTTCGCCGCCTAACTTTTCAATGGCAATGTTTGCAATGACCTCGTTGGCATTCATATTCATAGAAGTGCCGGCGCCGCCCTGAATGGGATCGACAATAAACTGGTCGTGGAACTTTCCTGCAAGGATATCATCGCAGGCAGCAATGATGGCGTTAACAACATTCTCTTCCAAGGCACCTGCTTCCAGGTTGGCAATGGCACAGGCTTTCTTCAGCTGCGCCAGTGCAAAAATCATTTCCTTGGGCATTCTGCTGCCGGTGATGGTAAAGTTCTCCTGGGCACGCAGAGACTGCACGCCGTAATACACATCACAAGGCAGCGCACGCTCGCCAATGGAGTCTTTTTCCAAACGTGTTTTATTAGACATAATTACCGCTCCTTTATTTCTTCCGTTAAATTATGGGTATATTCCAATCGATATTCCGCTATCTATTATAGTTTGAATATTATGGTTGTCAAGCCATTTTTATAGTATTTTGGTAAATATTTATAGAATGTTATAGCACAATATGCCCGCCTGCCAAAGCAGGCGGGCATACGGCTTATGCAGATAGAATTTCTACCAGTAAATCCACCACTTTTTCCATATCTTCGATGGGGATGAACTCAAATTTTCCGTGGAAATTGTCACCACCGGTACAAAGGTTTGGACAAGGCAGACCCATAAAGGACAGTCTTGCGCCATCTGTGCCACCACGGATGGGGACGATTTGGGGCTGGATACCCAAGGCTTCCATAGCCTTTGTTGCCCGGTGGATGATATACATACAGGGCTCAATTTTTTCTTTCATATTATAATAGCTGTCGGAAAGCTCCAGTTTTACAGTTCCCTGTCCGTGCTTTTCGTTTAATTCCTCGGTAATTTTCTGCATCAAAGCCTTTTTCTCAAGGAATTTTTCCATATCGTGGTCACGGATAATATACCGCAGTTGGGCGGTCTCTTCTGTGCCGGACATATCTGTCAGGTGGAAAAAGCCCTCATACCCTTCCGTGGTTTCCGGACGTTGGTCCTGGGGAAGCATCCCTTGGAACTCCATTGCGATAAGCTGGGCATTGACCATCTTATTCTTGGCAGAACCGGGGTGGATGCTGATACCCTGAAAAGTCACTGTCGCACCGGCGGCGTTGAAGTTTTCATACTCCAATTCTCCCAAAGGACCGCCATCGACTGTATAAGCATAGTCCGCGCCAAAGCCTGCCACATTGAACAGGTCCGCTCCCCTGCCGATTTCTTCATCGGGGGTAAAGCCGATTTTTAAGGTGGCGTGACTTTCCTTGGATGTGAGCAGCACCTGTGCGGCAGAGAGGATTTCCGCAACACCGGCTTTATTATCTGCGCCCAGCAGGGTTGTGCCGTCGGTGACAATCAGGCGTTTGCCCTTATGATTTTCCAAAGCTTCAAACTCGGATACCCGCATCACAATATTCTTTTCTGCATTTAAGGTGATGTCGC
Source organism: Faecousia sp. (assembly GCA_045644625.1). Classification (GTDB taxonomy): domain Bacteria; phylum Bacillota; class Clostridia; order Oscillospirales; family Oscillospiraceae; genus Faecousia. The sequence goes on from JAZRHG010000061.1 coordinate 9,322, forward strand.
CGCCGGTATAATCCACAATCCGGGGCTGTACATTCTTACCGCTGAAAGCCGGCGCAGTGTCCATATGGGCAATGAGGCCGATCACAGGTTTTGCCGGGTCACCGGGCACAGTACCATAGACGTAACCGTTTTCGTCCATATAGGCGTCACGAATTCCCATTGCCAGCATTTCCTCTACCAGTGCTTGACCCAACACCTTTTGATTGGGTGTGGACGGACAGGTTTCGGAAAATTCGTCGGATTCCGTATCAAATTTCACATAGCGCAAAAAGCGCTCCCATACTCGTTCCATAAGTTCCTCCAAATTACAATAAAGGGGCGGATTGCTCCGCCCCTCTGCTTAAATTACTTTGCTGCGTTTACCAGTTCTGCGGTATCCTGAGCAATCATCAGCTCTTCGTTGGTGGGAACAACCCAAACCTGAACCTTGGAATCGGGAGTGGAAATCATCATTTCCTTGCCGCGTTTCGCATTCAGCTCGGGGTCGATCTTCACGCCCATAAAGCCCAGGTACTCGCAAACGGCAGCACGGACATTGCAGTCGTTTTCACCGACACCGGCAGTGAAGGTCAGAACATCAATGCCGTTCAGAGCAGCGGCGTAAGCGCCAACATACTTGGCAACCTCGTAGCAGAACTTGTCGCGAGCCAGTGCGCAATCGGCATTGCCGTTCTTAGCGCCGTCTTCCAAATCACGGAAGTCGGAGGAAACACCGGACATTGCCAGCATACCGGACTTCTTGTTCAGCATATTCAGGCACTCGTCAACGCTCATGCCGTACTTGTTGCAGATGAACTGCACAACAGCTGCGTCGATATCACCGGAACGGGTACCCATAGGCACGCCTGCCAAGGGGGTCAGACCCATAGTGGTATCCTGGCACTTGCCGTCCTTCACTGCGGACATAGAAGAGCCGTTACCCAGGTGGCAGTTGACCATCTTGAACTCAGTCTTACCAACCAGCTGTGCGGTGCGCTTTGCCACATACTTGTGGGAAGTGCCGTGGAAGCCGTAACGACGGATGGAGTCGTTCTCGTAGTACTCGGTGGGGATTGCGTAACGGTATGCCTTGGGAGGCATGGTCATATGGAATGCAGTGTCAAACACGGCAACCTGAGGAGTGGTGGGCATAACTGCCTGGCAAGCCTCGATACCCATCAAGTTAGCGGGGTTGTGGAGAGGTCCGAGGGGGATACACTTCTTGATTGCAGCGATAACTTCATCGTTGATGATGCAGCTATCGAAGAATTCCATACCGCCGTGCAACACGCGGTGACCCACTGCGTCGATCTCGTCAACGGACTTAATCACGCCGTGCTCTGCATCCTGCAGGATCTCCAAAGTAGCGGCAATTGCCTCGGAGTGGGTGGGCATAGGAATGTCCTTAACCACCTTGTTTTCGCCAATCTTGTGATTCAGACGGCCGTCGATGCCGATACGCTCACAAAGACCCTTTGCGGAAACCTCACCGGTCTCGGGGTTCATCAGCTGATACTTGAGGGAAGAACTGCCAGCATTGATAATCAGAATGTTCATTTTAGATTTGCCTCCTAAAATAATGTTTTCATTTTTCTCTTTTTATGATAAAATGAGCATAGCTGAAGATATTGTATAATATTTTTTCCAATTTCTCAAGCCCTGTTTCAATTTTTTTACAGAAAAGGTGGGATTTTTTTGAATATCACCGGTATTATATGCGAATATAACCCGCTGCACTTAGGTCACAAGAAGCAAATTGACAAAATCCGTCAAGTTCATCCGGACGGTGGAATCGTCTGTCTTATGAGCGGAAATTATGTGCAGCGAGGTAGCCCTGCCATTTTTGATAAAATGCTGCGGGCAAAAGCCGCTGTGTTAAGCGGTGCGGATTTGGTGCTGGAATTGCCGACAACCATCGCCCTTTCCTCTGCAGAAGGTTTTGCTGCCGGCGGCGTGCAAATCCTCGCCTCTGTCTGTAATCGACTGTGTTTTGGCGCGGAAACGGCAGATGCAGAAACTCTGTGGACGTTAGCACGGGCATTGTTGCATCCTGATTTCCCCCCCGCCCTAAAAGAAGAACTTGCAAAGGGCATTTCCTTCCCGGTGGCAAGACAGCAGGCGCTTGGCAAGCTTGGAGTTTGTGCAGACATTTTATCCGAGCCCAATAATATCTTGGCAGTAGAATACTGCAAGGCAATTTGGGCACAAGGCAGTACTATGGAAATTATGCCCATTACCCGGCAGGGCAATTACCACGATACCTTGCCCGACCAGGAAAATCCCTCAGCCACCGCACTGCGGCAACTGTTGCTTACAGAAAACAATTGGCAAAATTACGTCCCCGGGGAAGTCAGAAACATTTATCAAAGCGCCCCCTTACACGCCCTTGCATTTGGAGAGCAGGCCATTCTTTCCAGACTCCGGACAATGACCGACGCGGAATTTGAAGCCCTCCCCTACGGCTCAGAGGGGCTATGGCGGAAGCTGATGCACGCCAGCCGCAAGTATGCAACCTTAGAAGAAATCCTCACCGCCGTCAAGTCCAAGCGGTACACCAGAACACGGCTTGACCGAATGGTGCTGTGTGCCTTTTTAGGCATCACAAAGAAAATTTTAGAAGCGCCTGTTCCCTATGTGCGTGTACTTGCCCTCAATGACAAAGGGCGGGAAATCCTGAAGCAATTCCGTATGACTGGAAATTTCCCCAATGTAGGCGAACATCAGGAAGACCCGTATCAAATCTTAGAAAACCGCTGGGGCGATTTGTACGGCTTATTTGCCAAACAACCCGAGCCCCCCGGTGCAGAGCAACAATATCGAATTTATTACCATAAATAAAGGTAAGCCCCAAGGTGTTCACCTTGGGGCCTTCGTTTATTTTTTGAAGAGTAGTCGGAAATAGTCTGTATTTAGAACACCGGAACTAAAGGTCATCTTGTTTTTCACAATCGCCTTAATGGAGGCAACGTAACCTTCCGGAACAACCAGGTCCTCAGAAGCTGGTGTAAACTTGCCTCTTGAATAGGTGCCAAGTTCCGTCTTCCATTCATAGTTGGCATTCCACACCAAAGGCATTGCATCCGAAAATACGTCTCTGCCAACCATCAGGCGGGAATCATATTCCGTACCGAACAGATTGGACAGTGTGGGGAGAATGTCGCAGCCAAAGGTGGGGGTGTCCACAACAACGGGCTCCATATCCTCCAGACAACCGCTCCAAATAATCAGACGGGAATGGTCGCGCTGGAAATAGTCCTTCACATCGTATCCGTAAAGCTCGGAAAGATAGGGCATATTTCCCAGCTTGGCATCATTATCCAAGCCATAGGGGAAATGGTCGGTGGAAATAACAATCACCGTATCGTCTGCAATTCCCTTTGCCTCCAAAGTCTCGATGACATAGGTCATTGCATCTTCAAAATCCATATTGGCAGCCAAGTAGCCCTTAACTGTATCGGAATAAGGCAAGTCTGCAACTCTGTCCCAGTGCTTCTTGGTTTGGGAGTTGCCGGAGACGGTGTAGTTGCTGTGTCCGCTGACAGACATATAATACACATTGAAGTTTTCCTTATCGATATAGGTGGGAAGCGTGCCGGAGAACATCTCGTAGTCACTTTGCGGCCAGGCCTTTTTGACATACTGCTCCATACCGTTACCGTAGCCCATATAGCCATCGGAATAGCCTAAGTTAACGTGGGTTTTGTTGCGGCTATAGTAGGTGTAGGAGTTGTTGTGGAACGCCTTGCCGTAATATCCCAGTCTATTTAGCTGACTGCCCATTGTGAAGTAGTTATAGTTGTCTGCTGTGTTTTTGAAGGATTTACCGCCGGCTGTGGGCAGCATACCAAAAACATTTTGGTACTCACCGCCGGTAGTACCGGCGCTGGCAGGCTGATAGTAATCTGTGAACTGAATGCCCTTGGTCGCCATACGGTACAATGTGGGGGTGCGGACAGGGTCAATGATTTCCGCAGAGAACGCCTCGGCAGAAATGAGTATCAGGTTTTTACCCTTAAATAGACCGGTAAATTCATTTTGTTTGGAGGGTGTCAGGCTCTGGACATATTTATTCAGCTTTTTCTGCTCGGAGGAGGCCTTCTTATCCAGGGCGTCAAAGTCCAAATCCATCACATTATAGCCATACTCAATGACCGGCTCTGTGGTTTCTGCCGGGCCGTCAGTTGCCTCCGTTTCGTCGGGCACTTGCAGCTGAACATCCGGTATGGGCGTGTTTTCAAAATCGATTTCCTGTCCGAAAATGTGGGACTGCACATCCAGTCGCAGACCGGTAATCAGACCAAAATCAGATACTGCAGATTGGAAATTGTACTGGTCGTGGTAAACAGGTCCGGAAACCGGATTCCACAAAGTAAACAGTACTGCAAAGATATAAACGGAAGCAGAATACATCACCGTCAAAAGGCGCGTACGGCCTTCCGCCTTTCGGGGCAATAACCACCCTTTCCGGAACACCATAAAGAAAATAAAGGGCAGAAACAAAAGCAGCATAATAAAAATGCCGCCATTGGGGAAAATCAGGACCATCAGTTCCTTAAAGTAACTGGTCAGGGCATCTCCCGCGCCGTTGGTCATTGTATTGATGTCATAAAACTGCTTAAACTGCTTATAAATCAAAAACTGCACTACATAAGCAACACAAGTGCCCCCAAGCAGAATGCCTGCAATATACTGATTGACCTTGGTGTTCTTAAACAACGAGGAAAGCAGGTATCCGATTGCGCCGTATGCAATGCTGAACATCAGCATATACACAAAGCTCATAAAGGTCATATTGCCAACCGTGGAAAGCTTGAACACAAATTCCATAAAGAATACACTCAAGCTGAAATAGATATTAAAGAACACTGTGTTGTTTTGTTTCTTTCTCTGTAACATAGCACACTCCAAAAGCTTACCGCTTTAGGTTTTATCTTTCTTGAATAAATTTGTCTTTCTCTCCTGCCCTTTTACCAGACGGAGAATGTTTTGCCAATGCATTGCCGTTGCCAGCGCACCCATAAAGATGCCGCAAAGCATTAAAATCAAGTTGTCATTATGGAAAAATACAAAGCCGACACAAAAGGCTATGGCTGCCAGCACAGAACCCAAAGACACATATTGGGTCAGCAGATAAGCCAGCGCAAACACTGCCAAAATCAGCAGGGCAATTCTCCAATCTGTTACGAGCGCAATGAAAAATCCGCTTAAAATTCCTTTGCCGCCCCGAAAACCGAGGAAAACAGGAAATACATGACCCAGCATCACGCCTGCGCCGCCCAAAGCTGCGCCTGTTTGGAAGTCTAAAGACCCACGCATAAGCACCCCGCCTATTACGCAGCCCACAACCGCCTTACCTGCGTCAATCAGGATTACTGTCAACGAACGGCCTGCGCCGTAGTTGCGAATAAAATTGGTTAATCCTGCGTTGCCACTGCCGTGGCTGCGCACATCATCGCCCATAATATGAGAAATCAAAACTGCGCCGTTGAGGTTGCCCAGCAGGTAACCTGCAACCACAGCAATTAATGCAAATATCACCACAGTTTATTCCTCCTTGTCGCCCTTCTGGCGAATGGTGATGCGCACAGGCGTACCCTTCAGTCCAAACACCTCACGGATTTGATTTTCCAAATACCGCTGGTAAGAGAAATGGAAAAGTCTTGCATCGTTGCAGAAAATCACAAAATGAGGCGGTTTTGTGCCCGCCTGGGTCATATAATAGATTTTCAGGCGGCGACCTTTATCCGTGGGCGGCTGCACACGGGCAGTTGCTTCTGCCAAAACACTGTTCAGCGCACCGGTGGTAATGCGGCTGGTGTTTTGGGTGTGGACCTCGCGGATCACTGAAAATAGTTTGTCCACTCTCTGTCCTGTCAATGCAGAAAGAAATACCACAGGGGCATAGGTCATATAGCTAAGTCCGTCACGCACGGCAGCTTCCTTGTCCCGCATAGTGTTGGTTTCCTTGTCTTCCACTGCGTCCCACTTGTTGACAACAATGATTGCCGCTTTTCCCGCTTCGTGGACAAGACCGGCAATTTTGGTGTCCTGCTCTGTCACGCCCTCATTGGCATCAATCAAAATCAGACAAACATCCGCCCGGTCAATGGCGCTGATGGTGCGCATATTGGAATACTTTTCAATGATGTCATCCACCTTGCTCTTGCGGCGCATACCGGCTGTGTCGATAAAGCAATACTTGCCGGTTTCGTTTTCAAAGGCGGAGTCGATGGCGTCACGGGTAGTACCAGCAATGTTGGAAACAATCACCCGCTCTTCGCCCAAAATGCGGTTGAGCAGGCTGGATTTTCCCACATTGGGTTTGCCCACGATTGCCACCTTGATGGTATCGTCCTCTTCCTCTTCCTGTGCCTCGGCAGGCATATTTTCCAAGCACCAGTCCAGCAAGTCGCCTGTGCCGTGACCGTGTACCGCAGAAACCTCAAACAAATCGCCAATACCCAGGCTATAGAACTCATATACATCCGGATTGACAAGTCCGATAGAATCACACTTGTTCACAGCAAGCGCCACCGGCTTTCCGGATTTGCGCAGCATCGTGGCAACATCCACGTCTGCAGCGGTAACACCGGTGCGCACATCCGCTACCATCACAATACAGTCCGCCAGCTCAATGCCGATTTCTGCTTGACGGCGCATAAACTTCAGCATATCACTATCCGCAGACGGCTCGATACCGCCGGTATCCACTAATGAAAACTGCCGGCCGCACCATTCGCAGTCACCGTAAATACGGTCACGGGTGACGCCGGGTGTATCCTCCACAATGGAGGTACGCTGGCCTGTGAGCTTATTAAAAAGCATAGACTTACCTACGTTGGGTCGACCGATAATCGCAACCAAAGGCTTTGCCATTGCACGCACTCCTTTACATAAACATACTACCTTACATTATGCCACAAACAGCACTACAAATCAACGAAAAAAACATTGTAACTGAAAATTTTTTGTGAATAAAAAGGAAAAAGAGGAAGGTAGATAACCTTCCTCTGTGCTTACGCTTTTTCCTGCCTTAGTCAGCCTTGGCAGCCAGAACCTGACGACCATTGTAATTACCGCAAGCCTTGCAAGCTCTGTGGGGCTGCACGGGCTCACCGCACTTGGAGCAAACTGCTACGC
>JAZRHG010000062.1:0-3936 GCA_045644625.1 Faecousia sp.
GGTAACACCCATATCCACCAGTGTGGCAAGAATTCCCGGAATCCGAATTTCCATATATACCTCACCCGCCATACAAAGCGGACTGAGGATCGCCGCCAAAGCATACTGCCGTATGCTTTTTGCAAGGGTTCTTAACATATCCTCTCTCCTTTTTTCTTACTTTCTCACAATACTATATTGTATCCCCCCGCAAAGCAAAAAGCAATAGAAACTGAAAAAAGTTTACAATTAAATCCATAATAAATTCTGTTTACAAGCAGGAAGAAAAATGCTACAATATAAAATGACAGGGAATGCTCCCCTGCGGTTATAAAATCAGGAAAAGGAGGTGCTGGAATGGGCGTGATAAAAGCTTTGGCAACCAAAGTTGCCGTGCGTTTTTGGGAAGCTTTGCAAAAATGTGATTTGATTTTATTGCTGCTGTGTGTCGTCTCCTCCGCTTTCGGCTGTTTGATGATTGCCAGCACCACCAACGCCAGTGACTACGGTGCCCTGCGTTTTGTGGGTATGCAGCTGGCCGCTTCCCTGCTGGGCATTTTCTTTTATGTGCTTATCTCCTCCGTGGATGCCGAAACCCTGTCGGAGCACCGCCGCACCTGGGTGATTGTCAACATTGCCCTTTTGCTGATGCTGATTCCCTTTGGCACAGATAATAATTCCGGTAACAAAAGTTGGTTGAATTTCCCTTTTCTCCCCTTCGATATCCAACCTGCGGAAATTTGTAAAATCACCTTCGTGATTATTATGGCATCGGTTATCGCATCCCATCAAAACCGCATATCCAATTACAAATCCGTATTTCATATGTGCTTCCACGTGGGACTGCTCTTTGTTATGAATATGTTGCTTTCCGGCGACTTAGGCGTTTCCTTGATTTTTGTGTTTATTTTTGTTGGAATGACATTTTCCGGCGGTGTGAATCTGCTTTGGTTTGGCGCTGCTGGCGCCGCCATCGCTGTGCTTGCCCCCATTATTTATAATAATTTCCTGGACTCTTATCAACAAAACCGTATTGCGGTGCTGTTTGATCCCTCCCTGGACCCCTATGGTACCGGCGCTCTGTACCACTCTGTGCGGGCAATGCGCTCCCTCACCGGCGGCGGTCTGACCGGACAGGGCTTATTCAACGGCAACCGTACCCAAACCTACGGCGCGCTCTTCGCACAGCACACCGACTATATTTTCGCCGCCATTGGCGAAGAACTGGGTTTCTTGGGCTGCGCAGCGGTGCTTGTGCTGCTGGGGCTGATTATCTTCCGTTGCATTTGGGTTGGTCTGCGCAGTCAGGATTTGCTGCGGCGGCTGATTTGCTTCGGCGCGGCTTCTGCGCTGATTTTCCAGGTTATGATCAATGTGGGCATGTGCTTGGGTGTTATGCCGGTTATCGGTCTGACACTGCCCTTTATCAGCTACGGCGGTTCTTCTGTCATTTCCCTTTATGCGCTGCTGGGTCTTGTTTCCGGCGTGTATGCCCGACCTGCGCCTACCGTACAGGAACGGTATATCCATCCCCCTATCACGTATTATCGAGGTAATTAAAATGAAAGCTTTTATGGATCAGGATTTTCTGCTCCAAACAGAAACCGCAAAACATTTATATCACGATTTTGCCAAATCAATGCCTTTGGCTGACTATCACTGCCACTTAAACCCCAAGGAGATTTTTGAAGACAGACGTTTTCAGAATTTGACCGAGGTCTGGTTGGGCGGTATGGATGAAAACGGCACTTTGGCAGGTGACCACTACAAATGGCGGCTGATGCGCGCCAATGGCGTTTCCGAGGACTATGTGACAGGCAATCAGCCCCCCTATGTCCGTTTTCTGCGTTTTGTAGAGGCATTGGAAAAGTGCATCGGCAATCCCATGTATCATTGGTGTCATTTGGAACTGCAGCAGTTTTTCGGTGTCACCGAGCCGCTGACGATGGAAAGCGCGCCCCGCATTTGGGAGCATTGCAACAAGCTTTTGCAGGAAGACCCTACAATGACCGCCCGGGGACTGATTGAAAAGGCGAATGTTGCCTTCATCGGCACCACCGATGACCCCACTGACGATCTGCAATGGCACGAAAAAATTGCCGAAGATGAGAGCTTCTCCGTTAAAGTCTGCCCCTCCTTCCGCCCCGATAAGGCTATGAACCTGCACAAAGCTGGTTTCCCTGAGTATATGCAGAAATTAGCCGCCAGTGTAGGTAAGGCAAAGCTCTCCTCCGCGGAGGAGGTCTGCGGCGCGCTGATTGACCGCATTGCCTATTTCCACGCCCACGGCTGCCGCGCCAGCGACCACGGCTTTGAGGCGCTGTTCCCCTTCCGCAAAGTTTCAATGAAAGAGGCAAACAAAGCCTACAAGAAAGCTTTAGCGGGAAAATCCCTGACACAGGAAGAAATTGAAGGCTATCAGACTACCCTGATGCTCTGCGTGGGTAAAACCTATCATCGGCTGGGCATCGCTATGCAGCTGCATTACTCCTGCCTGCGCAACACCAATCAGCGGATGTTTGAAACCTTGGGTGCAGATGCCGGCTTTGATGCCATAGCACAGAACATCTGCGGCGAAAAGATTTTCCAGTTCCTTTCGGAACTGAACTACACCGGTCAGTGTCCCAAAACCATTTTGTATTCTCTCAACCCTGTGGACAATGCCCAACTGGTGACAATGGCAAACAGCTTCCAGGATGAGACTATTCCGGGCAAAATCCAGCACGGCTCTGCCTGGTGGTTTAACGATAACAAGACCGGCATGATTGAGCAGATGACGAACCTGGCAAATTTGGGTGTATTGGGTAACTTTATCGGTATGCTGACAGACTCCCGTTCCTTCCTCAGCTATGCCCGCCACGATTATTTCCGCAGAATCCTCTGCAATTTAATCGGCACCTGGGTAGAAAACGGAGAGTATCCCAATAACGATATTTCGCTCAAGCAAATCATCGAAGGCATCAGCTATACAAACGCCAAGCGTTATTTTGATATTTAAAGACAACAAAAAATGCGGATGGAAAATTCCATCCGCATTTTCTTTTTTATCTTACTTGCAGAAGTCCTTGGCAACTGCCACGATGTTCTCAGCACACAGGCCGAACTGCTTCAGCAGAGCCACAGCGGGACCGGAGTGACCGAACTCGTCGTTGACACCGATCCGGCGTACGGGAGTGGGGCACTTCTCAGCAAGAACGCCGCAAACTGCTTCGCCCAGGCCACCGATGACGGAGTGCTCTTCGCAGGTGATAACCTTGCCGCACTTCTTAGCAGCGGCCAGAACCAGCTCCTCGTCCAAAGGCTTAATGGTAGCCATATTGATAACCATAGCATTGATGCCGTCCTTAGCCAGCTCTTCAGCTGCCAGAACTGCTTCATAAACCAGCAGGCCGTTGGCAATGATGGCAACATCGGTGCCTTCCTTCAGCACTTCGCCCTTGCCGATTTCGAACTTAAAGTCCTCGGCGTGGAATACCGGCACAGCCAGACGGCCGAAACGCAGGTAAACAGGACCTTCCATCTCGTAAGCAGCCTTCACAGCAGCCTTTGCCTCGATGTCGTCAGCGGGGCAGATAACGGTCATGCCGGGGATGGTACGCATCAGTGCGAAGTCCTCGCAGCACTGGTGGGATGCGCCGTCCTCACCGACGGAGATACCGCCGTGGGTTGCGCCAATTTTCACGTTCAGGTGGGGGTAACCGATGGAGTTACGCACCTGCTCGAATGCACGACCGGCAGCAAACATAGCAAAGCTGGATGCAAAAGCTACCAAGCCAGCGGTGGACATTCCGGCAGCGGCACAGATCATATTTGCCACGGCAATACCGAAGTCAAAGTGACGGTCGGGGAATGCCTTCTTAAACACACCGGTCTTAGTAGCACCGGCCAGGTCAGCGTCCAAAACAACCAGGTCCTTCTTTTCCTGACCCAGTTCTACCAATGCAGCACCATAGCTGT
>JAZRHG010000063.1:0-66502 GCA_045644625.1 Faecousia sp.
GCTGTGCAAAAAGCGCACCGTAGGTCTGGGTACGGTTGCCGTTAAATAGACCCTGTCCTGTCAGACCGCCACCGGTGAGAGAACGCATGGCTCGCACAGAGTGGTACAAAGCACCGGTACCATAGGGGTCCAAAGCGGGATTGAACAGCACCGCGATACGGTTTTGCTGATAGGGGTCTAAGAAATTGTTGTAAATGATCGGCCCAAGCACAGCAACGGCACCGCCTGCTGCAGCAAACCAAAGCAAGCTGACACCGCCGGAGAATGTCATTCCCACAAAAATAAACGCAAAGATCAGGGAAACGCCCAAGTCACGGGAGAGCACATAGTTTGTGCCGAACAAAAGGCCCAAATGCAGGAGCATATGGCCAACAGATTTGATGCTTGAAAGGTTATTCTGGTGAGAGGCCATAACCGATGCCATAATGATCACAAAGGTGATCTTACAAATTTCTGCTGGTTGAATATCAAAGGGCAGGAAGGGGAATGCCAGCCAACTTTTGTTACCGGAGTTATTATCGGTGCCAAAGGGGATCAGCATCAGCAAAAGCACGGTGTTGATGGTCACCCAGGTGCGGCGATGCTCGGACAAAGTCTCAGCATCCACAGAAGACACAAAAATAAAACACACAATACCCAAAAGGGCAGCCAATAACTGCACCCCCACGAAACGCAAAGGACCTGCACTACTGGCGTTGGTGGGACTTCCAATCATCAAACAGCCAAAAGCGGTGGTGATCACGCAAAGCAGAAGCAATATCAGATCACATTGCCGCAATGAATCCCACATCCGCAGAATAAAATGCGTTGCTAATTTTTTGACTTGACCCATTCCGGCACCTCCTTTTTGGGATTTTAAAATCATTCTTCTTCAGTTTAATATTGTATCATTTTTCTGTGCCTTTGTAAACAGGGATTTATTTGTAAACTTTTTTCGGTTCGGCTTGATTTTTTCGTCATTGAGAGATAGAATATTAGATTAGAGAAGAAAGAATGAAAGGAGAATGTGTATGCTAAAAACCCTGGCAAAAAGCGTGCGGCAATATGCCTTGGCGGCGATCCTCAGTCCGCTTTGTATGGCGGGTGAGGTATATATGGAAATTCGGATTCCGGGAATTCTTGCCACACTGGTGGATATGGGTGTTACCCCCGGCAATATCGCTGTGGTATGGCAGCAGGGAATTTTGCTGGTGCTGTCTGCCCTGTGTTCCCTGGTCTTCGGCGTAGGCTCTGCCGTGTTTGCTGCTTATGCCGCCACTGGTTTTTCCAAAAACTTAAGGCAGGATATGTACTATCGGGTGCAAAGCTTTGACTTTGGAAGTATTGATAAATTTTCCACAGCTTCCATCATCACCCGTATCACTTCCGATGTTGCCAATATCCAAATGTGCTTCCAGATGATGATTCGTATGACCGTCCGCTGTGTGGTGATGACGGTGCTTGCCTGTATCCAGGTATATCAGCTCAGCCCCCGGCTGTGCCTGGTGTATTTGATTGTGTTGCCCATTTTGGCACTTGGCCTGACAATCCTGACAAAGCTGGTATTCCCCATCTTTGAGAGGGGCTTTAAGACAGTGGATAAGCTGAACAATGTGATTCAGGAAAATCTCCACGGAATCCGGGTGGTCAAAAGCTTTGTCCGTCAGAAAAAAGAAGAGGAAAAGTTTTCCGGAGTTTCCGGTACGCTGTATAAGGATTTCTCCAAGGCAGAAAGAATTATGGCCTTTAACTCTCCGCTGATGAACGGCGCAGTTTATGCGGCGCTGATTGCCATTTCCTATCTTGGCGCCCAGATGATTGTTACCTCCGGAAACACCACTTTTACCACCGGTAATCTGGCATCTATGTTTACTTACACCACCCAGATTTTAGCAGGCCTGATGATGCTTTCTATGGTGTTTGTGATGCTGACTATGAGCCGCGAGCCTATGCGGCGGTGTGCAGAGCTTCTGCAGGAGGAAACCAAGCTGAAGAACCCGGAAAATCCTGTTATGGAAGTTGCCGACGGCTCTTTGGAATTTACCAATGTCTGTTTCCGTTATTCTGAGAAAGCGGATAAGAATGCCTTGGATAATGTTAGCGTCAAAATCGCTGCCGGTCAAACTGTGGGAATTATTGGCGGTACCGGTTCTTCCAAGTCTACCTTGGTGCAGTTGATTCCCCGCCTTTATGATGTGACAGAGGGCGCCATTCAGGTTGGCGGTGTGGATGTGCGGGATTATGACATCAAGGCGCTTCGTGACCAGGTGGCAATGGTGCTGCAGAAAAACACCCTGTTCTCCGGCACTATCAAGGATAACCTCCGTTGGGGCAATCCTGATGCCACCGACGAGGAAATGGAGGAGGCTTGCCGTCTGGCTTGTGCTCACGGCTTTATTGAAACCTTCCCCGATGGATACGATACGTATATTGAGCAGGAGGGTAAGAATGTTTCCGGCGGTCAGAAGCAGCGGCTTTGTATCGCCCGGGCCCTGCTGAAAAAACCTAAGATTTTGATTTTGGACGACTCCACCTCTGCGGTGGATACGCATACCGATGCCCAGATCCGCAAGGCATTTGCCGAGCATATTCCCGGCACAACCAAGCTGATCATCGCCCAGCGTGTTTCCTCTGTGCAGGAAGCGGACCTGATTTTGGTGCTGGACGGCGGCAAGCTGGTTGCTCAGGGCAATCACGAAACCTTGCTGCGTGAGAGCCAAATCTATCGGGAAGTATATGAATCTCAGGTGAAAGGCGGTGAAGAATAATGCCTCCTGTGAGAATGCAAGGGGACGGCAGAAAAGCCAAGGACCCCAAAAAGACATTTTTACGGCTTTTAACTTATTTAAAGCCTTACACCGGACGACTGGTGTTTATGCTGGCATGCATTTTGTTTTCAACGGGCATTTCTGTTCTTGCCGACGGTTCAATCAGCACCCTGATTGATGATTACATCACACCGATGCTTTCCCAGAGTGTGCCGGACTTTGCTCCTGTGATTCGTTTCTTGATTATGCTGGCAGTGTTGTATATCTTAGGTATGGTGGCAACTTTCCTGGCAAGCTACCTGATGGTGCCGGTGACCCAGGGTATTCAAAGAACTCTGCGTGATACACTGTTTACCCATATGCAGCGCCTGCCGATCCGCTACTTTGACACCCATCAGGTAGGTGACCTGATGAGCCGCTACACCAGCGACATTGACACTTTGCGGCAGATGATCTCCCAGGCGATTCCCCAGTGCATTGTTTCTGCTATGACGATCATTGTGGTGTTTATCGCAATGCTCTTTACTTCACCGATACTGACCGGCATTGTGGTCGTTACGGTGTTTGGCATCTTCTATATCACAAAGACGGTGGCAATGCACTCTGCCAAGTTTTTCATCGGACAGCAGAAATCCCTGGGCGCAGTGAACGGCTATGTGGAAGAACTTGTCAGTGGTCAGCGGGTAGTCAAGGTATTTACCCACGAGGAAGCCTGCAAAAAAGAATTTGACGGCAAAAATGAAACCCTTCGCGTCAATGCCTTTAAGGCCGGTGCCTTTACCAATATGATGGGCCCGGTGAATAACAACTTAAGCTATATCCAGTACGCCATTTTGGCGGTGGCAGGTGCACTTTTGGTGATTGCCTCGGGTGGCAGCTTGCTGACCACCGGCGGTTTGGTGTCTTTCCTGCTGTTCTCCCGTACCTTCAATCGTCCCATCGGTCAGGTGAGTAACCAAATCAACGCAATTATTATGGCCCTTGCCGGTGCAGAACGGATTTTCGAGCTTTTGGATGAAGAACCGGAAGTGGACGAAGGCTATGTGACCTTGGTCAATGCCCGTATTGACGAAGCTGGTAATGTTACCGAGTGCGCAGAGAGAACCGGCCAGTGGGCTTGGAAGCATCCCCATCAGGCTGACGGCACGGTAACCTATACCCCTTTGCAGGGTGATATTACTATGTTTAATGTGGACTTTGGCTATGTGCCGGAAAAGACAGTGCTGCACGATGTAACCCTCTATGCCCACCCGGGTCAGAAGATTGCATTCGTGGGTGCCACCGGTGCTGGTAAGACCACCATTACCAACTTGATTAACCGTTTCTACGACATTGCCGACGGCAAGATTCGGTACGACAACATCAACATCAATAAGATTTGCAAGCCGGATCTGCGACGCTCTCTGGGCGTGGTGCTGCAGGATACCAACCTGTTCACCGGCACCGTGATGGACAATATCCGTTACGGTAAGCTGGATGCCACGGATGAAGAATGTATCCAAGCGGCAAAGCTTGCCAATGCCCACGATTTCATCACCCGTTTGCCCCAGGGTTACCAAACAGAGCTCACCGGCAACGGTGCAAGACTTTCCCAGGGACAGCGGCAGCTGATTGCCATTGCCCGGGCGGCGGTGGCGGATCCTCCTGTGATGATTTTGGACGAGGCCACCTCTTCCATCGATACCCGTACCGAGGCCTTGGTGCAAAAGGGTATGGATGCCCTGATGAAGGGCAGAACCACCTTTGTCATTGCCCACCGGCTTAGCACTGTCCGCAATTCCGATTGCATTATGGTGCTGGACCAAGGACGAATTATTGAACGTGGCACCCACGAAGACCTGATTGCCCAAAAGGGCACGTATTACCAACTTTACACCGGCGCTTTTGAATTAGAATAAAAATAGGGAGCTGTTCAGCTCCCTATTTTTTAATATAGCTTTGTAAATTGGTAGTCCGGGTCAATGCCCAGCTTTTTGAGGGCCGCTTCTTTGTTTTTTGCAATCTGCACATCCAGCGCATCAAAGAAGTTGTTGCCCTTGGTGTCGATATCCACAATAAACGGACCCAAATCTTTCACCTTGAAGAACCAGGCGGCCTCAATACGACCCAGCTCATCATACAGGTGTACATCCTGCACCTCAATGGAATCGATCCACAGGTTAGGGCTGACAGACTGAGGGGAAACGTGAACACATTTCTTCTCTGCCATCATTTTGGCAGTTTCTTCGCCCATAGTGGTCTTGCCCACAATCATTCGCAAATTCCAGTTTTCCACGCTCTTTGCGCCCCATTTTTCAAAACGGATAGAGGAGGTGGGCATAAAGCTCATCAGCTTCCACTTGCCATTTTCTTTAATGACAATGGGACCGTTATGAATGAGAATATTTCGGTCGGTTGTGGTAAAGGGCAGTGTGTTGCCCTCGTCAAAAATGTATTTTTGCAATCGGGAACGGCAGGTGAAAACCTCACCGGAAATATACACAGTATCTCCCACAGAAAGCTGTGTCACATCTGCCTCTGTCAAAGGGGCTTGTAAATGAAATTCTGCCATAGCTTATCTCCCTTCAAACCAAGTGGGGCTTTCCAAGGCGGTCACAGTACCGTCGGCGGAAATTTTTGTGGCGGCTCTGCGTGCCACCATACAGTTGGTGCTGGTGGCGCAGGCAATGCCTGCGATGTGGGTGTAGGCGTATTCCACATTCACACCCAGCACAGAGGTGTTGCCGCCGGAGCCCATAATGCCAATTCCTAAGGAATTGAGCGCCTCATACAAATCTTCTTCAATCTTTCTGAACATTGGGTCGGGGTGATGCGAGCCAACAGTACGCAGACAGGCGGCTTCCTTTGCCAAATTTGCCGCAACATTGGCGGTACCGCCAATGCCGATGCCCAAAACTGAGGGTGGGCAGACAGCACCGGCTCTTGCAGAGGCCACAAAGCTGTCAATGACGAATTTTTCAATACCGGCAATGCCGTCAGCAAAGGCTACCACGCGATGCCGCGTGCCGCCAAAGCACTCAGAGCCACCGCCCTTGGCAACATACGCCATTTCAATATCTGCGCCGTCTACAAACTTGTAAGTAAAATCGGGGATGTTCATACCAATGTTATTGCCGGGGTCGAAGCCGGTGAGGGGATGCTTCATCGTGGCGCGCAAATAGCCCTTTTCCGTGGCTCTTGCCACAGCGCGCCGGGCAGCCTCTTCCAGCGCCATAAAGCCCCCCTCCAAAACTGCCTGGTTGCCTACCTTAAAGTAGAAAATCGGCCAGCCGGTGTCCACACACAAGGGGTTTTCCCGCTTTTCGGAGAGCCGCATACTCTCCAGTGTTTTTTGCAAACCGCTGGCAGCGGCAGGACTTGTTTCCTTGGCAATGGCTTTTTCAAACGCGGTCTCCACATCAGGGGAAATTACCGTTGCGCCTCGTTTAATGGTCTGAAAAAGCGCCTCTTCATAAACGCAAATTGGAATCATAGCAATTCTCCTTATAATACGATGTTGGCAAGGGGCATGTGCTGTTGGCAACCATAAATGTCGTTGTCAAAAATACTGCCGCTGATATGCTTTCTGGGGAATGTGATTTTAATACTCCGTACCACAGGATAGGAAATGATGTCAATTTGTTTTGCACAAACGCCATAAGCTTCGGCAATCATTTCCTTGTTTAATTTCTTCTCCACATAAGAAAAGCTTTCCTCGTCGGGAAAAATCAAATCAAAAGTAATATACAGTGGACCGGCATTTTTGCTGCGCAAAATGCGGGTATAATCAATCAGCTTTTTCATACGCCTACCTCCGAAACGACAATTTTTGCAGTTTCTGCCAAATCCGCTACCTCTGCCAAATGGAACACAGAGAATTCATACACTGCACCCACGTGAATATCCGAGGGAGAGAAGGGGAATGCCAGATTGCCTGCGGAGGACTTTCGCCCTGTAAAATCGCAGTGGAGCATTCTGCTTCGCGCCAAAGAGCAAACCATATCTGCAATTGCTTGCGTTTTGCCTACTACATCAATGGTCACACTCATAGAGCTTTCTGCGCCGCCGCTGGTGCGGAATTGCAGGGTGTAGTCCTCGGGCTTCAGAATATCCCGCGTGTTTTGCGCGACAAACTCTGTGACAGTTTGCTTGATAAAATCGATATGCCCAATGGTGTCAGTATCGAAAATGTTTGCAAGGCAAATGGTACGGAAACCTGCGCAACGAACACCTTCAAGCTTCAAAGTAGGCACTTGGGCCGCATGGAACACAGAGCCGGTGACCCGCACCGTGCGCTCGTCTACCTGGGTGAACTGACTGTTTGTCAGGTCAGCCACGCCATCGGGCTCGTAGATTAAGTAAGGATTTGTCTGCTCATATAAGGTGTGGGCGGCAACCCGCTCCACAGTGCAGCGTCTTGCGGGGTTGGCAGGACGCAGTTCAAAATAGTCAGGATACATATACGCCTGCATCACATCTGCAGCAGCCACCGGCTCAGAGCACATAGCGCCGCATTCCATAATTTTTGCCATATGGAAAGCAAGACCTTCTTTGTAGCCCTCAAACAGACAAGGAGCGGCATAAATGGCAGTGTCGCAGGCTCTGCCGCAGACAATTACATCCACTTTCTGCTCCAAAAGCTGCAATATGGGAGCCACACCGATTTGGCTGACAATGGTGGAACTTTCCTCCACAGCTTGCTTATCCAGAGGAAATTCCTCGCTCATATTCTGAATTTTGCCGTTTTCCAGCTTTTCCAGAACATAAGCTTTATCTACATCGGAGTAAATAATGCCCAGCTTGAAGGAGAGCTTTTGCTCGCCGGCAACCTCACGTAAAATTTCCTCCAGCCAATCCACGTGGCGCTTGCTGCCGGCACCACCGGCAGTGCCGATGATGAAGGGGGCTTTGTGAGACAGCGCTTTGGGCAAAGCCAGGGACAAATCCCGCTTGACGGCGCTGCGGTCGGTAAAAGAATGACCGCTTCCTAAGTAGTACGGACCCGGGTCGGTTGAGCCGGCATCCACACCCAAATAGTCCACCTTTTCCGAAAAGGCGACTTCCAGTGCCTCCTGGCTGTAACCGTAGCCCAAAAGACCGTTGAGAGCAACAATTTTCAAAGCATACACCTCTTTCTAAAATATGACACTGTCAGTATAGCACACATATTTAAATATTGCAAATAAAATTATTATGATTGCAAATTGTATTATGTTTGCAAAATGTATTTTCATTTGTTATAATTTGGGCAGGAGGTATGCTTATGTACCGAGAGTTTCAATTGTCTTATTATCAGAATGCCACCAAGGATTTTCACGCAGCTTATTTTACCCATCCCATTGATGCGCTAAAGCCCCACACCCACGATTATTATCAGCTCTATTTTGTGGAACAGGGCATTATTGGCCATTATCTGGAAAAAACCAGTGGAAAATTAAATAGCGGAGATGTGTTTATCATCCCACCCAATACCAATCACAATATTGAAAAGCTTTCCGAGGAAATCGGCTTTTACTCCGTGAGCTTTACAGAGAAATACTTTCTCTCCCACGGCAAGGGTATTAGCTTCCTGACAGATTTTCTTTACTATTTGAAGCAGCAAACGCCGGACCGTATTTGTCCTGCGATTTCAATGGATGAGGACCAGTGCGTAATCGTCCGGCAGCTTTTGCAGCAGCTGTGTCAGGAGTTTCAGGAGAAGCGACCGGGTTTTCAGGAAATTCTCTACCATAATCTTGCAACCGTGCTAAGCCTTGTGGCACGCAGCTACTATCAAAGCGTCCTTAATTTCGAAGCTGTCAGCTATTTGACAAATCAGCAAAAAGTGATGCAGGCGGTGGAATTTGTGAATTTGCACTATGTGGAGGATATCAGCTTAGAGAGCATTGTAGTCGGTTCCCAATTGTCCAAGGCGAATTTCTGCAAACTTTTCTCCGGATTGACCGGAATGACCTTCAATCAGTATTTGCATACCAGACGGATTGAAAAAGCAAGAGAACTGATTTACGAAGGATATAAAATTTCACAGGTCGGCACCTTGTGCGGATACAAGGATTTCAGTACTTTTTTCCGCAATTTCAAGAAAATCACCGGCATTTCTCCCACCGATTACAAGGCTACAGAAATGTCTCATTCCAAATAAAAAACCGGCAGATGAAACATCATCTGCCGGTTTTTGTTATGAAGTTAAGCTTCGTAAATAGCCTTGCAAGCGAGCAAGGTCATATAGCAGTCGAACTTGGAAACCAGCTCCATGGGTGCGTGCATACACAGAACAGGCACGCCGGCATCCACGGTGACGATGTTGCGGTTTGCCATATAAGCAGCGACTGTGCCACCACCGCCCTGGTCGACCTTGCCCATAGTAGCGGTCTGCCACTGGACGTTTGCCTCGCCAAAGACCTTGCGGACGTGGAACATTGCCTCAGCGGAGGCGTCGGAAGCGCCGCTCTTACCCCGGGCACCAGTGTACTTGGCAATGGCGATGCCGTAGTTGTGCAGGCTGTTGTTCCGCTTGTCGCAGGTTTCTGCAAAGTTGGGATCAAAAGCATTGGTCACGTCAGCAGACAGGCAGAAGGAATTTTCAAAGCAGCGGTTCAGGTTGCCGCCTAAGCTGTCGCAGATGTCCTGCATAAAGGTGTCAAATGCCTGACTCTTCATACCGGAAACGCCCACAGAGCCAATCTCTTCCTTGTCAGCGAGGATGCACACAGCAGTGTGCTTAGGAGTGCCCAAGGAGAACATAGACTCAATCTGTGCGTAGGCACAAACCCGGTCGTCGTGACCGTAAGCGCCCAGCAGGCTTCTGTCCAGACCCACCTCACGGCACTTGCCGGCAGGTACAATGGTCAGCTCTGCAGAGCAGAAATCAGCTTCCACAATGCCGTATTTTTCGTTAAGAAGCTTCATAATGTGCAGCTTTACCAGGTCGGCGCCTTCACCCTGCAGGGGCTCAGTGCCCAAAATCACATTCAACTGTTCAGCAACAATGCCCTCTGCCAAAGGCTTTTTCATCTGGTCGGCAGACAGGTGAATCAGTAGGTCAGAAACCACCAAAACGGGATCGTTGTCATCTTCGCCGATGGTAACGGTCACCTTGGTGCCGTCCGCTTTGCAGACAACACCGTGAATGGCCAGCGCCACAGTGGGCCACTGGTATTTCTTAATACCGCCGTAGTAATGGGTCTTAAAGTAGGCAATTTCGCTGTCCTCATACAGCGGGCTGGGCTTTAAGTCCATACGGGGAGAGTCAGTGTGGGCAGCACAGATGTTGGCGCCTTCGTTGATGCTTTCGCTACCGATGACAGCCAGCATAATGCTCTTATCCCGATTGTTCCGATATACCTTGTCGCCGGGTTGCAGTTTCATACCGGGCTGGAGCGCCTTGAAGCCCTGTTTTTCCGCTGCTTCCACAGTCCAGGCGGTGGCCTCACGCTCTGTTTTGCAGGCATCCATAAACGCAGCATACCGCTTGCAGTAATCATTCATAGCTTTGCGCTGCTCCTCAGACATATCCGCATAGCCGTTTTTCTTTGTGTAGAGCAGGCTTTCGCGCAATTCTTCGTTTGTCATAATCAATTCTCCTTTAGCGGTGATTTATATTGTTATTATATCCTGTTCTTTTAAAAAGACAAGACATTTGTTTCGGAAGTCATTTTCCGTGCAGGCGTTATCTAACGTGTAATCGCAGAGTGCAGAAAATTCTGCATTGCTTTTCTGTGCCAATACTCTTTTTTTTGCATATTCATAGGAAATTTGTTCCCGTGCCATAATGCGGGCAATTCTGTCTTCCGTAGGTGCGGTAACAGCAATTGTCATATCGCAAAGCAAGTGTAAACCGCTTTCAAAAAGCGCGATGGCATCGATGGCTGCCAGCTTTGGCCGGGCGGAGAGGATATGCAAGACCGCGTCGTAAACGGCTTTATGGGTGATAGCATTTAAGTCTTGCAATGCGTTTTGGTCTTCGAACACCAGATTGCCCAAAGTTTTTCTGTCCAAAATGCCGTCCTTGACCACACCGGGGAAACGAGCCTCGATTTTTTGGAGCAGAGCAGTGTCGGTGCGCAACAATTCGTGGTAAAGCGCGTCGCAATCGATTACCAATCCGCCCTGCTTTGCAATCACAGAAAGCAAAGTGGTTTTTCCGCAGCCGGTGCCGCCGGTAATTCCTATTATCATAATTCTGCCTCCGCATCCACAATGTGAAACGCAGCAGCCTTTTTCAGCCGGTTTTGCACCGCGTAGGCCACACCGCCTCCCACAGGGCAACGGGCATATACCTTGCGAACATTAGGGTCGTCTAATTGCCGCAACGCATCAAAAAGACCTGCCGACAAGGAGGCAACATCTTCTTCAAAACCGTAAGAAAGGGGATTGCAATCCGCGTAGAGAGGTAATTCCTCCGCAAAGCAAAGCACCCGGTCACCGGTAGTAAAGTGTTTTTGAATATATTCTGCCGCCTTTTCACGGCTTCCGGAGACAATTACTACCTGACACTGGGGGGCGTAATGCCGGTATTTCATACCCGGGGCTTTCACCACTGCATCCTTGTCAATTTGTGCAGTGACGGCCTTGTCTACAGTGAGTTCTCCCAACACTTCTTTCAGTTGTTCCGGCGTTACGCCACCGGGACGGAGCAGGCGAGGGGTATCCTCCGTCAAATCCACAATGGTGGACTCCACACCCACACGGCAAGCGCCACCGTCCACAATCAAGGGGATTTTTCCTTGGTGGTCAGAAAATACATGCCCGGCGGTGGTGGTGGAGGGCTTTCCGGAGATGTTGGCAGAGGGCGCGGCAATGGGCACGCCGGAAAGAGCAATAATTCTCCGGGTAATTTCACAGTCGGGGCAGCGAACTGCCACGGTGGGCAGACCTGCGGTGGTACATTTGGGTACGATATCCTTTGCCGGCAACACCATTGTCAGCGGACCGGGCCAGAATTTTTCTGCCAGCCGGTAAGCACTGTCCGGAATGTGGTGACAGAGCGTATCCAAATCCTTGGGCTGGGCAATATGTAAAATTAAGGGATTATCCTGCGGGCGTCCCTTTGCCTCAAAAATTTTTGCCACGGCATCCGGATTTAATCCGTCTGCGCCCAAGCCATACACAGTTTCCGTGGGCAGCGCAACTAACTGGCCGTGCTTAATCAGCGCAGCCGCAGCTGCTGCACATTGGGGGTCATTTGCCTGCAATACGGTGGTATCCATTATGCACCTCCTCACAGTTTCATTTTAAATGATTATACCACAATAAAGAAAAGGGAGCAACTACCAAATGATAGTTGCTCCAATCTTTCAAAAAATCAGGTGGGCTGATTTGCAGCTTCAATAATCTGCACAAACTTTTCGGGCACCAAAGAAGCGCCGCCAATCAGACCGCCGTCGATGTCGGGCTGACCGAGCAGTTCAAAGGCGTTCTTCTCGTTCATACTCCCACCGTAGAGGATAGAGATAGCACGGGCGTTCTTGGAAGCGTACAGCTTGCGGATGACACCACGGATGTTCTCGCAAACCTCCTGTGCCTGCTCGGGGGTAGCGGTCTTGCCGGTGCCGATGGCCCAAATGGGTTCATAAGCGATAACCACCTTGCGGATCTTCTCAGCGGGTACACCCTGCAGACCCAGCTTGATCTGCATAGAAATCCACTCATTGGTGATATCAGCCTCGCGCTGCTGCAGGCTTTCACCGCAGCACATAATGGGAGTCAGGCCGGCATCCAGCGCAGCCAGAACCTTTGCATTGACATCTGCATCGGTCTCGCCCATAGCACGACGCTCGGAGTGACCGATAATTACATACTTACAACCGGCATCCACCAGCATGTTGGTAGCGATCTCACCGGTGTAAGCGCCGCTTGCATTGGCGTTGCAGTTTTCTGCACCGATACCTACACGGGTTTCACGCATTGCACGGACAGCAGCGGGGATGCACACAGCAGGTACGCACAGGGCGACATCACACCAACGGCCCTTGGGCATAATTGCCTTGAACTCCTGCATAAAATCCTTGGTTTCGCTGGGGGTCTTATTCATTTTCCAGTTGCCTGCAATGATAGTCTTACGATACTTTCTGTTCATTTTTCATCTCTCCTATATATGTACATCGCACCGCGATGTGAAATTACAAATTTATGTGTGGGGGCGAAAAACGCCCCCGCAGTGTTGACGATTAATTATTTATCCTGCAGGCAGGCTATGCCGGGCAATTCCAGACCTTCCAGGAACTCCAGGGAAGCGCCGCCACCGGTGGAGATGTGGGTAATCTGAGAAGCAAAGCCCAGCTGCTCGCAAGCAGCAGCGGAGTCACCGCCGCCAACGATGGTCACAGCGTCAGAGTCTGCCAGCGCCTGTGCAACGGCGATAGTGCCCTTTGCCAAAGTGGGGTTTTCAAACACGCCCATAGGTCCGTTCCAAACAACAGTCTTAGCAGCCTTGGCAGCAGCAGCGAATTCTGCGCAAGCCTTGGGGCCGATATCCAGACCCATCTGATCAGCGGGAATGTTGGTGCAGTCCACGTATTCGACGGGAATTTCGGCATCAATGGGAGAGGGGAAGGAAGCAGCGATTGCGGTGTCAACAGGCAGCAGCATCTTAACGCCCTTAGCCTCAGCCTTAGCCATCATCTCTTTGCAGTAGTCCAGCTTTTCGTTGTCAACCAAAGACTTACCAACGGTGTAGCCCTGAGCAGCCAAGAAGGTGTAAGCCATACCGCCGCCGATAATCAGGGTGTCAACCTTTTCCAAAAGGTTATTGATAACATTCAGCTTGTCGGAAACCTTAGCACCGCCCAGAATAGCCACGAAGGGACGCTCGGGGTTTGCCAGAGCCTTACCCATAATAGAAACTTCCTTCTGCACCAGGTATCCGGAAACTGCGGGCAGATAGTCAGCTACGCCGGCGGTGGAGGAGTGGGCACGGTGTGCAGTGCCGAAAGCATCATTGACAAAGATGTCAGCCAGGTCAGCCAAAGCCTTGCTCAGCTCGGGGTCATTCTTGGTCTCACCCTTAATGTAACGGGTGTTCTCCAGCAGCATCACATCGCCGTCCTTCAAAGCAGCAGCCTTAGCCTTGGAATCTTCACCGGCTACGTCGGAAGCCATAATCACTTCCTTGCCCAAAAGCTCGCTCAGGCGGTCAGCTACGATTTTCAAGCTCAGCTCGGGCTTCCACTCACCCTTGGGCTTGCCCATGTGGGAGCAGAGGATCACCTTAGCACCCTTGTTCACCAGGTACTCGATGGTGGGCATAGCGGCAACGATACGCTTGTCGGAAGTAATCTTGCCTTCCTTGGTGGGTACATTAAAGTCGCAACGGCACAGAACGCGCTTGCCGGCTACTTCAATATCTTCAATAGACTTCTTATTGTAGTTCATTATGTGTTTCCTCCATAATTAAATTTTCATTTTTCCGAAATCCTGCAACCCGGGAAAATCCAGCTGTCGCAGGGCTTCGTAGACTGCAATGGCCACAGAGTTGCTTAAGTTCAGACTGCGGGCAGCATCCCTCATAGGCAGGCGAATGCATTCGTCCCGGTGGGCTTCCAAAAAATCTTCAGGCAAGCCCTTGGTTTCTTTTCCAAAAAACAGATAACACTCGTCCTCAAAATTAGCTTCGGTGTAGCATCGGGGGGCTTTTGTGGAAAGACACCACATTTGCTTTACATCGTTTTTAGAGAAGAAATCCGCCAAGTTTTCATAGTCGAAAACTTCCACCAAATGCCAGTAGTCCAAGCCTGCCCGTTTTACGGCTTTTTCCGAAATGTCAAAGCCTAACGGACGAATCAAATGCAACCTTGCACCGGTGGCGGCGCAGGTGCGGGCAATGTTGCCGCAGTTCTGCGGAATTTCCGGCTCTACCAAAACAATATTCAGCATGGAAGTGCCTCACCCCTAAAATTTAGTCGCCCAACTATTGTATGATAAAACCTTAGTAAAATCAATTACTTTTTCACAATTTTTTCATATTTTCTTGGTTTTTTTTAGAAAATTTTTTGAAAATATTTAAAAAAGGGAAAAACATTTCCGAAAAACGGATTTCTGGGTGGGTAATCATTGACTTTTTCTGATATTTATGAGAAAATAACTGGACTAAAAAATAGTAAGGGGAAAGATTTATGTTCCAATCCAGAACCAATACCTGTGGCGAGCTGCGGCTTAGCGATGCAGGCAAACAAGTTACCCTGGCCGGCTGGCTGGAAAATGTCCGTGAAGTGGGTGCTAACTTTGCATTCTTAGTGCTTCGCGATTATTACGGAACTACCCAAATTGTGGTAGAAACAGAAGAAATGATGCAGATTGTTAAGGCGCTGAATAAGGAGACCACCATTCAGGTCACAGGCCTTGTCCGCGAGCGGGAAAGCAAAAACCCCAAGCAGGCTACCGGTGAGATTGAAGTTGTACCCACCCAGATTAAGGTTTTGGGCAAGTGCCGCCACAATCAGCTGCCTTTCGAAATCAATAAGAGTAAGGAAGCAGACGAGAACACTCGCTTGAAGTACCGTTATCTCGACCTGCGTAATCCCGCAGTTAAGAAGAATATCATTCTGCGTTGCCAGGTGGTTGCTGCTATCCGTGCTGCTATGACCCAAAAGGGCTTTTTGGAGATTACCACACCCATCCTTACCGCATCTTCTCCTGAAGGTGCTCGTGACTATCTGGTGCCTGCCCGTAACCACCCCGGCAAGTTCTATGCATTGCCTCAGGCTCCCCAGCAGTTTAAGCAATTGCTGATGACCTCCGGCTTTGACAAGTATTTCCAGATTGCGCCCTGCTTCCGTGATGAGGATGCCCGTGCTGACCGTACTCCCGGTGAGTTCTATCAGCTGGATATGGAAATGGCATTTGCCAGCCAGAACGATGTGCTGACTACCTTGGAAGAGGTGCTGCGTCCCATTTTCTGCCAGTTTGGCAAATACGAGAGAGTTTCTCCTGCTCCCTTTGTCCGCATTCCCTTTAATGAGGCTATGGAGCGTTACGGTTCTGATAAGCCTGACCTGCGTGTGGACCTGGAAGTGCAGGATATCACCGATGCCGTTGTCGGCACCGAGTTTGCCCCCTTCCAGAACGCAACCGTCAAGGCCGTTGCTGTGGATGACTTTAACGAGGGCCGTAAGTGGATCGATAAGCTTCTTAATGATGTAGAAGTGCAGACCGGCAATAAGGCTTGCTGGTTCAAGGTGGATGAAAACGGCGAGCTTACCGGTGGCGTGTCCAAGTTCTTAGTAGAGCAGAAGGCAGCCCTGACCGAAAAGCTCGGCTTAAAACCCGGCAGCTTTGTCTGTATGGCAGCCGGCAAGAAGCTGGCTGCCCAAAAGACTGCCGGTGTCATCCGTAATATGATGGGCAAGCGCATCCCCGGTCACTTTGATGAAGAGCAGTACGCAATGTGCTGGATTGTAGACTTCCCTATGTACGAAATGGGCGAAGAATCCGGTGAGCTGGAATTTTGTCACAACCCCTTCTCTATGCCTCAGGGGGGTATGGACGCGCTGCTGGCTGCTGAGGGCGATGTGGATAAGCTGCTGGCAATCAATGCCGACCAGTACGACCTGGTTGTCAACGGTTACGAGTCTGCTTCCGGTGCTGTCCGTAACCACGACCCCGAAATTATGGTCAAGGCCTTCCAAATGGTTGGCTTGGGCGAAGAAGATGTGAAGGCCAAGTTCCCCGCAATGTACAATGCCTTTACCTATGGCGCGCCTCCCCACGCAGGCGCAGCCCCCGGCATTGACCGTATTGTCATGCTGCTGTGTGGCGAAGAGAGTATCCGCGAGGTTATTACCTTCCCCATGAACAAGACTGCACAGGATCTGATGATGGATGCACCTACCACCGTTTCTCAGAAACAGTTGGACGATGTGCATATCCTCATCAACGAAAGTCATTTGAACTAATCAAAAAAAGGGCATTGCACACCGCAATGCCCTTTCCTTAAAAAGGGGACGCCCTATGAAAGAGAAAATCAAAAAGCTTCTTCAGTTTTTGCTAAATCCTCGTCTGCTGGTTTGCTTATTGGTGGCGTGGATGATTACCAACGGTTGGTCTTATGTTTTGTTTGCCTTAGGTACATACTTTGAAATCGGCTGGATGCTTGCCGTATCCGGTGCTTACTTAGCATTTCTGTGGCTACCTATTTCTCCCGAGAAAATCGCCACCGTGGCCATCGCCATTGCGCTGCTGCGTTTTTTGTTCCCCAAAGACGAAAAAACCTTAGCTGTCCTGCGGGATATGTACCACAGAGCTAAAAATGCCATCAAACGCCGCAAGGATAAAAAAGAAAATAAAGAAGAGGATGCGTGAGCATCCTCTTTTTTGATTATTCAATGCGGAGTTTCATAAACAGTTCTTCCACATACCGGGTGATTTCCTCTGGCAGGTAGGCATAGCTTGTGCCGTTTTTCAGGATTTCCTCCGGGGGGTAAACAATGGGGTTTTCCGCCAACTCCGGATCCATAAATTCCTTAGCACCTTCAATGGGAGAGCCGTAGTAGATATAGTCCATATTGGCACCGGAGATTTCGGGACTGGACAGGAAATCGATGAACAGCTCCGCCTCTTCCTTGTTTTCTGCACAGTTGGGAATGCACATAGCGTCAATGAACAGGTTGAAGCCCTCGTGTTCCGGCAGATAGAAAGCCAGGTTCTCGTTGTTTTCCATCATCATCATACAGTCGCCGGCATAGTAGGGGGCAATCCAGGCGTTTTCGCCTTCCATAGCGGCAAACACCTGATCCATCACATATTGCCGTACCACCGGGGTTTGCTTAGCCAGTTCATCAGCGCACTGATGAAGCTCTTCCTTGTCGGTGGTATTTACATCCAGACCCAGCTTGTACTGGGCAATACCGAAGGCATCGCGGGAGTTATCAAACATCAAAATCTTCTTTGCGTATTTTTCGTTCCACAAAAGATCCCATCCGGTCACATCCGCCTCGTCTACAAACTTGGTGTTGTAGAGGATGCCCACAGTACCCCAAGTGTAGGGAACGGAGTACTTGTTTTCCGGGTCATAGGCGGTGTTTTTGAAGTTCTCCTGCACATATTGGTAGTTGGGGATGTTGTCAAAATCCAACTCCAAAAGCATATCCTCTTTGATCATACGGGCAATCATATAATCCGAGGGGATAATCACATCCACAGTCAGTCCGCCGCCTTTGAGCTTGGAATACAGAGATTCGTTGGAGTCATAGGTGGTGTAATTGACTTTGATGTGGGGATATGCTTCTTCAAAGGCTTTCACAATGTCCAGCGTGCCGTCGGAGCCGTCGGCAATATTCATACCCCAGTTCATCACATTTAAGGTGACACGCTGATTGACACCTTGAATTGCAAACCAAACGCAGCCGAAAATCACAGCCAAAATGCACACACCGGCGCACACTCTGCGGAAAATCTTCATAGCAGGCCGTTCCTGCTTCACATACGTTTCTTCCTTTTTCTTTTCGCCCCGAATTTGCAGGATGTTCATGGTGACCATCAGCACAAAAATCAGCACGAACAGCAGGGTGAACATTGCATACACCTTTGGATGAATAGGCTTTTTGGTGTAGGAGTAGATTTCGATGGGCAGGGTGACAAAGCCGGAGCCGGTGACGAAATAGCTGATGACGAAGTCGTCAAGGCTCATAGTGAACGCCATAATCGCACCGGAAACGATGCCGGGCATAATCTCGTGCAGAGTCACCTTAAAAAAGGACTGCAAAGGCGTACAACCCAAATCCATAGCTGCGTCCGTCAGGGCGGGATTCATCTGCTGCAGCTTGGGCATCACATTGAGAATGATGTAAGGCAAGCTAAAGGTGATGTGGGCAATGAGCAGTGTCCAGAAATTCAGGCTTTCTTTTTGCCCCAGCATATTGCTGCCCACAAACACAAACAGCAGGGAAAGGGAGATACCGGTGACGATATCCGGGTTGGTCATGGGAATGTTGGTCAGTCCCATAACTGCTTTTCGCATCCGCGGCTTCAGGCTATGGATGCCCACAGCGGCAAATGTACCAAAAGCGGTGGAAATGGCAGTGGACAAAATAGAAATCAGCAGGGAATTGCCCAGCAGCGCCAGTAAGTCCTTATCCTTAAACAGCTCTGCATACTGATGCAGGGTGAAACCTTCGAAGATAGAAAGGTTTTTACCGGTGTTGAATGAACCCACAACCAGCACCGCCATAGGGATATACAGAAAAATAAAGATAAGGACGGTCAAAATGCGGTTTGTCTTTTTCATACCACCACACCGCCTTCCTCGTCACCGCCGAAGCGGTTCATAAGACCGGTGCAAACCAGCACAAGGAGCATCAGCACCAGGGAAAGTGCCGCGCCCAAATTGGGGTTGTTGGCGGATTTGAATTGCCGCTCAATCACGTCGCCGATGAGCATTGTGTCCGTACCGCCCAGTTTTTGGGAGATATAGAAGGTGGATACTGCCGGCACAAACACCATTGTCAGACCCGACAGAATACCGGGGGTAGACAGAGGCAGCACCACGCGGGCAAAGACCTGCCGGCCGTTGCAGCCCAAATCCTCCGCTGCCTCGATGAGCCGGTGGTCGATTTTTACGATCACGGCGTAAAGGGGCAAAATCATATAGGGCAGATAGTTGTAAACCATACCTAAAATCACAGCGCCCGGTGTGCCGATCAGCTCCAAAGCGGGAAGTCCCAGTTTGGTGAGCATACTGTTGATAATGCCGTTGGTCTCCAAAATGCCCACCCAAGCCAGTGTCCGGAGCAAAAAGCTCATACACATAGGCAGCATAGTCAGCATATAGAGAATTTTCTGTGTCAAGGGCTGTCTGTGGGCAATATAATATGCTACGGGATAGCCCAAGATCAGACAGATAATGGCGGCGATTACGGAATAGCCTACAGAGATGCCCAGGGTGGGCAGGTACAGATGCAAATTCCGCAGATTATCCAGGGTGAATGCGCCGGTAGCAGGGTCTGTCAGGGCGTAATAAGCCACAACGCCCAAGGGAATCAAGGTGAAAATTACCATAAACAGGGCGTAGGGGCTAATCAGCCAAAATGCCTTATTCTTCTTCATCGTCGGCATCCTCCACCAGCTCGTCATACTCCGCGGAGTAGGAGCTGTAGTCACCAAACATACCGGAATACTCACTTTTGTGCATTACGTGAATATCCTCCGGGTTCAGCCGAATGCCTACCGTGGTGCCTTCTGCCTGATAGTCCGTGGTCTGAATGAGCCACTTAAAGCCCTTGAAGTCCACGATGATATCGTAGTTGAGGCCTTTGAAGGTCACGCTGGTAACGGTACCGGTGAGGTGTCCTTCGTTCACCGGCACAAAGTCAATGTCCTCCGGACGAATAACCACATCCACAGGCTCATTGGGCACAAAGCCTGCGTCCAAGCACTGGAAGGTCCGTCCAAAGAATTTCACCTTGTAGTCGGCAAGCATTGTGCCGTCAAGAATGTTACTCTCACCGATGAAATCTGCCACGAAGGCATTTTTCGGTTCATTATAGATATCCTCAGGTCTGCCGATTTGCTGAATGCGACCTTTATCCATAACCACAACTGTATCGGACATAGAAAGTGCCTCTTCCTGGTCATGGGTGACATAGATAAAGGTGATGCCCGTAGCCTGCTGAATGCGTTTGAGTTCGTTTTGCATATCCTTGCGCAGGCGTAGGTCAAGGGCAGCCAAAGGCTCGTCCAGAAGAAGCACCTTAGGCCGGTTGACAAGGGCACGTGCAATAGCAACGCGCTGCTGCTGACCGCCGGAAAGAGAATCAATCCGCCGGTGTTCATAGCCTTTCAAACCCACAATGCTCAGCATTTCCTGAACACGTTCGTGGATCTCCGCCTTGGGCAGCTTTGCCACCTTCAGGCCAAATGCGATATTATCCTGCACATTCAGGTGGGGAAACAGCGCATACCGCTGAAAAACGGTGTTGATCTGCCGCTCATAAGCAGGCACATCGTTGATGCACTTTCCGTCAAAGGTTACCGTGCCGGAAGTGGGGTTTAGAAATCCGCCGATGATTCGCAGCGTGGTAGTTTTGCCGCAGCCGGAGGGGCCCAGCAGCGTGAGGAATTCGTGGTCATTAAAATAGAGGTTGATACCATCAAGTATCCGCTCCCCGTCGAACTCCATAACAAGATCTTGGAGTCTGATGAGTTCCTTGGACATTATCCTCCCCCGTTCTTTTAAAAAAATAAATTTCGACATAATAAGATATACTAAAAAATCAGCAGAATGTCAATGCTATTTTCCAATACTTTTTCCGTTTTTGAGGAGAAACACCCCGTAGGGGTGAATATATACGCGTTTATTTATTTTAGATTGACATTTTTTTGCAGCTGCGTTAAAATGATAAAGATATGAAACAAAAAGGGGGGTCAGTCCATGGATGCTGGCGGTAGTGGCAATATACCGGGTCGAAGTAGTATGCGGTATCCGTGGGGATACTGGCTCTAAACCGGTGTTTTGCCTTCTTACATTACAATATAAGAAGGAGGAAACATTGTGACTGAACGTTTCGGAATTTTGGAAAAAACCATTATTTCTATGCTGGAGAATAAGCGCTATGCCGCTTTGCGGGATGTGCTGGACGCGATGAATTATGCAGACGTGGCGGCGATTTTCTCCGAGCTGGAACCCCGGCAAATTCCGCTTTTGTTTCGGCTTCTGTCTAAGGAAACTGCGGCAGATGCCTTTGCGGAAATGGAGCCGGAGACCCAGGAGGTGCTCATTCAGGGCTTTTCCGATAATGAGCTGAAGGACCTTTTGGACGAATTGTATGACGATGACGCGGCAGACCTGGTAGAGGAGATGCCCGCCAGTGTGGTCAAGAGAATTTTAAAACAAGCAACACCGGAAATGCGCAGCGCTATCAATCAGATTCTGCGGTATCCCGAAAATTCTGCAGGCTCGCTGATGACCACAGAATATGTGTCCCTGCGTCCGGAAATGACGGTGGAGGAGAGTATTCTTCGCATTCGCCGTCAGGGCGTGGATAAAGAAACCATTTACACCTGCTACGTAACCAAAGGCAGAAAGCTTTTGGGTATTGTTACGGTGAAAGACCTTTTGCTGTGCGACGATGATGAAACCAAAGTGGCAGATATTATGCTGACCAATATTATTTCCGTGAGTACCCACACTGACCAGGAAGAAGTGGCAAAAATGTTTGCCAAGTATAATTTCCTGGCTCTGCCTGTGGTGGATACGGAAAACCGTATGGTGGGTATCGTTACCTTCGATGACGCAATGGACGTTATGGAAGAAGAAACCACCGAGGATATCGAACTGATGGGTGGTATGCTTCCTTCGGAGAAGACCTACCTGCGCAGTTCTGTGTGGGAGCTTTTCAAAAACCGCATTCCGTGGCTACTGCTTTTGATGATCTCTGCCACCTTTACCGGAATGATTATCACATCCTTTGAAGACGCGTTGGCAGCGCAGGCAGCACTGACGGCGTTTATCCCGATGCTGATGGGTACCGGCGGTAACTCCGGTTCTCAGTCCTCGGTTACGGTGATTCGCGCCCTGAGCTTGGGTGAGCTGGACGGAGATGACCTGCTTTTGGTTATTTGGAAAGAAATCCGCACTGCAGTGCTGTGCGGCATTGCTTTGGCAATCGTCTGCTTTGCGAAAATTTGGCTGGTGGACCGACTTTTGCTGGGCAATGACCAGATTTCCTTGCTTGTCAATGTAGTGGTGTGCCTTGCTCTGGCGGTGACGGTGCTGGTAGCAAAGCTGGTGGGTGCAATTTTGCCCATTGGCGCAAAAGCATTGAAGCTTGACCCGGCGGTGATGGCAAGCCCTTTTATCACATCCATTGTGGATGCGTTGTCGCTGCTTGTGTATTTTTTGTTTGCCCGCATACTTTTGGGCGTTTGATGGATAAAAGACGGAGAGCTGTTTTGGGCAACGCCCCATAAGGAAGTAATGCCTGAAAAACAGCATCTATTCCCACCATTCTGCGTTAAAAATGCTCGAAATACTGGGAGTATTTCTGCGCTTTTTGCCTTGACTGGCAGAAATATGTGCTGTTTTCAGGTGCTGTGCAGTTTTGAAGTGGTAACTTTTTTGATTAACAAATAACAAAATCACCGGAATACTGTCGTATTTCGGTGATTTTTTATGCAGTTAAGCTGAAAGGGGACCGTTCAAAACCAATACTGCCTTATGGGGTGTTGCCCTTGTGGCTCTCCGTTTTGCCGTGTCATTCCAATTGAACAAAAACGAACATTGACAATGCGCCCTGTTTGTACTATAATTTATGTGGTTAATTATCTTTTTGTATGAGGTGAGAAGATGGAAAATAACGAAGGCAAGATTGAGTTTGACTTAAAACGATGCTTATTTGCACTGTGGTCTCAGGCTTGGATTGTGATATTGGCAGGCGTTATTGTTGCTACTGCCGCTTTTTCTTACGCTTATTTTATGATTGCGCCGACCTATTCGTCCAGTGTGAAAATTTATGTAAACAATAAATACACAGAGACGGAAGGCTTTTCTCCCTCTCAGTTGACTGCTGCAAAAAACCTTGCAGATACCTATATGGTTATTCTCAAAAGCCGGAGCGTTTTGGATAAAATAGCGGAGAAGACTGATTTGGGTTATTCCAGCGGTGCTTTGAGCAAAATGATTACCGCCTATTCTATCAATGATACAGAAGTGTTCGCGGTGGTGGTGACCTCCACAAACTACAAGCATGCTGCTGCCATTGCAAATACAGTGCTGGAGGTTTTGCCGGACCGTATTTCTGAAGTGGTTGAGGGTAGCTCCGTTCAAGTGGTGGACTATGCCGAGGAAAATCCCAATCCGGTAGGCCCTTCCTATCAAAAATATGGCGTTATGGGTGCAGCAGTTGGTGTGATTCTTAGCGCTGCACTGATTGTTTTGCTGGATATTATGGACACAACTATCAACACGGAAGAATACTTAAATCATGTGTATCCCCAATATCCTCTGTTAGCCATCATCCCCGGCGCAAATAACGGAAAATCCGGTTATTACAAGGGGTATAAAGGTTATTACCGTGGTTACTATCAGTCTGAACCTAAGAAAAAGGAAGAACAGGCGAGCGGAGGGAATGTGCAATGAGTGATTGGAACCTTTTTAGCCGCAAGAAAAAGAAAAGCGCCGATGATTGGAATGTTCGGACGTCCTTCGGTCCAAACCTGAATTTCTCTGCTGCTGAAGCATACAAGCTGCTGCGTACCAATATTATGTTCTCCTTCTCTGACGAAGACCGAGGTCACGTAATCGGCGTTACCAGTGCAGTGCAGTCTGAAGGCAAAAGCTCTACAGCCTGTAATACAGCATACGCATTGGCAGAATCCGGAAGCCGTGTGCTTCTGCTGGAAGGTGATCTGCGCCGTCCCACAATCGGCGCAAAATTGGATATTGAACGCGTTCCGGGCCTGACCAATCTGCTGGTATCCAAGATGGACTATCGTGAGGCTATTCAGCAATGCGCATTGGCACCGCACATGGATATTCTAACCAGCGGCGCCATCCCGCCAAATCCCTCCGAGCTGCTGACCTCCGACCGTATGGAGCAGTTGATGGAGGAATTGCGCCAAGTATATGATTATATCGTTGTAGACCTGCCGCCTATTGCGGTTGTTTCCGATGCGTTGGCAATTTCCAAATTCTTGGATGGCGTTGTAATGCTTGTCCGGGCTGGCGTGTCTGACCAGCAACTGCTTGCCGATGCAATACGGCAGCTGGAAATGGTCAATGTCCGTGTATTGGGCTTTGTCTATCGGGAAAGCGACGGTATCACCAAGCAGTATGGCTACCGTTACAGCAAGAAATACTATAAATACTACAGCAACTATCACAGCGATCATTTGAGCAGTAAATAACACACACCGCCGGGAATGTCCCCGGCGGTATCTTTTCATCAATCCAGATTGGTTCCGGACAAATCGATATAACCGGAGGTGTGATATGTTAGATAAAGAAATTTATAATGCCTATGTACAGATTTTGGAACGGGAGCTTGTTCCTGCAATGGGTTGTACAGAGCCCATTGCGGTAGCTTATGCCGCTGCGGTGGCGGCAAAGGAAATGCCCGTGCGTCCGGACAAGGTGGAGATCATTGTCAGCGGCAATATTATCAAAAATGTAAAAAGTGTGATTGTGCCTAATACCGGCGGCCTTCATGGCTTGGAGGCTGCAGCAGCGGCGGGCATTATTGCCGGAAATCCGGAAGAGAAACTCCTGGTGATTTCTCAGGTGACGATATCGCAGCAACAAGAAATTGCCGCATATCTGCAAGAAGCGGATTTTCGGGTTCGGGAGTCTCAAAGCGGTGCGCTGTTCGATATTCAAATCTGTTTGGCAGGCGGTGGACACACTTCTGTGTGCCGTATTGCCGGCGAGCATACCAATGTGGTCAGCATCGAAAAAGACGGAAAAGCCATTCTCAACCGGGCAATTGAAACGTCTCAGGAAGAATTGGACGGCTACAAAGAACAGCTTAGTGTTGAAGGTGTTGTAGCATTTGCCGACTCCGTAAATTTGGACGATGTGAAAGAAATTTTGCAACGCCAAATTTCGTTCAATATGGAGATTGCCCGGGAAGGGCTTGAGAATAATTACGGCGCGCGTATCGGTCAGGTGCTGCTGGCGGAACGGGGAAATGATGTGATTACCCGCGCCAAAGCATACGCAGCGGCAGCATCCGATGCCCGTATGGGCGGTTGCGAAAAGCCTGTTGTTATCAATTCAGGCTCCGGCAATCAAGGCATTACCGCATCTGTGCCGGTCATTATCTATGCCCGCCAGCTGCAGGCAACAGAAGAACAGCTTTACCGCGCTTTGGTGGTTTCTAATTTGGTGACATTGCACCTGAAGACCGGAATCGGTCCGCTGAGTGCCTATTGCGGAGCTATCAGCGCCGGTTGCGGCGCTGCTGCCGGTATTACCTACCTGTACGGCGGTAAATTCCGGGAAATTGCCCATACCATAGTCAATGCCATCGCAATTAACTCCGGTGTGATTTGCGACGGCGCGAAAGCAAGCTGCGCTGCGAAAATTGCTTCTGCAGTGGAAGCGGGTATTTTGGGAATGGAAATGTTCCGTCAGGGTAGCCAGTTTTTTGGCGGCGACGGAATTGTAAGTAAAGGCGTTGAAAACACTATCAACAATGTCAGCCGGATTGCCAGTGACGGTATGCGGAAAACTGATGCCGAGATTATCAAGATTATGCTTTCCTGAAAAGGGGAGAGAATAAACTCTCCCCAAAATGCTTCAGAAATCCTCATAATTCTGCAAAAAGAAGGAAAAAACAATCCGTAATATACGGTTGACAAAGCAATCGTCCTGTGTTATAATAACTGGGCACTTGAGAGTGCACCCCATAATATCGCGGAGTAGAGCAGTTGGAAGCTCGTCGGGCTCATAACCCGGAGGTCGTAGGTTCGAGTCCTGCCTCCGCAACCATAAAAAGTCCTGAAATCGTATGATTTCAGGACTTTTTCTTGCGTTTTGTAGCATAAAAAGTTAAAGCCGCTTTTTACGACAGCTGATTTTGACCCCATTTTGACCCCAATTGGTAATGCGAAATGGTTTGAGAAGCATAAGGAATTGCCAGGAAAACAAAAAATACAGGTATAGGCCATCAGGGAGAATATCCCTAATGGCCTTGTTTTTTGTTTGCAGTTATCTAGTTACGGATAATTGAAGGATGAATTGTCCCAAATCACAGGGTATTTGAGAAACGGCTGTAGGAGTCGGAGGATAAAACCGTGTTCTTAATTCTTCCTGTATGCTCTCACGAAGCTCAGAAAGCCCTTGCATGAGATCAACGCAGCTACAGTTAATTTCCGGGAAGTCGGGCAAAGAAAGCTCCGTCGTGTAGCCAAGGGTTTGCGTGACCAATACGGGATAGGTTAAGTCGGTGGTAGTAGGCTGCTGAGTATTAAAAAGGTTTTCCATAAGTGCCATACCGGCTTGTTTGTGGTCATCCAGAATATGGCTGTATGTATCCATAGTAAACGAGACTGAGGCATGGCCCATAATTACGGACAATGTTTTCATATCCATACCTTCCTCTGTTGCTCTGGATGCAAATGTGTGGCGGAGGGCGTGAAAAGTGAAATGCGGAAGCCCACCAAGGGTAAGAATTTGATTGTAATAATCCTTGAAAGTACGTGGCTCTACATAACCACCATAGGGATTCGTAACGAGAAAACCACTGTCGCAGTATGTATCACCGGCCATAGCACGATCATTCTGCTGGACCAGTTTCCATCCCTGCAGATCCTGTATAATTTGTGGGATCAAAGGAATTGAGCGTATTGAGTTTTGGGATTTAGGCGACTGTATTACAATTTCCGTACTAGGTTCGTTGGGATTTGTTGGACGTGTGGTTTTATTCAATCGACTCAGTGTACGCCGAACATATAGCCGGCGGCCTTGGAAATCTATGTCTTCCCATCTAAGTCCCAATAGCTCTCCTAAGCGCAGACCTGTGAAAAGAACCAGGCGAATAAAAACACCGTAACGATGCTGATAACTAGCTTGAATCAGCCGCATCTGCTCGTCACGGTTAAGTATAATAATTTGGGGTCGGTCTCCACGGGGAAGATTAACAGAAGAAGCGGGATTGCTATTAATATACCCTTCTGCTACTGCGAAATTCAATGTCCGGTGGAGAAATAGATTCAAGTTGGCAATGGTTTTTGGTGCCAAGCCTTCGTGCTCAGCCTTGTAATTGTAATAGATTTGCAGAGTCCGGGGCGTTAACTCCTGCAGTAGGATATTACCTAGTGCAGGCTTGAAATGCACCCGGATATAACTTTCATAGGAAAGGTAGGTGCTTTGCTTTAGTGTGTTTTTCATATATAGTTCGAGGCAAAGATCTAACCAGTTACCTAGTGTAATGCGGGTAAAGTTGTTTGGGGTAGTGTCATTGATGTAAGACATTTGATTTAGAAGCATTACTGCTTCTTCTTTGGTATTCGCATACTTGGATATTCGTTTAGGTTTACCTGTCATAAAATCGTGGGATGCAGTAACGCGTACTTCGTATCTGCCATCAGCTCGCTGACGAATATTTCCTTCTTTGTTTGCTCTGGTTTTTGCCATTGTTTATCACCTTCCTATATTTTTTAGAGTGGCAGAGATGCAAGGTTATAATATATATTCATTTCTCTGAGGACTCCGTTATATGGAGGTTTGAATAAAAGTTAAGAATAAAAAGTGGAACAATGGAACAAATAGACAAGTATTTGCGGTTGTTCTAATGTTCCACCTTTACATAAAACGATTTAAATACTATACTATAATTGGAAAGGATGTGAGCAGTATGGATAGTAAGAATATGCCTCATGTAGCTGAAAGTGAAATCTCTCTGGCGGTAACTTTTGCAAATGAGATTTGCGCAAATGGTTGGATTAAAATGATTAACAAACAGCTGCATTGGTTTAACGGATTCTACTACGAATGTGTAGATCGTAAAGCATTAGAAGTTAGAGTGTTGAATTGGATTATAGCAACACACCAACAAAATTATTCTGCACGCATAGCTAAAGAGTGTGCATACATACTGACATATAGACAGTATGCAGAAGAAAAACCGGCAGAGGATAGTGGATATCTATGTTTTTATAATGGAATAATTCATCTTCCTAGCGAGCAAACTTTTGGAACAGAAGGTTTTCCTTATTGGAATAATCCTGTTACATATCGAATATTGGCCCAAGTTCCTTTGTTTCCTATTTACAACCGGACCACTAGCACACCGTATATGGATGAGTTTCTAAAGGATATATCTAATGACGACTGCCTAATTGTTAAACGAATATGGGAAATGGTTGGATATTTACTGAGCCCAGATGTAAAAGCAAAGGTGCTTTTTCTTTTGCAGGGTGCATCCGATTCAGGCAAGAGCGTGTTAGGTAAGCTTATATCTTCGTTTTTTGAGGATAGTAGAATTAGGTACTTGGATATAGATCAGCTTGGCAAACGAAACGCAACTAGTGCGTTAATGAATACTTGCTTAAATGTTTCTATGGATTTGCCAAACAAAGAACTTTCTCCGCTTGCGGTAAGGAATCTAAAACTGATGACAGGTAATGATGACGTTGAAGTGGAGTTTCGCCCTGGCATATATAGTAAATATTACGGAAGATGCAAATTTTTGTTCGCAACGAATCATCCAATCAAGCTGAAAGGAATGGATAAGGGATTTACGTCGCGTATTATTTGCATTCCATTTAAGAATGCGATTCCAAAGGAGCGGCAAAATCGCGAGTTGTTGGAACACCTTCTGCTTGAAAAAGATGCAATTGTAATTAAAGCATTGCAAGCTTACTCAGTGCTTATAAGAAACAATTATACTTTTTCGGGTACGGGAGAATGCGAATTTGATCCAGTTGTAAGATATCTCCCAACAGATGCAGAGAATCGCAATGATATTGTGTGCGAATTTGTCGAGAAAAACTGTGACCTGGTTCCGATAACAACGCAGGGGAACGGAATATATACAGAAACACTATATAGAGTTTACTTGAGGTTCTGCGAAGAAAATTGCTATACACCAATTAACACTGTTCAAGGGTTTGCGCAAAGTTTAATGAGGAATTATAAAGACAGTTTGATAAAAACAAGATGGCGCGAGGGTAATGAAAATAAAAATGGGTTCAAAGGGATTATCCTGCACCCTATGGAATTTGACATTTAATGGTATATAACAGCTTTGTTGCATGCGCTTGTTTTGCAACAAAGCTGTTTTTATGGGATCACTGTAGTTAACGAGATCAACTGTTCCTTAGTTGAAGAATAAAGCAACTGGGTGATTGATAGTATGTGATATATGCTTCGTGAGTGCATAAAGAGAAGAGTTATTGCTAACAAATCGGATGCCGTCTTGGAAGCTAACTGAGTTTATTACAAAGTGAATATGGAGATTTGTGGATGGGTGAATGCCAAAAATAATTTGGTATTTATCCGCAAAATATTCACATATCTCGTATGCTATATATCGGGCTTGTTTCGGATCGACAAATGTGTCAGATTCAGTTTTGCTAAAGGACAGAATGAAATGAAATAACTGAACTCCCTGCTTTTGCATCCAGATGCTTTTTACTATTTCCATCTCGATAGAAGCATATTGAGGGTCAATATTCATGCCGCCTATATAAACGGCTTTAGGGTATATGTATTTATGGATTAAACGAAATAAACAGCCCTGATCCTGGTAAGGTCCTACTGCTACTTTAATGCAAGCCATATTTTGTGAATCTCCTCCTTAGCTTTATCCCTGAGAGTTTGGTTCTCTATATTGTCTATATGCTCTTGGAGAACACACAGGTGTGGACATATTGTTTGCGGAAGGTGTAAATTTTTGATTTCTGAACCTTCTATGCATCGGTTGATAAACTGGGATGTAGTATAACCGGATTGCTTGGCAATCTCAATTTGCTTAAGACTGTCATGTGATAGCCTAACACTAACTTTGCTTTTATTGATATCTTTACTCATAGTTTAATTCCTACCTTTGTTGCTGAAGGCAAGAGCGTAAGGTGTCGGACACATATTTCGCTCTTTATAAATGTGTTGGTTTGATAATAATGAAAAACAAGGAATATGCATGTTACATAAGTATATATAAAGAAAAAGGGAAAAGTGCAGCAAGTACCCCCCGTTGCAGTTGCAACGGGGGGGTAATATTCATGTGGTCGATATTTTTGCGTTTTCTAAGATGTATTGAGTGAGTGCGGTTACGCATACTGGTTACAGCTTCATAGATATCATATTCATGCATGGTAAATCAGTCCTTATAATGAATTACCATGATGTTAGATGTGTAATAAAGAAAAGTTAGAAATTGCTCATTATTTCAGCGGGAACTCAAAATAATTGTTTTCTTTATACTCTGGTAGCTTGCGAATTTCTTGCTCTATGGCCGCAACTGTTTCGTCGAAAGCTTCTTGGGTGAATATCCCCTCCGCAATCCATTCAGAATGATGCGTCTTCTTACCATTTCCTTTGAGCGGAATGATGTAAAGGTCTCTTTCGTATGTATCCGGCGTTACCTTGCATTCAAACAGAATCTCATAGTCTTCTTCCCCGGTACCATTGGGGGACTCAATGTCCGGCAGGCCTGACACAAGTGCTTCCAGTCGATCTACGAGAAAATGAATAAATTTATCTAAAGGTGGTAGTTCTTTTTTTCTGTTTTGTTCCGTATTGGACTTTTCCAATTATTTCAGCCCCTTTCGGATTTTTAGGAATTATTCTTGTAGAGCGAGAACAGGCTTGTATAAGCCTGTTCTCACAGTTGTTTGCTCCAATTGTTAACTTCTTTTTATCTCCTTTTCAGCCTAAACCTTGCTGTTTGTCCCTCGGATGCCTCTTGGATACTCTGGTAATCATCAAGCAGATGAATACCTCTAATATGATATTGTCCCATATCTTGAACATAGCAAAGCGAATTAGCCTTCACGTTTCCGGATATAACCGTACCTTCTATATCCCAATCACCATTTGAATCATGCTCATTCAGAACCCTGTTTTTCTGATGCAACCACGTTCTTGGTTGTTTAAATTAGTCGAATCCCCGTAATTATTGACACTATTATCAAGCACCTGGGGCTAAATCTCGAGTTCTTGAGTTAATTGAGCTATCTGTTTATCAATTACGTCCGTAAGTTCACTTTGCACTGCCTCCTGAGGATTCTTATTGCCTTTGTTAGGAACTGCCACACATTCCTGTTCCTTTAATTTATTAATCAGTTCGTGGATATTATTGGCGTTAAATGTATCGCTGGATAATTCAATTTTACTTCTGCCAATACAAATTTTGTCTTTTTCTATGTTGACCTTTGAGTATGGGATAGGAAAATGGTGAACATTCTTCCTAAAGAGTTCAAACGAAAAGTATTCAATACCCTTTGAGGTGAAGATTAGGTCACTCGTACTGTTCTTTGTTTTTTTATTGTCATAGCAAAGAATAAGTAAAGGTTCTCCATAGTACCTTGCTAAATATCCAGCATTAAGATAAGTGCTGCAATAGCTTGCAAACTTTACATCTTTATCCTGTAGTTCCACCATCTTTTTCTTTTCTTTATCTCTAACCAGTGGAAATTTCTTGATATGCTCATAAATTGTTATTTTCATATTATGAACTCTGTCAAGTTCTTCCTTGAGTTCCTCTTTGTCCATATCAAGTGTATCAAGCGAGATATACCTGTTTTTATTCTGTGTCGGGCGTAAAGCTTTGCTGCTGTTCAGCGCCTGAAACGGAACGCTTAATTCCTCGTGGGCACAGAACGATCGCAGTAACATTTCTGTCTTTGAAACATCCTCCATTTCTTTTAATTCCTTGATCGTGTCATAGAATTCTTTGATAGCGTTTGTAACAGCATTGCTTATTAAATCACTAAAGCTATGCTCAAACAACAGAGGGATATCATCTCTTGAGAATTGATCATTTGCAACCTTGTCAATAATTTGACTAAAAACGTCCTTATGTTGTTCAACTTGTTCTTGTATTTTATACGCAAACACCTTTTCGCTGACATATGGGAAACCTTC
Source organism: Faecousia sp. (assembly GCA_045644625.1). Lineage (GTDB taxonomy): Bacteria > Bacillota > Clostridia > Oscillospirales > Oscillospiraceae > Faecousia. Next base: position 32,245 of record JAZRHG010000063.1, read on the forward strand.
TATGGCAACGCACAATTCATTCAACGAATCAAGTTTATCAGATATTGCGAGACCAAGCCTGTTAATGTACTGAGACTGAGCTGCACCATTTTGACCAAACACACGCTCTACCTCTTTCTTGCGCCGCTTGATCGCTTCGGGATTATCACTAAAATACCATTCTGGATTGATTTCTGCTTGATTGGTTACAGGAATAGCCTGGTTAAACCTAACGGAATATTTTCCAACCAACGCCTTAAGGATAAGGCCAATGTTACCAAGCAGATGCTCTTTTTGCTTTTTTAAGAACTCGGCTGCAAGACTTTCCGCATTCACTACCGTATCGGTTGCGGGTAGCGGGAACAGATAATGAGGACCAACCCTTGTTCCCAGGGTTTCATAGTCGCTCCTCGCAATATCACCTTCTACATCAGCTGGATTTTTAATATATTCGCTTACATAAATACCACTTAGGATCTGTCCATTAACAACAGCATTATAATTTTCGTTGACCAGCATGCGAAGCGTATCTTTTGCATTACTGATATTGCCAATACTTAAATAAGACATTGCGCAAATTTCAAGTACATCAAAATTGCTGCCAGCTGCTTCTCTTGCTATATCTAGCAACCGTTTTTCTGCTTGTCCATTCAATTCAAAAAGTTCCAGTGCACAAGCAGCACGTATGTGATCATGGCGGAATAGTTTCATCTTTTGGGTATCTGTCTGTTTTATATACTCTTCGTAATTGTTTTTAGCGATTTCTTTAAATCTCGCTGCGTCTTTTTCGCTCATATTTTGGGACGCTTTGTTAGCCGCATTTCCCAAATGGTACCAAAAAGGAGTGTATGCCTTAAAACTGTCCTTAATATAATCCAAGCGCTCATATCTCTTTAGATCATCAGGCTCGAGCAAAATTTGGTTAAAGATTGCAATTTGTTGTTCTGTAATGCGTAAATTATCAGCAAAATTGTATTCATCAGCCAGTCGCCATGCTGTAGTAAATAATTCCCGGCGTAATCCATTGAACTGCTCCATTGCAGAGCGGGTTAATTGCCATTTTTGTTTCTCTTGTTCACTCTGAATGGCAGCTTTTTCGCGCCGATAATTCATGTAACCAATACCAACTTGTGTAGCAAGGTTAATTGCGGCACCGATTGGGTTTGTTGCCAAGCCAGCCAAGCTGATAGAAGGAACTGCGGACCAAATTGCATTTTTGACCTTGTCCTGATATTCCTTTTCCAGTATAGCTTTGTCACCTTCTTGGATACGGAAGAAGGTGATAGTGTCCAGAAGCTGTTTATAGATATCCAAAAGGGCTTCATCTTTTGGCATATTCTCAAGGTTCAAGTTATTCAAGATACTTTCGTATTCCTGCTCCAAGACATAAATATCATCGTAATCTACGATTTGAGAAACAGAAATCGTGCAGCAGTTCAAAGCGTAGGCTGCACGCCTTTTTTCCTCGTCAGAGTATTCTTTTTTACAGGAAACGCTTTCAATTTTCTTTCCAAGCATTGTTTCGATGCTCGTGAGCGTGCGCTGTAGAACTTCTTGATTTTCGGATATGGTTTCCTGATTTTGAGCTGCTAACAGGGAGATGTTTTTCTGTGTCAGTTCAAGGTTTTCTTGCGTCTTTTGCAGAATATCCATTTTTTCTTTGTTTTTAGTAAAGATTCCCATTTGTGTTACCTCCTGTTTCTAGTTTAGTGTGATGCTTAAATAAATTGGTACATGGTCGGATATTTCTTTGCGGTGTTGCTCAAAATTATTGTCACAATACTTTTCAACCGTATTGACTCTGCCATACTGCAGTTTGATTCGATTAAAACGGTTCGCATCATAAGAAAAGTGGTCGTAGTTGTTTGCAAATCCCTGTATGGGTTTATCCGGTTCTGTTTTCGATTTGCCTTTTAAGGTGGTTAGCTCATCTTGGACAGTAATGATTTTTTTCTGTATCCGTCCGTTTCGTTCCTGTTTTTCTGAAACGGGGTCAAGGTAAGGTCCTTTAGCTTCGCTGCTTTTTAGATTGAGATTGTAATCTCCCAGCATAACGGTATAACAGGGACGCGAACTTCTATAGACCTTATCTTCCACCACTCTATAGATATCCAATAGACGCTCCAACTCTTGCTGACGAACTAACGCATCACTTTGGCTGCACTCTGTTTCGTTGGTTTCATCTTCTTTACTTTTAGCAGAATAGACAATGTGTGTGTTTATCAGCCGGATTTCATACCATCCGTGTACGGATTCAAATCGAGCATATAGTGGATCTCTAAGAAGTTGACCATGCCATCGATTCTGAATGGCGGGATCAAACACCTTTCTCGCATACCCGGTACGTTCTTGCTTGGCAATCTTCCGTTCTTCTTTTTTTAGACCGGTTGCAGGACGAAACCTTCTGTTGTTCCAAAGATATCCATATCCTTCTGCTGCTTTAGCAGACTTAGCATCCGGAGCTTTCCAGACACAATCCCAATACGAACCCAACCGGGTTCGTATATCTTCCAGTGCACCCTCTGAGAACACTTCCTGCAGTGCAACAATATCGAATTCTTCTCCTCTGATAATATCTGCTATTTTATTGAGATCCTTTTTGATTTCATTATCGGAACGGTGTTGACTAAACTTAAACATATTAAATGATCCGATCTTAATAGCCATAGTAAGTTCACTCCTTTCCTATAAAGATATTGCTACTCTTCAGAGATAACATATTCTCCCTGGCTTCTCAGCCACATATCAATGCCCTTGCCATAGACCTCTGCCTCAATCAGCCAACCTTCGCCGTCTTGCTCGATGATTTTAGAAGTGGGAAAACGATCCAAAACAGCTTCAAGGGAAGGTCCAATATAGCGAAACCTTCTTCTTTCCAACTTACCTCCGAACATAAACTGAATTCGCTTGCGAAATTCGCCTTCCTGAAAGCGGTCTGCATGGACTGTAGTGAATGTTTCTTCTGTGAGAGAAACTTTTTGCAAGCGGTCAATGCGGTAAATTGCTGGTATCAAGCTGTTTTTTGACTTGAAGTAGGATGTGTACGGTTCGTTCCTGACGATCGCAATCAAATAAAAATAGAATTCTGAGAACATAATACCCAGAGGTTCTACAGTTCGCTTCACCGATGTACCGTCCATTTTTTGATATTCGACCTCAACGACCCGGTGATGCTCTACCGCCTGACCCAGTTCCCACAGACCACCCAATATATGCTTTTTATGCTGCGGCTCAATATAATGGAAACGCTCATTGGCGATTAGGTGGGTCACATCCTTTTTGTCGGAATCCGCCACACAGCAATTAAGCAACTTATCCAAAATCGGCATCATTTCGTCCTGGCGCATAGATCTGCTTTCCAAAAGGATTTTGCACACGGCGAGGATTTCGTTCTTGCTCAAAGCATTGCAGTTAGTGCCAACAAGTCGGTAGCCTTTTAATTTAGTGTCATAGATAATCTCCCTGCCCAGCATTTCCTCTGCTAAAAAAACACGCAGAGACTCTATATCCCGCTGCACACTGCGTTGAGTAATGCCAAACTCTTGGGCAAGCTCACTCTTTTTTAAAGTCTGTCCGTCAAACAGACGGGTGTAGATTGCCAATAGTCGCATGGATTTGGCTTCTGCTGTCATATCCATAGCGCAACATTCCTTTCTGTGTGTTAGTGTTGCCTATCTAACAGATAGTTTATAATATCTTTAGGGCTGTGTCAATAACTGTCGCTATTTGATAAAATACATAGGCGAGGTGATGATATGGACGAAAAGTTCCAAGATGAATACAGAAATCTGGGTTTGCGTATTGCCTACTATCGCAAGAAAAAAGGATACACGCAGGAGGAGCTCGCAGAGCTGATTGACCGGAATCCTGTCTTTGTGGGTCACGTTGAAGCACCTGGTGTAAGGAAGGCTCTGTCAATGGATACGCTATTTGCTATAGCGAAAGCATTGGATGTGCCTGTCTATAAGTTTTTTCTGTTTGACGAGTAATTTTACATCATTATAACAAACAGGGTGGACAGCTATTGTCATTTTAACAGGCTTTTTTGTAGATTACCACATTTTTATTTATATATTATCTTCATAAGAACCGCATGGGGCAAACACGCACCATGCGGAATTTTTATTATGGAGGTAATTCCCTTGAAAGAAGAAATGAGAACTTGCGGAATATGTGGCAAGCTGCACCCGGTATCGGAGCTGACGGAATTTGATGATACACTGCTTTGCGGACCCTGTTTGCAGACAGAAACGATTCGCTGTCAGCGGTGCGGGGAACGGCTTTGGGCGGACGACAATGCCGGTGATGGTAACACGCCCCTGTGTCAGAGCTGTTATGACCGATATTACACCAGCTGCGAGGAGTGTGGCAGAGTGCTTCTGACTGATGATGCCTACTATGAATCTGACGATGATTACGAGGCCCGGTGCTATTCTTGTCACTGCCGCCACCAAGAAAACCGCTGTATCCAGGAGTATTACTACAAGCCTGAGCCAATTTTTTATGGAGATGGTAGTCGGTACTTTGGTGTGGAGTTGGAAATTGATGATGCCGGTGAGAGTGACAGCAATGCTGCCAGCATTATGGAGATTGCCAACTACGGAGTGGAGCGAGCATACTGCAAGCATGACGGTTCCCTTAATGAGGGCTTTGAAATAGTCAGTCACCCAATGACGCTGGAATATCACCTTAAAGAAATGCCGTGGAAAGAAGTCCTATCAAAAGCAAATGAACTGGGTTATCTGTCTCATAAAGCCGGCACTTGCGGTTTGCATGTGCATGTGAATCGCACAGCCTTTGGTGAGACAGAAGCAGAACAGGACGAGTGCATTGCAAGAGTGCTGTATTTCTTTGAGAAGCACTGGGAGGAACTGCTGAAATTTAGTCGCAGAACACGGAGCCAGTTGGAGCAGTGGGCAGCCCGGTATGGCTTGAAGGAACACCCCAAGGACATTTTGGATCACGCCAAGGGTAATTACGAGCGTTATACTTGTGTCAACCTCACCAACCGGAGTACAATTGAGTTCCGCCTTTTCCGCGGCACTCTCAAATTCAATACCGTAGCCGCCACACTACAGCTCCTTGACCGGATCTGTGATGTGGCGCTTTATTTTAGTGACGAGGAGATCAAGGCAATGTCCTGGACTACCTTTGTCGCTGGGTGTTCCCATTTGCCGGAGCTTGTGCAGTATCTCAAAGAACGGCGGCTGTATGTGAATGAGCCGGTGTCTATGGAAGCGGAGGTGTAAGTATGTGCTGCCTGTTTGGAATTCACGATTACGGTCACAGTCTTACCCAAAAGCAGAAGAATCGGCTGCTGTTCATCCTTGGGACAGCATGTGAAGCCCGTGGCACGGATGCCACGGGCATTGCCTATAATGCTGGAGACAAATTATGTATTTACAAACGCCCCCGTCCTGCCCATTGGATGCGGTTTCAGGTACCACCCACCGCAGATGTGATTATGGGACACACAAGAATGACTACCCAAGGTAATGAGCGTAAGAATCATAACAACCATCCATTTCCCGGCTATGTAAAGGATAGACAATTTGCGCTAGCGCACAATGGCGTGTTATACAACGATCTGCAACTTCGTAAGGAATGCAAGCTGCCGGCAACCAAAATCGAAACAGATAGCTATATTGCAACCCAGTTGATCGAGAGCTGCGGGAAGTTGAATTTTGGCAGTATGCAGTATATGGCGGAGAAACTGGAAGGGTCATATACATTTACGGTTTTGTCTGATAAGGACGAGCTGTATTTTATCAAGGGTGATAATCCTATATGTCTGTATCACTACCCGGAACGGGGACTATATGTGTATGCCTCCACGGAGGAAATTTTGCGTACCGCTTTGCAGCGACTCCCGTTTCTTCTGGGAACACCGGTGCGAGCGGATCTGGTCTGTGGGGACATTCTGCAAATTGATAAGCACGGACACCAGGACAGAAGTAGCTTTAACACCAGCAAGCTGTTTCACTGTATGTACGAGCCTTGGATGGACTACGGTTTCCACAGCTTTGTCAGCAGTGTCAGCTCCAGTGACAAAAGCAGCTATCTGGATGATCTCAAATCCATTGCCATGTATTATGGCTTTTACCCGGAGGAGATCGACAGGCTGATAGCAGACGGTTTTACCACAGACGATATTGAAGAAATGCTTTACTGCGGTTAGCGGTGCGCCAATAGGGTACACCCGTATGGGACAGTAAAACAGGACAGAAAAATATCCCAATAGGGTTCGTTTCGGCATTTTGGCATATGCCATCCGAAAACAGACCCTATTGGGATTTTTGCAGAAAGGAGGATATATGAAAATTGGCTATATCCGTGTTAGTACCACGGATCAGAATACCGCCCGGCAGGAAGTGCTGATGGCAGAGCTGGGCGTAGAGAAAGTGTTTATAGACCGGATCAGCGGAAAAAACACCGACAGACCGGAATTAAAGGAAATGATGGGTTTCGTTCGTAGCGGAGATACAGTAATTGTCGAAAGTATTTCACGGTTCGCACGAAACACCAAGGATTTATTGGATCTGGTGGAACAGTTGACCGCCAAGGGTGTGGAGTTTGTATCAAAGAAGGAAGCTATCGACACAACGACACCCACGGGCAAATTCATGCTAACAATTTTCGGGGCTGTCGCAGAGCTGGAACGAGAATACACATTACAGAGACAGGCAGAGGGAATTGCGATCGCCAAAGAACAGGGTGTTTACAAAGGGCGCAAGCCAATTGTGCGCCCGGAATTTGAAAATGTAGTATCTCTGTGGCGGCAGGGTGATATTACCGCTGTGGAGGCTATGCAACGGCTGGATTTGAAACCCAGCACATTTTATAGAAAAGTAAAGAAGGTGGGATTATGAATGAAATGATATGGTTTGTCATTGGATTTGCAATTACCTTAATAGTGATTGCTATTTCGGATACCTTTATTCAGTGTAAAGCAGTGTTAAAATGATTGGAACAGCTATTGTTACCCTTGTGGAGCTATTTTCCCAGGGTGTTGCAATGGCAATAAAGGCATATTTGATGTGGAAGCAGCGTAAAAAACATTTATAGTGGAGTGTGTGATAGGCACACTCGACTTTAGTAAGTTGTTGTTTTTACCCTGAGCAATTAAAAAAGTGGAGCGGAGCAGATTACAACATATCCCAAAATGATCAACACATTTCCTTCTAGTCTTCATTGTGTAGCAAAATGTCTTAACGTTACTGAAGTTACGATGTTTGTCTCCGGTGATATAGAGTGCAGATGGTGTATCATTGCGGTTTGTATAATGAAGTCTCCCCTTGGTTTACAAGGGGAGACTTTTTGAATCAGAGTTTCTTTGTATAATCGAGAGCGATCCAGCCGGCACCGGACTTAAGTTTACCCCACATAGAGGCACCAGTTGCCTTTTTCTCTTGAACAATGGTATATACACCCTTGTCGGTAATAGCACCAACGATAGCGTTATCGGTTCCCGCTTTCTTGCGGATATTCAAAGAGTCGGTGGCAACTTTTATCCGGTACGGACAGCTGGTAGAATCAGCAGTAGTGTCTTTGGTTTTCTCGATTGTCTTGTCGGCAGCCGACACAACAGACAGATACTTCTTGTGGATCGGACTGCAAATGGAGTTAGTTCCCTTTTCGTTCTTGTCGATCACAACCCGGTCACCTTCTGGCTGTTCCTTAACATACCACTTCATTGCTTTGACCCAGGACGGCACGGCCTTGCCGCTGTAATACACAGCATCTTTGGCAATTGCGACCAAGTCGCCTTTGTTGATTGCACCCTTATTAACAGGGACCAAAACGGTTTCCTTGTCCTCCTGTGCCACTGTCTCTCTGGCATTCAGAATCTTGTCAACCTGTTTTCTAAAATCATCCATTGTTTCTCCAAAGTTTTTCATCCAGTGCTCAGGGTCAGCGTGATTGCTGCCATAACCTTTCCGGTAAGCCTCGCAATGCCCCACAATATTCGCGGTTTGTAAGCCGTAAGTTTTGCACAGTTCGGCGCAGTACTCAGCAGCAACGGCAAAGACACCCTGATAGTATGTTTTGTCTTTCAATCCATCCTCGCATATCTCAAACTGAATGTATCCCGGATTGTTGTTGTAGCTGCCCTTGCGTCCCTTACCGACACCCCAACAGCAAATATTCAGCGGTAAGATTTCCGCAACACGGATTTGCTTGTTTTTATCGTAACCGATAAATGCATGCACACAGACCTTTCTTCCGCCCGGCTTTGCTACGTTCCAGTGATTTCCATAGGCGTTTACGCCAACTTCCTCAGGAGCATCTACATATCGTTTCAGGTTCTTATTTTTAGCACCGGTGGAGTGTACAACAATTCCCTTTGGTGTCATTTTTTTTGCAGCGATATAGCAAAGATTCTTCACTGCATGTGCCTTTATAATATCAAGCATCTGTCATTCCTCCTTCTTTGTTTGAACATACAGCTGATTTGCATAAACGGTGACACCGGCAAGCAAAACTCCCTGTGTTACGCCGGTAAACAACGCAGATGCTGCTTGGGCAATGTCGGTGATATCTTCGGTAGCAATAACCCACACGGACGACAATACCACAGCAGTAGCGCCCAGCGTAACAGGGATCCATTTGTCGGGCAAATTACTCTTTTTTAGTCCCATTCCGATAAAATACAGAACCGGGACCAATATCAAAAGTTCTGTTTTGATGTAATCCTGATAGTTCATTTTGTATTGGTTCCTTTCTTAAATAATTATCAACCCAATCAGAGTTGAAATCAGCGCACCGGCAAATGCCGAGATAATGGCGGTAATGATTTGCTGCATTCTTTGCTTAGGCACAGCATCGATCTCGTCGATTCTTCGTTCCTGTCTTGTAAGGTGTTCATTTGTGTGCTTCAATTCATTCGCCAGTGTCACAAGCGTTTCGTGCATGGAGCGGATTTCTGTCTGCACTTCCTTCATAGCAGAAATGTCCCGTTCCAAGGTGTTGATTTTTTGCTCATGACGCTCAATAATAACCTCGATATCCATTGGAAACCTCCTTTCCTGGACTGTAAATATATTTGCTCTGCCCACAGAGTCTTGCTGTTTTGTAGAATCGATAGTGAAATAGGGAAGAACCTGTACATCAATTCATGTTGTTATACTTCATTTTACAGCTGCGTCTATAATATAAAAAATCACCCTGACAAGTTCTGTCAGGGTTATTGCGATTGTTTATACAGCCTTAATGTCCCCATAAGGAACTGAAAAAGGAGAGGCGCACCCCCAGAATTATGTTTTGGTGTCAAGGAAGTGAGTTGTCCCTTGCCTTACAATTTATATGGTTAGTAGAAAATGCTGTCACCACACAGGTTCTTTCGTACATATATTTGTAAAGTCTTGTTTTCGATTGGCACTACTCGGCTTGCTTTTGCAAGAGGAAAGGAGGCAATATATTGTACCAACACTACTATATAAATGACAACCCTACGTTCAATCCTGGTTATCATCATGAAGTCCATACTAAAGAACATGCCGACCAGCTGAATATCCGTGACAAGAGCTACGTTGGTTATTTCAATAATGAGAATGACGCTGTAGCCGCAGCGAAAAGCATCTATGCAGATGCTGATGGGTGCATCGTCTGTTGCACCTTGGCGCATGAAGGTTAAGCAACTTAGCAACATATCGCAACAATAACATCGAGATAATCTGCATCATATTAGCCGGACAGAAAGCAGAGGCTCAATAACAAAGTTCCATCTGCATGACAAACGCAGATGGAACCCCGTTGCGGATATTAAAAACAGTTACTGCAAATAAAATAAAGCAAAAAATGTATATTGATTCAAGTAGTTTTCTAGTGTATTCTAATAGTGAAAATGTTACACCTTAACTGTGATACTATTCCTCTTGCAGTTATATCTACGACAATGAAACCGGCTTGTACTATCTACAATCCCGTTACTACGATCCTGAGACCGGTCGGTTTATTAATGCGGATGATGAAATTGTTTGTTTTGCTATTGGAACAAACTTATTTACCTACTGCGAAAATAGCATCGTTAATAAGTATGATCCCGATGGAACGGTTGCAAGAATTGTTATCGATCCTGGACATGGTGGCAAATACAACGGTTCGGTAGCAACGAGATTAGAGGCGACCCGTGTTGGTCGTTGGGGAATGCCAATAAAACTGGTGAAAAATTACTACGAAAAGAATTTTAATCTAAATGTGTCTTTGGCTTTGAAGAAACTGTTGCTTAGTTTTAATTACAAGGTTACGATGACGCGATCTAAAGATGAGAATGTGAATTTAAATACTAGGTATCAAATTGCAAATAACTTGAAGGCAGATGTTTTTGTGAGTATCCACCATAACAGCACAAATCCATTTAAGAAGGGTTATTTGGTATTATATGCAGGTAAGCATGATTCTAAAAAAAGCAAGCAATTAGCCACGCATATCAGTAATTCTTTGGGGAAATATACCGCATTACGCAAAGCCGCTTCCCCTAAAAGCGATAAGAGCCTTGCAGTTTTGAACGGAACAAAGATGCCTGCAGTTTTGGTAGAATGTGGTTATATGGGTAGAGATTTATATTATTGTAGAGATAACTACAACCAAATCGCATTGGCAATTGCCTATGGAATTATTAACTATTTTAAATAATCGTATGGCAAGGAGATTGGGGATGAAGAAAATCAAAATATATATTACTGTTATTTTACTCCTGATTGTGTGTGGTTTTCTGCTTAAAAATGTAGCACTGTGGCCAGGCGTTTACCTGAATAGCTTGACGCTGTCAACTGAAGAAAACAAGCGGATAAAAGCAGTGATTTTAGATGCGGTAAAGGATCGATGTTCTTACCTCTACAAGCTGGATGCCGACGAGATATACTATGCAGACAACGCTGAGAAAATCATTCAATATGACACAGAAGCACAGGTATCAAAGAGTTGGTTTTGCTCGATTAACTTTACTTTCATGACCACTGCGGCCAAAACAGCAAATGGAAAATATCAGGTAGAAGTTAAGACATACTACCCGGAAGCATACTATTACTGTTTTGAAATCAGCGTGATCGATGGGCACTATCTGATTACATCTTTCCAAATGGATATTTAGGGGACGGAGGGACGGTTCTCTTGTCCCCTGAGTGAACCCCAATTTAACCCACAATGGAAAACAGCATATACCCCCGAGGGAGCCGCGTTTGCGGCTCCCTTTTTCTGCGGCTATCGTCTTTCACTGTCATTCTGAGCAAGCAAAGCGTGCCGAAGAATCCGACCCTGTCCCATTTGGCAAAAAGACAGTGGACGGTTCTCTGTCTTGCTACTGCATATGGAAATATGAAATCTATTTTTAACAGTGTCGAGATGCAAATTGTTGCAGATTTGGGACTAAAAATTATATGGCATTTTGTTAAATAAGGGAGCAATTATGGGCAAACCGTTATTATTTTATACGATTGATGAACAAACCGATGTTCGCAAGTACTGCGAAAAAAAAGGATTAAAACCATATAAAAATATAAATAAAATTCTGGATAACTGCCTGCTCGAGCATACGGTTCAATACATTAAAGATGGTTTTGTTTATGATGTTTTAGAGTGCGATCAATGCTACTCGGGGTATATGATCACATTGATGCGTTTACCCAAAATGCCGTATGAAGAGTTGTTGAATGTAGCGCTCTCATCAAAGTCGTCTGATGAAAGAGCTGGGGCAATAGGAGTAATTCTCAAAGACCATCCAATTCAGTTTGAAAATTATTTATTGAAGCTTAGCAAAAGTAATCCTAATACTATGTATGAGAAGAAAAAGATCAAACGAATGATATCCTTTATAAATAACTTCGTAAAGGATAATACAAGTTATGTGTGGTGTCGGGATAGAGTACTGACACTTTGCGAAGAGATTTGTTAGAAAGGGAGACAAGGGGACGGAGGGACAGTTCTCCTGTTACCTGAGTAAAGCCTAATTCAACCCACAATTAAAAACAGCATATACCCCCAAGGGAGCCGCGTTTGCGGCTCCCTTTTTGTGTTTAGCTAATCCTGTATGGCACATATACACGCGTACAACTATGTCAGTTTCCAGTAGATTGTAATCACTCGTCCTGGTACTGAGTTGTGTTTTATATGTCCAATTTCGATACGCTCTATTACTTCATCCAGTATTTCTGGCGTTAATTCTTCTAGTGCGGCATATTCCACAATAGGAGAATTAATTTTTCTTTTTTTCATACTCTTGGCAAACTGCCGAATTTGCTGCAGTACATAAGAATAAAGCATATCATGATAAACTCGATGTGTTTGCGGACAAACATCAGGGCGACGGTAATGGTGCATACAAAGATAGATGTCTGTTTTACGGTCTAATAACTGCTTGCTGGAAATGGCGAGTGGATGTCCGCAACACTCGCAAAACAGCTTTCCGCGAAAGAGGTTAAATCGTCTTGTATTTGCGCTGCAATTATGCGTAGAGCGAATTCTCTGTACCGTTTCAAATAGTGTCGTACTGATAATTCCTTCGTGCGCGTTTGGGGTTATGATTTGCTGATTTGCCGGTACAGTAATTTTCTGTTTGGTTTTATAATTGACACTCTCTGTCTTTAGACTGGTTAACTCTCCTGTGTACACAGTGTTTGTGAGAATCTGGGAAATGGTCGCAGAACACCAGGAATATAACGCTGTGGATTTTTTATCATAATAGCGCGAAAAGCGCTCGTCGCCTTTTTGATGCTTATATACTGATGGAGTAACGATTTTTCTGGCTCTCAGTTCTTCGGCAATTGCAACACTTCCAAGCCCGGTTGCAGCTAGTTCAAAGATCGTTCTAACTATCTCTGCTGCCTCTGGATCCACTGCAAGTACACCTTTTCTTTTAGGATCCGGACGATATCCATAAGGCATTTGTGAGCCGATAAACAGTCCTTGCTTTGCTCTTTGATGCTTTGCACTCTTAATCTTCTTTGAAATATCCCTTGCGTACATGTCGTTTAGAATATTTTTGAAGGGAACGATTTCATTATATCCTTCAAGTGTGTCAAAATTGTCTCCAATAGCAACGTAGCGCACACCTTTGGATTGGAAAAATATTTCTGAATAGTATCCAGTCGTGATATAATCTCGGCCTAACCGGGACAGGTCTTTTGTGATGACCATATTAATGATGCCGTGTTCTACATCCTCTAACAGGGCTCTAAAACCTGGGCGGTCAAAATTTGTACCGGAATAGCCATCATCTGCATAAATTTTGCAAATAGTAAGTTGATGTTTGTTGCAATAATTAGTTAGAATTGCTCGTTGGTTACCAATACTCATGCTTTCTCCTTGTTGCATATCATCTTTAGAAAGTCGCAGGTACAGACCAACTTGATAGTTTGTTTTTTCTTCCAATGAAAACACCCCTTTCTTTAAACTGCCCTGTAATTATACATCACTAGGCAATTATAAAAAAGGAGCCGCAAACGCGGCTCCCTCCGGGGTGAATGCTGGCTAGGTTTAGGGTTGATGTGGTTTTTTCTTAGGAGACAGGAGAACCGTCCTCCTGTTCCTGATAAACAAACAATCGTCTCCATGAACCAACTAAAATTGTTCCGTCTTCTAAAAAACTTACCATAGCAGGTGGATTAATACTTCCGCTCTCAGCTAATATCGTTTTATCCAGCCGATATAATAGCTTAAAATCATTAGCGGTGTAAAATTCAACAGTTTTTGCAAGCACCGGGCAAACCTTAGCAAATAGCCCCTTTCCACAGTAAAAATCACCAGACAACAAGGCATTTTGCTCACACTTCTTGAGTTGCACGTTTCCATTTTTGCTGTCAACGAGATATATAAGGCCGCATGCTTCATCTGCTGCAGATATTGTAGAAATTGCGATCATCTCATCGTCGTTCCAGCATGGTCTTCCAAACATGCGCGTCTGCAACTTTTGGTTCGTTGTGCAGTGGTGAATAATCGTGCCAGAGTAATCGATGCGGAATATTTCCATATACTGTTGTGGATAGTCATAATTCAGCGTCACAAGTCGAATAACTCCGTCACCAACTCGACAAATAAGTGGCTCATGCTCTGTTAAAAACACCTTTGTTATTTGACGCTTTGCAATGTTGTACTTCCAAACCGCGCCACAACCTGCCCAAAAAGCCTCGTCATACCCTGCATAAAACAGTGGATTCTCTACCCATCTTGGAACAGGCCATCTACCCAAGTTCTCTAGGTTTGATCCATCCCACAGGTAACACTTGCCGACTGTGTTCAGAATCAACATTGAGCAGTTGTCCTCAAGGAAAATCATAGAACTGGTATGTTGTACCGGAATCGTACTTTGTTTTTTTAGTTCTGGCAGAGATAACACAGTGATTTTTCGTTCGCTGCTGATTGCCAACTGGGAACTATCTGGTGATACTGCTATTGCGAACGCCGCATTTCGAATAACTTTGTCTAATACCAGTTCCATTTATCCTCCTCAAAAATACCGATTGCTCAAAGCAACCAAAATCGATTGTATAAGCTTCACAGTTTTTAGGACAGTTGATTTTCCTTTCTTATACCCCAATGTTACAAGAGTATTAACAGCAGCATAATAGGCTGTTGTATGGACATAATAATGAAGTGTTTGGTTAATTACAGCGATATTTCTTGAGTCATTTATACTCATACCCATTCGGTTTACCCAAATTTTTCGTGCAGGAGCCGCACGCCATGCACTTTTCGCTATAATGTGATGTCTTGCCATTGTTCGTTGCTGCCTTGCCGCGAATGCTTTCTTGACAATTGCAGCAAGTTCAGCAATCAATGAGGCAAGTGCCTCCACTGTCGAATAAATAATTTTGACTAAATCTCGTAGGACTTGAACGATAACTGGTATGAGTGCGACTATACATGCAGCGATAAGTGCTACCACTTCAATTGATACCTTCACGCCTCCTACTACAACAAAAATACCTAACCGTCCATCAGGGTCGTAGTACTTTACTGGCGAATTATTGCAATACGTAAATATATTCTTTGATGCCATAGATCCATCAAAATCAACATATGCTATATCGTCCGCATTGATAAATCTACCCACAACGGGATCATAATATCGGCTCTGGAGGTAATATAGGCCTGTCTCAGTATCGAAGTAGTAGCTGCGATAGCGGTAGGGGTTGATTTCTGCAATGGTTGCGTTGGTGGAATTGACGGAGATATCGCACTTACCCCAGGCATCGTAGGTATACCGGGCAACTACCTCGCCGTTCTGGTCCGTAATGGCAATGATATCTCCCTGCAGGTTCTTGAGGAAGTAGTAGGGGATGCCATTGTACACGATGCCGCAGACGCTGTCCTCGTTGTCGAATAGGGTCTCCAGGGTGTTGTCGTTCCAAGTCTCCTTTAGAATATTAACACCATCCAGCAGATAATTGTGGGGAACTCCGTCGACGGTCTTGCTTGTGCGGATACCGTTGGCGTTATAGGTGTAGGAAATACCGTCAAAGGACTTCAGCTGCCGGCCCTTCTCCCAGATCAGGGTATGACCCAGATAGTTCACCGGGTTGCCCTGAGCATCATAGGTAATCTGCACGCCGTCATAGAACGCCAGCCGGTCATTCCAGCCCTCGCTGTAGGTATACCGGATACCGTTCTTCTGCAGAATGTTGCCGTAGTTGTCGTAAACCATCTCGTTTACGACCTCGCCGTTTACCGTCTCCGTCAGCAGCTGACCCAAAGCATCGTAGGTGTACTCGGTGACGCCCTCAATGGAGTCTGTGACTTTGGTGATCCGTTCTTCCGCATCGTACTCGTAGGAGAGCGTTCTGCCATCAGACAGCACGATCTGGCTCACCAGCTGGGTGGTGGGAGAGGAGCGCAGCATTGCGTTTTCTTTGTGCTCCTCAGTCACATCGCCGGCGTGGTAGCTGAACTGCCGGGATACAAAGCCAGTGCCCAGCTGCAGTTCGTCAAAGACCTTTCTGCCGAAGTTGTCGGTCTTGGAGTGGCTGGTGACCGTTTTGCCGCCTGCTTCAAACTTGACCACGGTGCTGTCATCCGTAGTCTCATAGTAGATGACACGCTCTTCTCCCTCGGCAGGCACAATCCGCTTGCGGATCAAAGTATCCTCGTTGTCATAGACATAGAAGATGGTATTTACCAAGACCTTTTTGGTAATCATTTCATTGTCACCAATGGTAATACGGCATTCCGCAGCCCGAGTTAGCTTGCCTTCCTCGTAAGAATAAGTATACTCTTTCTTCGCCAGCATGTCAATAGAACGGACGATGTTGCCTTGACCGTCATAGACATATTTGTAATGGGCTGTCATGGTTGCATTCTGGTCAAACCACTTTTCTCCGGTCAGATGACCGGCGCTGTTGTAGGTAAGCGCCATTCTGTCACCGTTGGCATAGGTAATGCCTCTGAGTCTGCCATTTTCGGGTATGTAGGTATACTGTACCAGCTTGTTCTCTTCACCGTCTACGCCGATAGATGCCAGCTTGTGGTAGGCATCGTATGCCAGTGCATACTTCATACCGTCGCCCCGGACGATCTCTGTCAGGTTGTCAAAGACATCATAGGCATAGGATACATGGGCAAGCTCTGTGCCGTCGGCAGTCTTGCTGGTCACCTTGGTGGTTCTGCCGGAAGCATCGTATTCATAGGCAGTCTTGTTGCCGCAGCGGTCTGTTACCTCCTCGTTCCGGGAGGTGTCTTCGTTTACGGTATAGGCGGTGGTATAACCTCTTGCATCGGTCTCCATGACCAAATCATTGCCCGGATTGCCGGAGCCGTCGGGGTCGGTGTTGTACGCAAAACTGCGGTAAATCGTACCGAACTCACCGTCTGTAAAGGTAGTTTCTGTCAGAGTGTTGCCAAAGGCATCTTTTGCTTCTTCGAAGGTGGGGGCAGTATCGGCATAGGTGCCGATTTCGACAACCCCACAGCTCTCTTCGGCACTTTCCACCACAAAGTCATCGGCAGAAAGGTTCAGCTCCAGAGAATCACGGACCAGCTGAATATCATCGAAGTAAACAGTTCCGTAGTTATAGTTGTACTCACAGTATACCGTGATATCCCTGACTGTACGGTATTTGCTCTTGGCAAACTGGACAGAAGCATACTGCCATTCCTCTGCGCCGGGGGAGAAGTCTGCGGTAAAGCTTTCGGAATTGTCTTCGTTTTCCACAGAATCATTGTAGTTGACCACAGCACGCAAACGGAAGATGGGGGTGTTTGTGCCCTCGTGTCCGTGGTTCGGCAGACCGTAGCCCTTTGCCCAGCCGGACAGGGTAAAGGTCTCCCGGATAGGCCGTTCGGAGCGTACAGCCACACTCTGGAAGGCATAACTCTCTGCCTCAATGTCACCGCGCACCAAAAGGGAACGGCTCATATTGAAGTATGCACTGTTAGTGTAGTATGTATAATCGGATCTGGTCCAGCCGGTGTCTTGCTCAAAGCTGCCGTTCTCCAGCATATTATATGGGTTGGCATAGGGATTCTTTTCCAGCTGCGCTCCGTCCACGTAAACAGTACCTGTGCCATCCAGCAAAATCTGCACCTGTACGCTTTGGGTAGCGGTCAGCTTGAAGGGAACACACAGACGGATATATTCGGAGTCGGATTGACGGATGTGCTCACTCTCTGCCAGCACCGTGCCGTCGGTGGCAGTCACGCGGATATATGCACCGGGGGCAGCAGTACCGCTGAAGGCGGAAACTACACGCAGGTAAGCCGAGAAGGTATACTGACCTATGCGCAGGGAGTTGGTGGTCTGATAAATGCCGTTTTCGGTACAAATCGAAGCGTGAGACTGCATCTGCAGCATACTCTTGCCGAATTTGGCGGATGCCTCATTTTCATAAATGCTGATATCCAGGTTACTGTAGTTAGAGGGCATTTCACTCCAGCCGTTGAGGCTTTCAAAGTTATGCCCGGTAAGCAGGTTGTAGCTGTTGTTTACGGTGCGCATGCCACCGTCACCGGCATAGGGAAGGATACCGCTTGTATTACCGTCAACACCGGTATAGCCGGTATCCGCGGAGTAGGCATACTCGCCGACAATATTTCCGTCATCATCAAAGGTGTATGTTGTAACGATATAATCGGGATAGCATTCGCCGTCATCCCCTTCCATTCGTTCGTAGGACTCGACGTTGGTCCTGCCGGAGGCAGCAGAGTAGTAATAGTAGGACTCGTTGCCAAGAACAAAAGAGCCGTTTCTTACGCCGTATTCACTTACGGTGAACACACGATTGCGGTTGTAGGAATAGACTACCTTGTACATATTGTTTCCGTCGACATCAAGCAGAATAACATTTGCAGGCATATCGCCGGAATAGGTAAGCTGTGCCTTTTGGCCGTCCGGATAGGTGATAGTGGACAGAAGACGGTCGGAGTAAGTGTAAAGGATACTGGTATTGTCCGGAGCGGTAATGGAGGTCAGATAGCCAATGTCGTCATATGCAAAGACAAAGTTTCGGCCCGCACCATCAGTGACAGTGGTGATTCTGCCGGAGGTATAGGTGATATCCAAATGATTACCGCAGTCGTCTGTGATCTGCACTAGTCTGCCTAAGTTATCAAACAAATAGGTATCCTCACCCTGGGTCAGCGTCCGCTTGACAGGATCGTAAAGCATCTCGCTGTCATCTACAGCCTCATAGAGATTGTAGTTTTGACCATCGTTGTCGCTGGACACATGCTGGTTACTTTCCTTGAAGTAGATTTCCTCGCTGTTTTCACCCATATACACATAGCCGGAGGTAGTTTCGCCTTCATGGATAAAGTTGGTGCTGACCATGCTCTGCATAACATTCAGCTTGAAGCCATAGCCCAGGTTCATCGCCCCAAAATCGGCGGTGTTAAGCTTGATGCTGCTGTCTGTTGTATACTTGTAGGAAGACAGTGCACTGTTGTACAGATGCCGGATGGTAACGGGCATTCGGTTACCTGCCCAGGCGAAATCCTCAGAGTCGAACATCAGGTTACCGCACTGCAGATCAATGCTGCCCTGACCAAAGCGGCCCAGGGAATGGGTATGGGTACGGTAGGAGGTGTTAACTCCGTAGGTAGGCTCATAGGTAATAGAAAACTGCGGTGCATAGCTGCCGCCGTAGTCACTGCCGTAAAGACGAACATAGTTATCGTAGTCTTTGACTTCGGTAATCATCTGGAGAACAAGTTTTTGATAATTGCTTTCTCCCTTATTGATTTTGTCCACCAGTGCGGTCACATCGAAGGTATAGGATACAGCACCTTCGGTATCACTGCTTTGGACCTCGGCATAATCCAACAGATTATAATCGTAGCTGGGTGTGCACTGACCGATGGAAATATCACCAGTTACCTGATACAGGCCCAGTTTGAAAAACGGCCTGTATTCTACGACACCTTCTTCTTGGAAGAAGGTAATTTCCGCTTTCTTAATTCTGGGATTGCGGGGCAGGGTAGGCATCTGGAAAGCCATATACATACGGTCCATGGTATAGTAATCTAAATATGGGGCATTAGTACCGTAGGCGATGTCGTATGTAAGAATAAGACGGTAGCTGCCGGTGGAACCGTCATGTGTATTGACACGGAGGTAGTAAGTTCCGCCATAACCTAATTCTGCAATCATATAGAAATTACCACCGTTGTGGCCGACTTTACTGGAAATGATATTGCCGTCAGCATCATACAGGGTACCCACCGTATTCAGAGCACTCTTGGTGAAGATGATATAATTGCCAATACCGTCATTGTAATGGGCAGCCTCTACGTTGGCGGTAAACTTATACCACACCGCACCTCCGGATGTGTCGATGCTGTCGCACAGATGCTTATCAAAGGGCAGTTCGATGGCCGTCGCCATAGACTTACCGGTACGGCCATTGCTTGTGTCGGGCTGGCATGTCTTGGGAACTGCGCCAACTGCGTGTTGCGATGCATTGGACATATTGCCGTTGCTCCAGCTATAGGTGCTCATTTCGGAACTGTTGCTCAGTCTGATTTGGGGGTCAATGACCACAGGGAATGCTCTTTGTTCTGCGTTCAGCCAGTTGCTATCAGCAGTAATTGTAAGAACCGGGTCTGTATTGGAATCGGTTTCGAGAACATAGGAAACCGCAGTGGAGTTTACACCGTTGGCATCCGTCATAAAGGGAACGGGAATGAAAAATACCTCTTCGCCGGTTTCGTTGTTTACAAAGGCAACCCGCTTATTCTCTTCATCCAGCTGAGCGGTTACACCCTCACAGTGGAGCACGAAGGGATACCGGTATGCATCGGATCTTTCGTTAACCACGATATTCTCCTTAACACCGTTGCCGATTAAGGAATATTCATAGTCGGAGCCTGCTTCAACGCCCTTAAAAGTGAGTACATCTTTCTTGTTGGGGGCGCCTGCGTCATTTTTGCGGATAGTGGGTTTAATTCCCTTATTCTTTTGCTTCTTGTTCTTTTTCGCGTAGACGGTGACACGGTGGATTCCTTGCTCGATAGAGAACAACTCGTCATTATCCTCCTCGAGGCTAAAGCGGGCAGTAAAGCGGCCTCTGCCACCTACATAGTGCTTCTTGTCAGCATCCTCGGACAGGGTTGCATCCATCTCATCGTAGGCCTGTGTTTCCTCGTTGAACACATGAACTGCTTCCGGGAAGAATACTGCCTGCTCTGTGCCGTCGCTCATGCGGAACACCTTGCGGTTTTCTTCTCTGAGCTCCAAAATCTCGCCCACCCGGACTCTGGGTTTGGGTTTTTTCTCCGGCTTGACAGGGATATCTGCTTTCTGCACGGCTTCCGTTTCTGCTGTTTCCACCTGCAAATCTTCCGATGTTGCTTCTGCCGGTGCCAGATAGATTTCTTCTTTTGCGCCGTTTTTCTTTTCTTCCATGATTACTTTTCCTTTCGTAACTTTATTTTGCAGCTGCACCCCCAATATAAAAAATCACCCTGACAGGTTCTGTCAGGGTTTGATTTTTTATTTCAGCTAAAAGTTGTAGTCTATTCTCACCGAAGAACCGACTAAGAATTTTTGTTAGAATATATTGTTATTTTTCTATTAGTTTGGCTTAGTGTATTGTGAAATAATTGTTTTGAGTAATTCTTTTTCATGACCATTTAAATCGCATATGGCCTTTTGTTCCGCTTGAGAAGCCAATTTGTGTAATACAGCTAATTCGCTTTCGAGCATATACATGCGATCCATAGAGTAATTCTCCATTATATACACACCGCCACCATATCTTCCACATTGTGTATAGATAGGTTCTGTTGCACTAAGTATTTCAATATCTCGCAGTATTGTTCTATTGGAAACGCCGAACTCGCATGCTAAATTTGGGATTGTTTCGTATCTACGACGACACAATATGCGCAGAATATTCATTCTTCGTTCGGCTGTTCCCATTTTAATCCCTCCTTTCTTGAGCAAATTCTAGCGTGCAACCTAGTCACTTTTTGTCAGGGTTAAAATATAAACCCAGCAAATTAATGTAAGAGAATACATCAATTTGCTAGGCTTGTTTCAGTGAATTAACCATTATTAAATACCATGCTTGCGATCATCAATTTCCTAATTTGGCAAGAGAATACTGACGAGCAAATCAAATTTCGTAATGTTTTTTGTTAATGTCGGGATGTGCGTCTTAGCATATCTACAAAAAATGTAGAAAAATGTCACCTGATGTGGGTGATACGACATAATTAAATAAAGCCCCAAAGGCAATTGGGGAATGAACAGATGACAAAGTTGGGAGGATATATTATGGAAGAAAAAGTAATGCAATTTGCAAACTTTAACATCACATTCGGGCAGGGAAATGCGCCGATGCTTGAATATTTCGAGGATATCATTTTTCCTGCGTTTACAGGTCCGTATATTCGAGGTAAGGAAGAAGATGTAACCAAGTATTCGTTTGATGGCGTTACAGTAAAACAAATTGACGGCGAATTTGTGATGACGGGCAATTTTGTTAAGGATACAGAATACAATGTGATCACAACGGTACAAGAGGGTGAACTGGTTAGCTCCCCAGCCAGAGTGCCCACTGCACCGTATTCTCGTTTTATTGTCTTCTTGAAGAATCACAGAATGGTTTTGGTACGAAATGAAACGGCGAGTCCGGATATTCGGAGTTTCCAAAAAACAGTAAGTGAAATTCTCATGAAGCACATCCGCAAAGAAAATCAGGACAGAGAAAGGGATAAAAGATTGCCGTTCGCGGTGGTCCATATTGTGGATATTCCGAGGGCAGAGAGCATAGAACAAATACTTAAATATGTAAAAAAAGTAAATTGGTTAAAATTCAGGTTTTTCCCTTTGAATAATGATTTGGATACATTCCCACTAGCACAAGCAGTGCGCGAAGGAATGCAGATTGCAGGAAGCAGAACAGGTAATATCAAGTTTAATTCTCCTGGCGACAAGGAGGGTATTCAAGATGTGATTATGGCAACAGGGGGACTGGCTGAAGCATCCATAGAAGTTACGGATGTAGACGGAGAGGTTAGACGGCTCAAAGAAGGGTCGTTTTCATCGAGTACAAAAGTTGACTATAATGGTAATGTAAGTTCTAATGGAGATGGATATCTTGTGATGCACGCCAAGAAAAACAGTGCAATGAATACAGTTAGTGATGATAATGCAAAACTGTATGAGCGGGTATTACACATATTAAAACGGCTCGCTCAATAATGTTGGGGGGAGAAAAATGAAAACTCCTAATACGGATTATTATGCTGCGTCCAAGGATTTTGTCCCACAGAAGGCTACTTGGCGCCGTATATGCGGTTTGATTTTTAAGGAACTTCGTCCGGTTAAAAACAATTGGCTAGCAGCTGCATTGCCGTGCGTTGGTGGGGCGGTTTTAGCATGGATCATAGGTAGCGCGGAAGATACTGTACAAATGACCGACACAATTTGTACCGTATTTCTAGAAATACATGTCGCAGTTTTTGGATGTATTCTGACAGCATATTCTATTCTGTTAGCTTTTTTGGATGATAAGTATATAAAGAAATTACTTCGTATCGACTACGAGGGAAATGCAAATTACTTAAAGGCGGGGACAGAATATTTCGAATCTGCAATGTACATATACGTTGTAGGGATATTGCTATCGCTTGCCGTAAAATTAATTGTAATATGTATGCCGAATGATTTTGTACTTACCAGCAACGGGCTCGTGAATGAAAGCTTAGCTGCAGGGCTCCTATTTGGGTATTTGGCCTATGCAATTAGGGCAACTTACGAAATAAAAAGTGTTGTTGCTAATACGGCAACACTATTTGGGGGCAGTCTTGCTTTTAGAATCCAAGCATTTGCAACAGAGATGGATGAAGAATAGATGTACTTGTGATTAATGATGATGCCTGGAGACACGTTTGGTTCTCCAGGCATCTATATATTTGTACTGTGAATTAAGACAGGTCGCTGATTTTTATCCACAATGGATCAGTACTCAATGTGAGATCTGTAAGGATTTTGTCAATACGACCCATTTCTCCTCGTATGGGTTTGTAGATGTATCCTTCGTCACCTTTATGTCGAGTGACAAGTTTCTCATCTAAAAGATAATGTAACAGACGCTCGCCAAGCTGCTTGTTGGCGGAAGCTCCCATTCCTCGCAAAAGCGCTGCTTCCTTTCTTCCTGCACCGGGTTGGTAGAATATTTTTCGAAGCATTTGGACAAAGAGTTTTTGAGATTCGGTTAATCTTGCCTTTTTTATTAGAGTTGTTGTTGCTAGAGCTTCAAAATTTTCAATCGTGCAATTCTGAAATGCGGCGGGCAGACTTTTATGAGAGGCGATGCCGTATGCGGTTCCGATTAGACAGTTACAGAACAACATATTCTCATCAAGTTTTGCATTTGTTAAATCAAGCCTTTCGATAATGGTATCTCGTAGTGCCAAATTGCTAACCTGTTTTCCTTCAAAGGAAAGATAAGAAAAGTGTCCACCGGTAATGTCTATGTTTTTGAAATCAAGTGACGAGGGTTCTTGCAGACACAATGCTGCAATAATATCAGTTGCAAGGACTTTGTTGTTTGATGTGGATGCTTTTTTTGCCAAAGTGAAGAACGAATCCGCTCGGCCTTTTTCCTTTGATATATATTCTGCTAAAATACATAAACCTACTTGGTCTAAGGGGTTTGTCCATTCGGTATTCATTAAATCAAGATTCCACAATTTTGACATTTGGATTATGGCTTCTGCTCTCAAACCGTTAAGAACAAAAGAATCTAAAAACTGACGATCCGGGGAATCCGCACTTACCCTACCTAGAGAAGGTAGCCGCTGTAACATAATTGAAGTCTCATCACTGGGGTTGATACCTGTAGCATTCTTAAATGCTTGCGACAAATCGTTTTGCGTAATTGGACCGGTATTTTGTGGACAAGTTCGAGTTTTATTTGCCAAAAACATCAGAACATTTTTGATTATCTCAGGATTTAGCGTGGGATTTATTTTTGCTTCGCGCTCACACATTTTTGATAAAAAGGCATACCAAAAGCCACAAATATCATCCAGGGCGTATTCTACAGCAAAAATTTCACTTGCATATTTTAAAAGTAATTGCATAACAAGAGGTCGTTTGGGCAACCAACTGGGAAGGCTTTCCAGTGCATCTGTCCCTGGAGCAGGAAATAAATTTTGCTTGATAAACGCTACAATTTCCGTTTCTGTAAACTCCTGGTGGCACTCTAAAATAACAGTATTATCTTCGTTCAGGCCCAAACAGGTCAATAATTCCTTATCTGAATTAAAATAATATTCTCGACCTACAATGAGAACGCCACCTTGCACTTTGCTGATCAAATCTTTTAGACCACAGACAGACATTTCTCGGATGTGCTGCATTTTCTTTAGGTCACTGCTCCATGATTGTGTCCCGATCTCATCAAAACCATCAAGCAAATAAATCACATTGGGACGGTCATAACTCTTGATGAAGTTGTTGGCATCAAGTCCTAATTCTTGGAAATGCCGCGTAAGTATTTCAATGCCCCGCCTTGCGCCCCAGTGGTCACGGAGATTAATGGCAATAGTGTAGGGGTTATTGATCGGGTCTGAAGTAAGAGTTTCAAACACTTGTTTAATACATCTGCTTTTGCCTAGACCAAAATCTCCTTTCAGCACGACTTTTCTCCCTTTTCTAAGCATACTGATAATGTCTGTTATGGATTGCTCTTGACCGGTTTTGCTATGAATATACCTAACATCAATATATACATTGTTTTCAGGCTCACCGGTCTCAAAGTTAATCAGACTGCCAAAGTGCTTTTGGGAACGAGTATAGATATAACTTCCATAGTCAAAATATTCGTTTTGAAATTCTTCAACGGACATCACTTCTACTTTTTGTGCAAATCCAGCTTGTCGCATCATGTCGGTCGGCGTTTGTTCCATTACAAAATAACATTTGCAATATATATCCTGCGAAATGAGGGCACTTTTCACCGTATGTAATTTAATGATGTCAGAACGGACCTTATCTAACCTATTTTGTTTTGTGACTTCAACGATTACCCAATTGTCGTCTGACTGTTTTAGCACACAGTCACATTTGACTCCCGCAATTGTTTCTGTGATGGCATTACAATTCCAACGGAGGGAAGCAATTGCACGAACTTTCTGCTCAAGTGTTTTCCAATCCATAGTTTGTATTCCTTTCGTTTGATAGTTTTATTATCTGGATATTTTGCACATTATTGGTTTAGAGGCAAAAAAATTTGTGGGATATTCAAAAAATGACACAATTTATTCGAAATGATCCTCATAATTATATTGAGGTGATTTCAATGGTAAGAAAAAAAGCGATAATATATTGCTTTGCGGATGCTCATGTTTATCCAGGGGATCAAAGGGCTTTTCTTGATATGTGTTTTTTTCGTTTGCTCGCATATGCACAAGCCCATGGAATGCAGGTTGCTGCTTACTATGAAGATACACAGAAATGGTTAGGTGAAAGTTCAAGATTGGGGTTGATTCAGTTGCAGGTTGATCTTGTAAAAAAACCTTGCGATGCTATTTTGGTGATTAATTCAAATCAATTGCCGAAGAATATAGCTTCTAAATACTCAAATAAACTGGTTTCTATTAAGATAACTGAGCGGTCACGATTGGGAAATGAAATATAGCATAGTTGTACCTATGTGAAATATGAAAACGATGTTGAACAATTACCTCAGCCTGCACGAAAACGGCAAAAGCTATACTAAATAGCTATGTATTAAAAGAAGCTTTTGGTGACGAAATTTGTAGAAATTTTGTTGTTTTGTTTAATGGTGCGTGATATAAAAATGCTACAATGATTACTTTGGTTTTTTGGAAATGTATAATGTAATTTCCGTATTACACAATCTAGCTTTTAGTAATTTGGGGCTGTCTCTCCGTGTGGTGAGACAGCCCTGCGGTTTAATTGAGGATTAATTTAAGGAAAACAAACATTGTTTACCAAAGTAATTTTCCAACATTATTTGGTAGCGTAGGGTCAGCGAGGAATCTGGGTGATAACCGGGAACGACTTGGGGGAGGAGTTCGTTGCCCAACATATAACCGTAGTAATGGGCCAGTTTGGGCCCAACAGTTTCCAAATGGCTGGTATATGTAATTACGTTTTCGTATATTTCTTTCTGCTCAGGTGTCAACAGAGAATAGAAGTGATCCCTAACTCTCTGCGCACGTTCATATTCCGGAAGCCTGTGCGCTGTTTCTTCACGGAGGTATACTCCAAAATCCACATCCAGAAAATTTCTTGCCACAGGATTAATAAAGTTATCCAGATTTGCCTTAAGACCAAGCAAGCCGGAGAAAAGCAGGTCTGAGGCACATTGTTGCGCAATTGCAGCTGCTTCATCTGCTACAGCGTCCCCAAGTTCCATTCGCAGTGCTTCGATTGCAGCGAGATACTTCTGTTGATCTGCAGCAAAATCTTTGTTTTCCTTTGCCAACCACTGAACAAACGCTTCCGCGGCGCGCTGTCCTGTTAGACTTTCCAAAATCGTTTTCATTGATAACATATTTATCTATCCTTTCGTATTAGCGTATAGCATACAATAAATGCTATATGCTAATATTATCAGATCAATCCTGCAAAATATGTCATAATTTGTCGAGTAAATTCGAAATATAAATTAAGCAGACACATTGTTGTGTCTGCTTTGTTATCTAGTCGAGATTACGCAAATACGCATCGAGAATATCGGCAGCGGTCTTTCTTTGTTTTGGAGTAAGTCCTTTCAGTTTTTGCGTGATGTCATCGTATATATATTCCTTACCGGATGTCAGTTCGTCCCGCAGGATGTAATCGGCAGAAATATCTAGTGCTTCAATAAGCTTGATGAAGATGTTCAAACTGGGCATTTTTAATCCCCGTTCAATTTCGCCTAGGTAGACATTGCCGATGTTGGCGATCTCAGCAAGAGCGTGCTGTGTGTAGCCCATCCTTTGCCGGGCCTCACGGAGCTTTTGGCCCAATGCTAATTTGTCCACTTTTTTTCCTCCTGTTTTGTTGGTTATACAGAATATGTATTTCAGATGATAAAAAGTGACATGTTTCAGGTGATTTTGAAAAAAATGTTGAAATTTGTCATAACTATTGCTAATATATGGAATATAAAGAGGGAGGTGTTGGACAGGAATGAATGCAGAGCAGAAACGCAAGATTGAAGAACTCTACCTTGAAATGTTTGAGAAAATGAAGATTTATGCCGGGTGCAGTTTGGACAACGAAGCACTGGCAGAGGAGGCGGTACAGGAGACATTTCGTATTGCCTGTCAGAAACCGGAGCAATTATGTGAAAGTGCCAATCCCCGTGGCTGGTTGGTTCTGACGCTGAAGTATACAATCCGCAATATGCAAAGCAGACGAGAAACCGCAAAGAGGATCGTGGAAAGGTATTTGCAGACACAAATCAAAGACTTTACTGCTTCCGAAGATAAACTGGAATTGAATGTCCTCTATGGGAACGTAGCGGATTCAGAGGAGTTTAAGCTTTTGGCAGAAATGGCAATTGAGGGCAGGTCCCATTTAGAGATGGCTGAAAGCCGGGGAATTTCTGTCAGCGCTTGTAAGAAACGAGTACAGCGGGCGAAGGAAACACTGCGCAGAAGAATAGATAATTGATGTCACCTTGTGGCATTTTTCTTACATATATAGGTGAAAGGAGGAACCGGAATGTCCGAAAATCAAAACCGTGGAAACATAGAGTTTGCGAAATATGACTCCATGGCAACCCAAGAGCTGGAGGAGATTCTGCGGTTGGATGCCGAAGCACCCGAGGGGCAGGCATCGGATGGAGAATTACTACTTTATGTAATGGAGGTGCTGGAACAGCGGAAAAGAAATAATGAAAATCCCGGAAACACAGCACAACAAGCATGGGAATCTTTTGAAAAGAATTATCTTCCCGCAGAGGAAGAAAATATAATACCTGTTAAGAAGATGGAGTGTTCTATGAAAGCACCTCGCCATTGGATGCGTCGAATGATCGCTGCAGTGGCAGTGATTGCGATTTTGGTATGTGTTCCGCTGACGGCTAGTGCCTTTGGTTGGGAGGATATCTGGAACGCAGTTGCCAATTGGGCGAAGGAGACCTTCTCGTTTGTCAGTGGAGGGGATACCCAAATCACAGAGCCAAATCCTGAAAATATTGACAAATATACTTCGTTGCAACAGGCATTGGCTGAAACGGACCAGGAGGCGGACTTTGTTCCAACTTGGATTCCTGATGGATATGAATTACAGGATATTACAATTGATGAGAGCCCAATTCAGAAGAATTATCTAGCCGTATATGTTGCGGGAGAGAAGTTCCTTAAAATTAGTATAAAATCATATATTGAAGGCGACCCGGAGAAGGTGGAAGTTCATGAAGATATTCTTGAAATCTATGAGGCATCCGGGACGGAATATTATATTTTCATTAACAATGAGCAGATTCGTGCAGCATGGATAAAAGATTCTTATGAGTGCTATATTTCCGGCGATTTGACCATCGAAGAAATAAAAACGATGATCGATTCGATCGGGAAAGGATAAGCACCTTTATGTATATTAGAAAACATTCCAATTTTATCCGCCTTGTGGCGGTAATTATGGTAATCGCATTGACATTGCCGGCAGGCGTCAGTGCAGCAACAGTAGAAACCGTGCAGCCTTATGCCAGTAGTTATTTGGATTCCTACAATGCCTATGTTTATCCTGCCGGAAATGGCAAGATTCAGGTGTGGTTTACAGTTACAGGTACAAGATATATGGATACCCTTGGCGCACTGACCATTAAGATATATGAATCTACGGACAACAGCACATGGACTTGGAAAAAGTCCTTCAGTAACGGCAATTACCCCAGTATGGTAGGCTACGACGATTATTACCACAGCGGTCATGTGGATTATCAGGGCGTGGCTGGCCGATACTATAGAGCATATGTCTGCATCTGGGCAGGCAAGGATGGCGACGGCGACACCCGCTACTTCTACACCAGCTCCAAAAAAGCAACCTAATACTTACCCCAAAGCCCTGCGGGACGTTTGACCCGCAGGGTTATTTTTTGTAAAAATATGTCACTGAAAAAGATAGTGGATACATATATTCGATATAGGGGTGGTGTGTCATACTGCCTTTGTACTTTGGTAAAGGAGGCCTGGGAAATGAAATGGTATAAAAATAAACATAAGACAGGTCAGTTGAGCAGAGAAGACATCGCTAGGGAAATACGGACAGGCAATTTGATCATCGCGCCTGCTGCAAAACCCAATATAAAGGCGGCTTCGTTTGATATTTCTCCCAGCTGTTTGATCATGTCAGCCAAAACTGGCAATTTTATGAGGATATACTCCAATGTCAGTCGGTGCGCAAAGGGACATCGGAATCCGGAATGGCATTGCGGCAGCTGCCGCAAAAAGGGACAAGCCCCTGTGTTCTGCCCTGAGCAGCAATATGTATACATTGAGCCACGAGATACCGCGTTGGTACTCAGCAGGGAATATATCCAACTCCCGGCAAATATAAGCGGAAATGTATTTTCCCGTGTTTCTACTGTTTCGTCGGGTCTGGGACATATTTCAACCACAATTGATCCTCTGTGGAAGGGCGCTTTGCTGATCGCTATTTCCAATCCGTCCTCCAAGCCCATCAAGCTGATGCTGCGTGATCAGACGGCAGATAGCATTCCTTTGGCAACAGTGATGCTGCAATATCTGCATGCGCCGGTGAATCCAAAGATAATACACAGCACCCATCTGCCGGCAAGAGTGGATCTGCTGGAAAAGTACCTTTATGATGTGGCAGAGTCAAAGAATCGCTGGGTGTTTCTCCAAAAGGCGTTCTACCGTTTTTTCCATGCCAAGGATTATAATCTGACGGTCCGACTTATTGATCGCCTGAGAAATATGAAAGATATCACACCCAATGAATGGACAGAAAAACTGGAAGAACTGGAACAGGAAATCTACGCGCAGAAGATACGGGGCAAGACCTGGCGCAGACGGTTTTTGGGCGTTTGGCAGTGGACGAGAAGATTGCTGATAGCAGGTTCTCTTGTTTTGCTGGCGTGCTTGATCTACTACCTTGTGGGTGCGGATTCCACTACCGAGCCTGCATTTATCAGCGCATTGATCGTGGCAGTGGTGCAGTGTATTCTAACAGTCGTTTTGACTCTGAGAAAGGAGTAACAGTATGTCCGACACATATAAAATTCACGATATTCTTAACCAAAGGGAAGAGTTTCTGGTGGTTGGACTGACCGGACGTATGGGGTCCGGCTGTTCCAAGGTTGCGCAGTTGCTGGCGACACCTTTTGATGATCTAAAATTCCCTAACCCCACACCTCAGCCGGGGTTGCAAAGCCTGACGGAGGAAGAGCGGGCGATCCGCATTATTGCGGAATATGCAAAAGAACATTGGTTAAAGTTCGATGTGATCCAGGTGGGAGCACTTATCGCCACATTTATTTTTGAGGATGACAGGCGGTTCATTTATGACCTGAGCAGGGGCGGCGATGATAAAGAGTGCACTAGATTGCGCAATGAATTTCGCGGGCTGTGCTTAAAGGATTTTTGCCGGCAGCTGGTACAGCTTGGCCGGGACTATAAACTGTTGGAGAAAGAAGAGAACTTCTACATCAGAGAATTTACAGACCCGGAGGACAGGAAAAAAGCCGAGGAAAAGAAAGAGTTGAAGGAGCATGTAGAAATCTATCCCAATTTCTTTATGTATCATTTCAAGGATACGACCTACCAAAACAAATTGAAGGAAGTGATCCTTGATATATGGGATAAAATCAAGGGATTGGTTCCGTCAGATGGGCAAGCAGAAGATTGCTTGGATGAGAGTAAAAAAGATATCTTTCTTGCAGCGCTTCCAAAGAATTTCAAAGTGGAAAGCGGTTGGAAAAATATTGGCGATATTATGAACCATTTATATCGTGAGGTTTTGCAAAAGAAAGAAGATATTCCCCGGAGGAAATATCTGGAATATGTGGATAGACTGCTGGACCTGTTTTCCTATCAATGCCTTATGGAGTTGCTAGCACAGTTGCTTCAAAAGAAGGACAGGGCTGCTGATGAACTCTGGCAACGTTATAGTCAGATCAATCGGCAGGTGGAACCCAACACCAAAAAAGATGAAAAAGTGCGGCAGATTCACAAATTTGTATATGTAAAGTATCTGACCGGCTGGTTTGGAAAGAGCATTCGCA
Source organism: Faecousia sp. (assembly GCA_045644625.1). Taxonomy (GTDB): domain Bacteria; phylum Bacillota; class Clostridia; order Oscillospirales; family Oscillospiraceae; genus Faecousia. The sequence goes on from JAZRHG010000063.1 coordinate 63,867, forward strand.
GTTATGTTATTGAGTGCCTTGGGGATGATGCCTATGCCCGCCTTTTTCAAAGATATGGGCAGATGATTCGAATTTATGGCAACATCCTGCCTTATGGAGAAAAACCTCAACGGGGGGGATTAGACAAAGAAGGCAAAAAGAATGATATTTTTGCCATTCCAAGGAAAATCAATCAGTATATCAAAGTGCTTCGACATCCCTTCCACAGTAAAGAGCACCGCCCGGTTCGTGTGGCAGTGGATTCCATAAAGAATATCTTCGAGGCGGTGTACCTGCGTTACCGTTATTCTGCTTTCTACTTGTGGGCAATCACAACAGATCCCGAAATTCGGGAGCAAAGGCTCAGGGACAAACATCTGACGGATATTCAGGTGCAGATGATGGATTGGAATGAGTATCCGGATAAGGGCGGCGAGGTGATTAAGTCTGTTGAGAAAGCTTTGGAAGAAATGAAATTGGAGCCCGCGGATCAGAAGCTGTGGGAGAAAACCCGAAAGCGCTTGATGGAGAAAAGAAAATCTGCAGAAGTAGATTTTTATCTGGACAACCTATCTAACCGACCCTTCACACAACAGGGGAATAATCGGCCTGTGGAACGGGACAACTATTTTGAGGACTATGAGGAACACAACAAGATCCGGCGTGAATTTTTCCAGAACAACACTTGTGCGTTTTATGCTCAGGATATTGATAGTTGCATCAGCAATGCAGATGTGTACCTTTTCAATAATGCTACAGGTGTTACAGATACGGAGAATAATCGAAAACTCCTTGAATCCGTAGTGAGGTATGTAACGCTTGTGATGTATCCCTGCCTTGTTCGGCCTACTCCCGTAGAGCGCTGTATGCAGATAGCTTTCAGCGCGAAGGTAAACTCCGGCTGCCTATCCCGGCAGGTTGGTGCGGTGGTTACAGATGCGCAATACAATATTCTCGCTATTGGCTGGAACGATGTTCCCTGTGGTGAGGTCCCCTGTGCCTACAAAAATCTCTATGACATTGCGGCAAGTGCGGATCAGGATGCCTATAGTGAGTATGAGCTGCATAATAAAGATTTTCGGGACCGGCTTGCCAAATATGAATTCCCAACCGGAGGTTTGCGTGGTTTGCCTCTGAGTTACTGCTTCAAGAACTTCCACAAAGACCAAAAGGATCCTATGCGCTCCCGGGCGATGCATGCGGAAGAAAAAGCGTTGGCGCTTTGCGGACAGGAAGCACAAGATGGTTACTTATTTACAACCTCTAGCCCCTGTGAAATGTGTTCCAAAAATGCCAAAAACCATAAGATCCGAAAGATATTCTATCTTGAGGTATATCCCGGAATTTCCCAAGCGCAGTACACGAACTCCGGCGACAAAGGAAATCGGGCAGAGTTGATTCTGTTTTCTGGTGCTGTAGGGCGGGCCTATATGCAAATGTATACGCCGTTATTGCCCCATAAAGATGTTTTGGAGTACTTAGGTGTACCTAAAAAATAAGACTTTGCTGTGCGGTATCAGATTCGTTTGGCTGCTAAATGGTATTATAATGGATTGTTAACAATTAGAATTTTACAGAGGAAGATTAGAATGCAGAACGTAATAGAGTATGACACAAAAACACAGGAAACTTACTGGCATAAGCTGACACAGTTTAAGTTTGATTTGATCTATTATTCACTCCAGTTTTCTTTTTGTGTAAGAATAATGCGGTGGATCAGAATAAGCAGTGCAGTGATGACTGCGCTTGTTACAGGCGCATGGATGAATTGGAATGAAATTACAGCAGTGAGAGTAATTTGCGCAATTATGATTTTTGTACTACAGGCGGTCAGCGCAGGTGCCGAACTGCTGCCGTATGATAAGCGCAAGCAAGAGATTCGGGAGATGCTGAATCTACTTGGCCCTATTTATGATGAAATGGAGGCAGATTGGTTGAAAGTATCCGGTGGTCAATATACAAAGGAAGAAATTCGAAATATAACATACGCATATGCTGCGAAGCAACGGGATATACATCAGCATTTCTTTAAGGATGATGCATTACCCGAAAAGAAAAAACTTGAGAAAAAAGCCGATGAAGAGACATCGGTATATTTCAAAACGATGTTTATGTAAAGGAGAGATAAAATGCCTACTACAAAGGAAAACCCGAACCATGCACCTACAAAAACGCAAGTAGAAAAGAGAAATGAGGTCTCTCAGACACCTACCTATAAAAATCCGCCCAAGATGCCACAGGTTAAACCACCAAAGCCGGATAACAAGTGACTTCTGTGTCTTAGACAATATGAGCATGGAACCACGTAATACTGTGGATACTATGCTCGTGGAATCGGCGTTAAACACAAATGGAAATGCGGAGAAACTAATTTGCGGCTATTTAATGTCGAGTAAATCAGGTGAGTACTTGATGTATTATAGATGATTGTAAATGATGGACGATGACCCCAGTTTTACCCCTACCTGAGCGTATTGATTCGTATGAGCATAAGAAAAGTGAATTTTTTGCATAGAAAAGTATGCCTGTATAACCCAAAAACCTAGGATTTAGTAACAGCCTTAATCTGTTCAACTCCTCATAACCCGGAGGTCGTAGGTTCGAGTCCTGCCTCCGCAACCAGAAAAGAAAATGACCATCCATTTGGATGGTCATTT
>JAZRHG010000064.1:0-6767 GCA_045644625.1 Faecousia sp.
TTACATTGATTATTACAATAACCGGCGAATTAAGGCAAGACTAAAGGGCTTGCCACCTGCATTACACAGACAGCAAGCCCTTTCGGCAGCTTAAACAATTTTAGTTAGAAATATTTGTCTAACTTTTTGGGGTCACTTCACTTTTGCAATCAGGCACTTTATTCTTATTTTTTGAAAAACGCAACAACCACCGCTCCGGGACCGGCATGCGTGCCGATAACACTGCCTACCGTTGTATAGCGAACCTCATCCAGATTGCCTTCCCATATGTGTCGGCTATCTTCGATATATTTGCAGAGCAACGCATCTGAAATACCGCTGTAACCCAGCAGCACGGGCTTAGAAAAATCAATGCCGCCTGCTTTGTCAATTTCCTGTACCAGCAGGTTGTTGCCCATTTTGGAGCCCCGTGCTTTTCCAAGCATGTGGATTTCTCCCTCTATCACAGAAAGAACAGGCTTGATATTCAACATACCGCCGGCAAAGGCTACCGCCTTGGAAATCCGACCGCCCTTTTTCAGATATTCCAGTGTATCCACCAAGGCGACAATCACAATTTTCCGTTTCTCATCTTCCAGAGTTTTTGCGATTTCTTCGGCAGGCTTACCGGCATCTAAAAGGCGGAACGCCAGTTCCACTAAAATACCGCTGCCCATTGCGGCACTGCCGCCATCTACCACATAGATGTTTTCATATTCTTCCGCAGCAATCATAGCACTTTGGTAAGTGCCGGAGAGCTTGGAGGCAAGGGTGATGACAACGGCACTTTCCCCGGCTTCTTTGGCTTTTTCAAACTCTTTTATAAAAGCATTCGGCGTGGCCTGACTGGTGGTAGGCAACACATCGCTTTCTATGAGTTTTTCATAAAAGGTTTTGTGGTCAATGGTAACAGCGTCGATATATTCCTCCTGACCAAAATGAACGGTCAGCGGAACGGTATGCACGCGGGACTTAAATTCGGGCATTAAATCTGCAGTGGAATCCACAATGATTCTTGTTTTCATATACATCAGTCCTTTTTATCGTAAAAATATATGCAGCAGGGTTTCGAAAAGTTTGCTCTTGTAGGGCTGATACCGCATAGGTAGATCCAGCCAGGTCTTTTTATCAACAATGGATTTATAATGAGAGAAAGCATCAAAGCCGTATTTTCCGTGATAGCTGCCCATTCCGCTTTCCCCCACACCGCCGAAAGCCATTTCACTTGTGGCAAGATGAATCACCACATCATTGATGCACCCGCCACCGTAGCTCAGCTCGGTGGTGACTTTTTTTATGTGCTTTTTATTGCTTGAAAACAGATACAGAGCAAGGGGGTTATTCTTATCTTTTAATTCGTCAATTAGGTTATCAAAGTTGTCAAAGGACAAAATCGGCATAATGGGTCCGAAGATTTCTTCACCCATCACCGCATCGTCATAGGTTACGTTGTCCATAACCGTGGGGGCAATTTGACAGGTTTCCGGGTTGGTGTTTCCGCCAAGCACAACCTTTTCTTTATCAATGAGATTGCAAAGTCTGTCAAAATGCTTTTCATTGATAATCTTACCGTAATTCTGGTTATCTAAAGGGTTTTCCCCATATTGCAGTTTTATCTGCTTGATAACCTCTTTGATAAATTGCTCTTTCACCGATTTGTGACAAAGGATATAGTCCGGAGCAACGCAGGTCTGACCGCAGTTTAAGTATTTGCCAAACACAATCCGTTTAGCTGCAAGCTTGATGTTTGCGCTGTCATCGACGATGCAGGGACTCTTACCGCCCAGCTCCAAGACAACAGGGGTAAGATGCTCTGCTGTGTGGCGCAGTACCTCCTTGCCCACGGCTTGACTTCCTGTAAAGAACACAAAATCGAATTTTTGCTCCAATAGTGCGGCGTTTTCCGCCCTGCCACCGGTTACCACTGCCACATATTCCGGCGGGAAACATTCAGAAATGATTTTATCAATCATTCTGCTTGTTGCCGGAGAATATGCGCTGGGCTTTAAGATTGCGGTATTGCCTGCGGCAATGGCATCGGCAAGGGGGTCAATTGCCAAAAGGAAAGGGTAGTTCCACGGACTCATAATCAGGGCGTTGCCATAAGGCACCGGCTGCTGAAAGCTATGAGAAGCAAATTGTGCCAGTGGTGTATAAACCGTCTTTCTCTTGGAAAATTTCCTTGTGTGGCGGATCATATAAGAGATTTCCGAAAGCACCAAACCACTTTCGCACATAAAGCCTTCATAATGACTTTTGCCCAGATCGGCAGTCAGTGCGTCATTGATTTCGATTTGATATTTTTTCACAGCGGCATATAGTTTTTTTAATTGCTGGATACGAAAGCTTACCGGAATAGTAGCTCCGCTTTTATAGTAAGCCTTCTGCTTTTTTAGCAAATTGCTAATCTGTTCACCTGTCATTTGTAACACTCCAATCTGCCACCAGATAATAGAAACTCTCCAATTCCTTTTTCGTCAAAAGCACCGGCACAGGATAGAGGGGATTTGCTTCCTTTTCCGCGTGCCTTGCCAAGGCGTCAATATCTTCCTTTTGAATCCCTGCAAGTTTATTGGGGATGTTTAATTTGGCATTTAACACTTTGATGGCGTCTATAAATTTCAAAGCGCCGGACATCGGTGTGTCTTCATTTGTAGCGACGCCTGCAGCAATGCCGAGCCGGTACAATTTTTTGTACACCCGTTTTCCGTAGGCTTCCAATACATAGGGCATAATCACCGCGTTGGCAAGTCCGTGGGGCGTTGCATATTTACCGCCCAGAGAGTGTGCAACAGCGTGAATGTATCCCACATAAGACTTTGAAAAAGCAATGCCCGCCTTATATGCGGCGTGCAGCATATTTTCTCTTGCTTTGTGATTGTTTCCGTCTTGATGGGCAGTTTCGATATTGTCAAACACAAGTTTGGCAGCTTCCAGTGCCAGTCTGCGGGTTTCCCTGGTTGTGGAACGCCCAATGTAGGCTTCCACGGCGTGGGTCAGCGCGTCTACACCTGTAGTTGCTGTTAAATGGGGCGGCAGAGAATAGGTAAGCGAAGCATCCAACACGGCATAACGGGGGATTAAAGGGAAACTCATAATTGCGTATTTATGGTGGGTGGCAGAATCGGTAATCATTGCCGCCAGGGTTGTTTCGCTTCCTGTGCCTGCCGTGGTGGGAATGGCAATCAAAGTTGGCAGCTTACGCCAAACCTTGAGCTTGCCACCTAACTGATTGACTGTTCTTTTGGGATATGCCAAACGGGCGCCCACAGCTTTGGCACAATCCATCGAAGAACCACCGCCAATGGCAATGATGCCGTTACAGCGGTTGTTGCGATAAATCTTTAACGCATTCTCCACGTTCTGCACGGTGGGGTTAGGCTGGGTGTCGTCATAAATTGCATAAGAAACACCGCTTGATGATAACGCATCTTCCACCGGTTTTGTCAAACCGTTTGCCACAATGCCTTTATCCGTAACCACAAGCACGGAGTGTACATTTTCTTTGTTGAATACGCGACCAAGTTCTGAGCAAGACGAAATGATTTCCGGCTCTCGGTAGGGGAGAAAGGGCAAAGCCATTCTGAATGCCCCTTGAAATACGCGGCAAAATGCTGATTTTAGAATGAACATAACTACCTCTTACTTATTTGCAACGGCATCAAGACTGTCACTGATGATGGAAAGACTGCGGTAAAAGGCCAATCTTTCTTCTTCTGTCAGACCGTCGCTGATGGCATCTAAAACGCCGTCGATTTTATCTGCAATTTTTTTGGCCACAGTAACACCTGTCTCGGTTAACAGCAGCGGGCATTTATATCGCTTGGCGCTTTTGGATTCGCAGGTCAGATATCCGCCTTCTTCCAGAAAGTCCAAAGCGCGGGAAATGGTAGCCTTATCTTCTTCGCACAGCTCACAAAGTTCGGTTGCCGTAAGGCCTTCTGTTGCATAAAGATAATAAAGGCAGGAAACGTGCGCGCTTCTTAAATTGTATTCTGCCATTTCCTGATTTTTGATTTTTCGAATATTGCGGCTAATTCTGTTAATAAGCACGGTAAACGTTTCAAATCTCTTTTTCACGAAAACACCTCCGTTTTGGACTTGTTGAGCTTTCAACAAGTTGAAGTATATCACAAACTTGTTGAAATGTCAACAAGTTGCGGGTAAACAAAAAGGGCTTACCGACTGGTAAGCCTCTTTGAATAGAATTTTGTTATTTTTTTTCATCTTCCAGAGCTTTTGACAGTCCTGCCGCTTCCGAAACAGGCAAGGAAAATACGATGCCCTGTGCCTTCTGCTGCATGCCCATCTGCTTATACAGTGCGTGCAACACTTGGTCGCGAATGTCTTTTTCCACAACGACCATCAGGATTTCCTTTTCTGCATGGATGGTAATTCCAAAAAATGCGGCTTCTTTCTGTCTTGCTACACCGCGGCCGCTGATAATCGTACCGCCGCGGGCACCGTTCTCACGGGCTACATCCATTGCGTCTTCTGCGTAGCCGGCATTGACAATGGCAAAAATCACCTCGTGGTTATCTGTTGTCATAATGTTTCCTCCCGCCCTTGTTTGTTGTTACTCAGGAACTGGTACATATTCACACCAATCACACTGGATAGGGGAACAGCAATCGCGATACCCTTACCGTTTCGTATAGTCTCAAATTTTTCCTCAAGACATTTGATAATCTCCGGCACCCTATCCTCCCGGGCAACACTCAGGATCACTGCTTTCTGAAGATTAAGACCGAGCATTTCAATAATTTCGGAGTGGGCAGTGCCTTTGCCACCGGCTACGGTTTGAAAGTTTATTTCAAACTGGCTGAGTATGTCCAGATAGAATTCTGTTTTGCTTCGGTCAACAACGGTGATGACTAACTTCAGCTTTTTGATAGCCGACTCGTTGATTATGTTTGCCATACTCTGCCTCCTTACATAAAGTTGATGATATGGTCATCATCTGCTTGCAGGATTCGCTTCATTGCCTGTCTTTCCTTAATCTTGTTGGACACAATGGCCTTGAAACCGAGTAGCTGAATGGTAATCAGCGGTGCCATAGCAACCAGTGCCACCACACCAAAGCCGTCCCGCAGTACAGCGTCCTCACCCTGCAATGCGGCACATACACCGATGGCAAAGGGCAGAATAAAGCCGGATGTCATCGGACCGCTGGCTACGCCGCCGGAGTCGAAGGCAATGGCGGTGTACACAGGGGGTACGAAAAGGGACAGCGCCAAAGAAATAAAGTAACCGGGAATGATGTAGTAGACCAAAGAAAAATCGAAAACAATTCGTATGATACTCAGCGCAATGGCCACACCCACACCGGTGCAAAGACCCAGCATCATAGATCTCTTGCTCACATAGCCGGCGGTAACGTCCTCTACCTGGGCATTGAGCACATGGATTGCCGGTTCTGCCATAACCACAAGGATGCCCATCAGCAGTCCGAAGCCAATTAGGAGTGCGGGGTGAAGTTCTGACAATTGCTGTCCTAATTTGTAGCCGATAGGCATATAACCAACATTGACTGCTGTCAGGAAGATCACCAAGCCGAGGTAGGTGAATACAACACCGACTCCAATTCGCAAAAGCTGTTTCTTCTTAAGCTTCAGGAAGAATATCTGACATACGAGGAAGAACGCCACAATCAGCCCAAGGGCAATGGCAACCTCTTTGGCAACGTGGGCGGCATTATGCAGATAAGCTCTAAATACATCCTGTTCCGCTGCTCCGTAATTTACCGTGTAGCTCAGATTATTATCTGCAAATATTCCCAGCACCAACACCGCAAGAATAGGGCCTATGGAACAAAGGGCCACCAAACCGAAGCTGTTTTCCTGGCTGCGACGGTCACCCAAAACGTGAGAGATACCGACACCCAGTGCCATAATAAAGGGCACGGTAATGGGGCCAGTGGTAACACCGCCGGAGTCGAATGCCATAGGCAGAAGGTCGATATTTTCGTTGACTGCAAGTATCAGCGCCAAAGAAAACAGCAGCATATAGAAAAGCATCAAAAGGATAGACAGGCGACGCTTAAAAATGATACGCAAAATCGCAATGACCAGAAATGTGCCAACACCAAAGCCCACGGTGTATATCAGTAGCTTTCCGTTCATAATGGAGCTTACCTGATTGGCAAGCACCTGCAAATCCGGCTCTGCAATGGTAATCAGCATACCCAGCACAAAGCTGACTGCCAACAATAGGGTAATGGATTTTTGTTTGGAAAGACCCGAGCCAACCTGAGTGCCCATGGGTGTCATCGCAATGTCGGCACCAAGGTTAAACAGGCCAATACCCAGAATAAGTAACACCGCGCCCACCGTAAAGCTAATCAGTTCCGCGCCGTTAAAAGAAAACCCAGGTAAAAGAGCCATCAGATATACCAAAAGTGTAATGGGTAACGCAGATACGAGAGCCTCCTGGATTTTTGCCTTCAGTTCATTCAATTTGCTTCACCTGCCTCAAATGTATGGAAAGTTAATTTTATTCATTATAACATAAAATGCGGCGTGAAACAAGGCGCAAAAGGCTCTGTTTACAATAAATTAATGAAGGATGAAAATGGGGGATTAGAGTTGCGTTTTATCAGTGAAATCGTTCGCTTGCGCTCACGGTGAAATAGAAACTTCGTTTCAGTGAAATTTTCTGCTATTGATAAAAGGGGATGGTGGATTCGTGTTGCATTTTCTTTCGCGAGCGAAAGAAAATTAAGGTACCCGCCAGTTTGCGAACTGGCGTCAGCAAGTGTCCACCGGACACTTGCACTGCTATGGGTTCGA
>JAZRHG010000065.1:0-16793 GCA_045644625.1 Faecousia sp.
ATATCCGTTGCCGCTTCGGCTATGGAGCCTGCAACGGACAGATGAATACGACGGTCTTGTAGTTCAGCTTCTAAGGAGGCGATTTGATCCTGCATCTGTTCCTCATTCTTCTTTAGCTGATAGATAACGTCCACAAGTTCACGTCTGTTTAATTTTTTTAGTTCTTTACTAATCATAGATCTTTTCCTTTCGCAGGAAGTTGCAATTACGCATTGCGGAAAAACAGCTTTATAGACCAACAATATTACTGTGCGCTATTTACACACACAATCTCCATAACCTCGTCTATCTCACATTCTAACGCCGCACAAATCTTCACAAGAATATCCGTGCTCACATGCTCGTCGCGTCCCATTTTGGTGATGGTAGACCAACTAACACCTGCCGTCTCGACAAGGTCCTTCTTCTTCATTTTTCGATCAATAAGTAATTTCCAAAGTCTATTATAGCTGATAGTCATTGCATTACCTCCGACACATGTATTATACATATATTTATACAGGGTATATTATAGTATAAAATTCGTGTATTTGCAATGATTTTCGCACAATTGAAACAAAAACGTTAAAAATAACAATCCCGTCAGTTAATTGTGAAGCTGCATAGCAGCCATGGCAATCTAAGAACATTTCCTATAAGATTCCCACGACTTGCTCCGCAAGTCTCAGAATGACACTTTCGCTTAAAAAGGAATGCCCGGCTGCTTTTCGCAGCCGGGCGTATTTTTTAGAATGCGACTTGCATAAATAGCGCTACTGCGCACAAGATAATGGCGCAGACTACGTAGACATACCGGCCGGTGTTGTACCAGCCTGTTCCCAAAGGCTTCAGCCTACCCTTGTTGATTTCTCCCAGCAGCTCGTCCTTTTTCATAATCCAGAACCAGGAGATTGCACCCAAGGTAGCGCCAATGGGAATGATGTAAATGGAAACAATGTCCATCCAGGGACCCCACTGGGAAATCGGCTCCATATTCAAGCCGATGCCCAGACACACCACCGCTAAAATCGCCAAACTCCAGCCGCGGCTGAGCTTGGGGATGCGTGTTTGCAGGGACTCACCCACCGCCTCAAACATATTTTGCAGAGAACTGACGCCGGCAAAGACCATTGCCGCATATAAAATGATGGCAAAGAGCCGTCCGCCCGGGATATCTTGCAAAATTCGGGGCAAGGTGACAAATAGCAAAGAAGGACCTGCGCCCACATCCAAATTATAAGCAAAACAGGCAGGAATGATCACCAAAGCCGCAACCATTGCAGCAATGGTATCGAAAATAGCCGTGCGGACAGACATTTTCACCACATCTTCCTTTTCGTCCATATACGCGCCGTAAACCACCATAGCACCGCCGGTAATAGACAAAGAAAAGAACGCTTGACCCATTGCCCAGATCCAAGTCATAGGGTCTTTCAGCTTGCTCCAGTCCGGTGTGAACATAAACTTATAACCCTCGATGGCGCCGGGCAGGAAGGCAACACGAACCGCCAAAACCACAAACACAAGAAAGAAAATCGGCATCATCACCTTGTTGCTGGTTTCGATGCTCTTGGCACCCAAAAACAGGGTAAGTAGTGTACCCACCACCACGATCACGTGGAATGGCACAACCGAATATTCTGCACCGGAAAAGCCTTCAAACCAAGCTCCGGTGTCCACCGTCATCAGTTCGCCGGTGACGGATTGGCAGAGCGCTTTCAGCACATAGGCAACAATTACCGCATAGCCAAGGGCGATGCACATAGAGCCCGCCAGCGGCAGCCAGCCCAGCAGACCTCCGGCGTTGCCCAGCTTGGGATGCCGGGATGCCCAAGCCTTTTTGTAAGAACCTACCGCACCGGTGCGGCAATGGCGACCGACAGCATATTCAGCAGACAGTCCTACCACGCTGAAAAGCACCACAAAAATCAGATAGGCAACCAAAAATGCGCCACCGCCGTTTGCGCCCATTTTGGCGGGAAATCCCCACACATTTGCCATACCCACGGCGGAGCCTACCGCCGACAGAATAAAGCCCCAACGGCTGAAATGCGCCGTATTTTTCTTCTTTGTCATACTGCAATTTCTCCTAAATAAATTCCAAAGTATTATACTGTCTGGCGGCATATTTGTCAAACAGCGCTTTTTGTGCTATACTATAGAAAATTTGCAGAAGGGTGGATTTCTATGGGCAAAAAGCATTTGAATATGGGTCTTCTTGCCCATGTGGATAGCGGTAAAACCTCTTTGTCCGAAGCCATTTTATACACTTCCGGTGCACGGCGCACCTTTGGTCGGGTGGACCACAAGGACGCCTTTTTGGACACCCACAATTTGGAGCGGGAGCGGGGTATCACCATTTTTTCCAAACAAGCCATCGCCTGTTTGGATGATTTGGAAATTACCCTGGTAGACACCCCCGGTCACGGAGATTTTTCTGCCGAGGCAGAGCGGGTGTTCCCTGTTTTGGACTGCGCTGTGCTGATTATCAGTGGCACCGACGGCATTCAGGCGCATACTGTGACATTGTGGCAGCTCCTCCAAAAATACCATATCCCCACCTTTATTTTTGTAAACAAAATGGACCTGCCGGGACTGTCCAAGGAAGAAATTCTTGCCCAGCTGCAAAGCCGCTTGCACCCCGGCTGTTTGGACTTTACCCAGCCGGATGCAGAAAACATCGCTATGTGCGACGATGATTTGCTTGCCGCCTTTTTGGAAACCGGCACACTGACCAAAGCGCAAATCACCTCTGCTATACAGGCACGGCAGGTATTTCCCTGTCTGTTCGGCTCGGCGCTGAAGTTAGAAGGCATCCAAGAATTTTTGACAGTCCTGACGGACTATGCACCGCAGAAAACTTATGGCGCAGATTTTGGCGCAAGGGTTTATAAAATCTCCCGGGATGCCCAGGGTAACCGACTGACCTGGCTGAAGATCACCGGTGGCGAGCTGCCTGTACGCAGTATTCTCGGAGAAGAAAAGGTGGTGCAAATTCGCCGCTACTCCGGCGAGAAATTCACTACCATCGACACTGCTGTGGCAGGCACCCTTTGTGCCGTGACCGGGCTGACAGAAACCTATATTGGACAAGGCTTCGGCACAGAGCCGGAAGGCACACCGCCGGTTTTAACACCGGTGATGACCTATGGCATCCGGTTACCGGAGGGCTATGACAAAACCAAAGCTATTCAGGCGCTGCATTTATTAGAAGAGGAAGACCCCTCTTTGCAGGTAATTTCCGAAGAACGCACGGGGCTGCTGAGTGTTCGCATAATGGGCAAGGTGCAGCTGGAAATTTTGCAGCGGCTTCTTGCAGAACGTTTTTCCTTAGATGTTACCTTTGACACCGGACGGGTGGTTTATAAAGAAACGATTTTAGCACCGGTGGAGGGTGTGGGGCATTTTGAGCCTTTGCGGCATTATGCCGAGGCCCATATTCTCTTGGAGCCGTTACCCTTAGGCAGCGGTTTGCAGTTTGACAGCATCTGCTCCACCGACACCTTGCACCCCCAATACCGCAACCTGATTATGAGCCATATGCGGGAGAAAACCCACTTGGGCGTTCTCACCGGCTCTCCCATCACGGATATGAAGCTGACACTGGTGGCAGGACGCGCCCATGTCAAGCACACCGAGGGCGGTGATTTCCGTCAGGCGACTTATCGGGCCATCCGGCAGGGTCTTATGCGGACAAAATCCTGTCTGTTGGAGCCTCTTTACAGTTTTATGTTAACCATTCCACAAAATCTTGTGGGGCGGGCGATGACGGACATTGAAGCAATGGCAGGTCACTGTGACATGCCGGAAACGATAGGAGACTTTGTCCGCCTCACAGGCACTTTGCCTGCTGCCCGCTTGGGGGATTATCCGGAGCAGGTAGCTGCATATTCCCACGGACAGGGACAGCTGCAGGTGGCATTTTGCGGCTACGCCCCCTGCCACAATGCCGAGGATGTGATTGCCCGGATTGGCTATCAGCCGGAGGCGGATCTACCCAACACACCGGACAGTGTGTTCTGCGACCACGGAGCAGGCGTTACCGTCAAATGGAACGAGGTAGAAAAGGCAATGCACATTCCCTACGCAACAAAAACACCCATCGATTAATCGATGGGTGTTTCCTCTTTCTGTTTGCGTTTTTTTATTTCCAAAATGCCCAGCACCGTCACACAAGCGGCAAGCAGTACCGTCACGCCAACGGCAATCAGCAAGATGTAAGAATTTTCCGGCTTTGGCTGTTCATTCACTTGCGCTGCCGCCACCGCCTCTGCGGTGGTCTCCGTTACCGGCTCTGCGGTGGTTTCCGCCACCGGTTGGGTGGTTGGCTGGGTGACCGGCTCGGTTGCCACTTCTGTGGTTTCTTCCACCGGCGGCTCCCACGCCACATCCAAGTCACAAATAGCAAGCGTCTGTAAGCTTTCTGCCATTACCGTCAGGTTTTTGCCCTCTATGGTGCTTTCTATTTTCTGCGCTTCGCCTTCTGCTACGGCATATAGCGCCAAATTCGTTCCAAATCCCTCCGGAATTTCCATTTCCACGGTAAATTCACCTTTGGGCTGCACCGGCTCGTCCTTTACCGTGGCCGAAAAATCATATGCTGCAAATTGACCGGTTACCTCCTGCAAAGCGATTTGCAGTTCCTCCGGTTCTTCAATGTGCCGGATGTTGATTTGGGCGTTTTTCGGGAACACCTTTTCCTTGGCGGTCAGGGTAATCCCCGAGGCTTTATCATAATAGGCACACAAAGTTTTGGTTGTGCTCACCTTCTGGCATCGGCTGCAGGTTTTTTCCGTCACACCGGCAGAATAAATGGTTGCCGCCTTGACGGCAACGGCTTTGCCGTACTTGTGTCCCAATGCCTTTATGGTTTGGGTTTTTGATTTTCCACAAACTGTACAGCTATTTTCCTCTTTTCCCTTTTGGGTGCAGGTGGCGTCACTTTTCACTGTCCACTGGCCATAGGTGTGGTCGGCAGTTTTTTTAATGGATTCCTCTTTGGTTTTTTGGCAGGCAAGGCAGGTATAGACCTTGACGCCTTTTTCCTTGCAGGTTGCTTTTTGGGTAACATCGCCCTCGTCCCAATCGTGGAAAGAGCCGCCCTCGGTGCAGGGCACAGGCTGCTTTTTCTGCATAGAGCCTGCCGCAAAATAGCTTGTTTTCGGTTGCACGATCCGCGACGGGCGGCTGTTATAAATATTCGAGCCGGAGCCCCGTTTCCAAGCCTCCTTACGAATGGCTATGAGACCTTTTCCGTCACCGTTGCCATCAATATATGTAATGTAATCTTCATCGTAGTGCAACACAATAATCGAGTGATTGCCCTCCCGGATATACACCGCCGCATCGTCACGGACGCCCCATTTGACGAAGTTCTGATAGGAAATTTTTCCTGTGGCTTTCACACTCTGATGATTGCCGTTTACCGAATCATGGGGACTGAAGCCGTCATAAAATTTCCCGTAAAAGGCATTGGCATAGGCGAAGCAGGAAGTGCCTGCATGACCGTTTGCCCAATACTGATATCTGCCGTTGTTGGGAACATTCCGCGTGCCTAAGGCGGCATCCACCAATTTGGTTTTCTTTTTGTCTGCATACAAGCCAATATCGCCGGCAAACATCTTATCCAGCTTTTTTGCAATGGAGGACTTGGGCGAAAATTCGCTGCCGGAAACGGAGGAACAACTGGTGACGATTCCAGTGTCTGTGGGCAGCGCCGCAAAAACCGGCATTGCCATAGATAGAATAAAGCAAACTACCAGCAAACCGGTAAGCCCTTTTTTCATACTGCGTCCCTCCTTTTTCACCATTCTATCATAGACGCAAAATAACCGCAAGTATTGTCAAATGGAAAAATTTATAGTATAATGGCCTCACATAAACAATAAGGAGGGCCTGTCTGTGCCAAACAACACCCACGACCCGAAATTAAAAGCCCATGCTGAAAAATGCAAAGCCCGTGACCATTGGTCGGAACATATTTTCCGCAGAATTCTGCACATCATTGAGCGTGCCATTGCCGTGATTACCTTGATTGTGCTGCTAATTTCCCTTGGTTACGAAGTTTACAACGCCATCACCGTTCCCAATTATTTGGCTGACAGCAGTACATACCTGCACAATGTGTTGTCCATTGTGGTGGGTCTGGAATTTGTGCGTATGCTCATTGACACCACCCCGGCAAGCATTTTAGAGGTGCTGACGGTGGCTATCACCCGCCACGTCATTTTGAGCCACGATAATCCTTGGAGCAATGTGGCTTGCGTGGCCTGCATTGCAGGACTTTTTGCCATTCGCCGTTTCCTCATCCGCCGTACTGAGCTGAAGGAAGAAATGGTGGAACAGGAATAAAATATCATACCGATTAAAAAATGACAGTACTGAAAAAGTACTGTCATTTTTGCTGTGATAATTCTTTCCGCTTCTTTCTTCTAATCCGGTTGATGTGCCGCTCAAAATCGCCGTTGTCGATGAGTTCTGTCAGCACATATTGCATAAAAGTAGGCACTGTGCAGGAATAAAAACCCAATTTCCCCTGAAAGTCCGCCACTAAGTGCTTCGGCAGCACCATATATCCAATCCGCAAAGACGGGGAGATGGTTTTGGAAAAGGTGTTAAGGTAGATCACATTATCCTGCCGGGAAAGGGCAAACAATGTTTCCGTAGGCTTTGCCGAAACCGAAAATTCCGACTCGAAATCATCCTCTATGATATAACGGCTTCCCTGCTCTGCCCAGCGGATATATTCGTGCCGCTTGGTGGCGGTTGCCGTAACACCGGTGGGATAGCTTCGGTAGGGTGTTGTGTGCAGCACATCCGCTTTGGTGCTACTAAGTGCTGCGCTGTCGATGCCGGAGCTTGTCAGTGGCAGGTAATCGCAAGCAATCTCAGTAGCTTTATAGACCTGCTCGATCTTTCGGTAAGAAGGAGTTTCGATGGCATAAGTCCGGTTTCTACCCAGCAGTTCCACAATCAATCCGTACAGATATTCCGAGCCGGAGCCGATGACGATCTGCTCCGTGTCCACCTTAATGCCTCGGTTACGGGCAAGGTAGTGGCGGATTGCCTGTCTTAGCGCAACGCAACCGCAATTGGGAGAGCGCTCCAGCAAAAATTCACCTTGTTCGCTGAGCACTTTTCGCATAGTCTTACTTAGCACTGAAATCGGAAAATCCGGATAGGCTTGCGGGGTATGTTGCAGCGCTTGAACAGTATCCATTTTTTCGGAGATGGCAAAACCGTCGGTTTTCCGGAAGATCACCACATAACCACTGCGCTGCCTTGCTTCCACATATCCCTCATCGCAAAGCAGCGCATAGGCATGTTCCACCGTAATGGTGCTGACTCCGGTTTCCTCCGCCAAACTGCGTTTTGATGGCAACTTGGTATTATATGGGTAGTTCTCCGCGATAATATCCTCTCGGATCTGCTGATAAAGCTGCAAATACACCGGGCGGTTTTCTTTATGAATAACATATCTCATCTGGTTATATAAAATACTCCTTATTTGGTAATTGTTATATAGTCAGATATAGTATATCCTATGCTTACGCAAATGTAAAGGGGGACACGCCTACCATGCACACAAAAACAAAAAAACTCGTCGTTGCTGCGCTTCTGGCCGCACTGACCTGTGTCGCCACAATGATTATTAAAATTCCCTCACCTATGAAGGGATATTTGAATTTGGGTGACTGCGCGGTTTTGCTGGCAGGCTGGCTGCTTTCCCCTGCCTACGGCTTTGTGGCTGCCGGTTTGGGTTCTGCACTTGCTGACCTTTTTTCCGGATATATGGTTTATGTGCCGGCAACCTTTTTGGTCAAAGGTTTGATGGCACTGATCGCCCATTATTGCTTTAAGCTGCTACACAAAAAGCTGTCCGCACTACCCTCTGAAATTGTCAGCGGTATTGCTGCGGAAATTATGATGGTGCTGGGTTACTTTGTATTTGAGGGCTGCCTCTACGGGTTTATCCCCTCGGCAGTAAACATCCCCGCAAACGGTGTCCAGGGCGTTGCCGGTTTGATAATCGGTACGATCCTGATAAATATATTTAAAAGAAGCAAGTTAACACTGGAATAAGGAGAACATTATGACGATTTACGAACAAACCACGGCCGCCATTTCCGAGCTTTACGAAAAAGCAAACCTCACCGCAGGCAATATCGTGGTGGTGGGCTGCTCCACCAGTGAGGTTATGGGCTCTAAAATCGGCACCAACTCCCATCCGGACACTGCCGGTGAAATTTTCAAGGCGCTGCACGATTTTGCACAGGAAAAAGGCTTGTATCTTGCTATTCAATGCTGTGAGCACTTAAACCGCGCCATTATTACTCAGCGCAAGGCCGTTCCCTTTGCGCAGATTGTCAATGTAGTTCCTCAGCCGAAGGCTGGCGGCTCTTTGGCTACCCACGCCTATCGGGGTTTGGAGGATGCGGTTGCGGTGGAATTCATTCGCGCAGATGCAGGCCTGGATATTGGCTTTACCCTGATTGGTATGCACCTGAAGCAGGTTGCCGTACCGCTAAGACTGCAGAACAACAAAATCGGCGAAGCAATGGTGCTGGCTGCCCGGACACGCCCCAAATTCATTGGTGGCAGCAGAGCCATTTACAACGAAGATCTCCTGTAAATAAATTTAACCGGAAGGGTGAAAACCCTTCCGGTTATTGTTTTACATATTGGCAACGTAGGAAAGCATTTCGGTCTTGGGGATCACATCGGTGTGCAGTTCTTTCTTTCCCTGCAAGCCACAGAGGTTGCCGGGGATGCGTACACCGGTGAGCTTTTCCAGATATTCCATCTGAGAAAACTCATCCATTTCCTCCACATCTTCCAGTGCAGACAGCACTGCAGCGGGGAACTTATAAGGCGATGCGGTGGAAAGCACCACCATAGGCGCATTGTCGCCGGTTGCTGCTACATAATCTTCTGCCACTGCCCAGCCTGCGGCGGTGTGGGTATCGCAGAGGTAGCCTTGTTCTTTCCAGACCTTGCCGATGGTTTCGCGGGTTTTTGCATCGTCGCAGTAGCCTGCCCAGAATTCTTCTTTAATGGCCTCTTTCAGCTGCTCCGGCACGGTGTAGAAGCCGTCCTTATTGAGGCTTTGCATCAGACCTGCAACCAAATCGGTATCTTCAGTCATCAGGTACAAAAGCCGCTCTAAGTTGGAGGAAACCAAAATGTCCATAGAGGGAGAAATGGTCTTGTGCAGGGGGCGGCGGCGGTCATAGGTGCCGCTCTCAATAAAGTCGGTCAGCACATTATTGGCATTGGAGGCGCAAATCAGCTTGCCCACGGGCAGACCTAACTTCTTTGCTAAGTAGCCTGCCAAAATGTCACCGAAGTTTCCGGTGGGAACACTGAAATTCACCTTGTCGCCCATTTGGATTTTGCCACGGCGCAGAAGGTCTGCATAAGCCTTGAAATAATACGTAATCTGGGGCGCCAAACGGCCGATGTTAATGGAGTTTGCCGTGGACAGGCACTTGCCGGGTACGCCGAAAGCAAAAATATTCTTCACGCCGGTTTGGGCATCGTCAAAGTTGCCCTCTACCGCGCAAACGTGAACGTTATTGCCCTCCTGGGTGACCATCTGCGCCCGTTGGACCTTGGATACACCGCCATTGGGATAGAACACGCAAATCTCCACACCCTCCACGTCCGCAAAGCCGGCCAGTGCTGCCTTGCCGGTGTCACCGGAGGTAGCGGTGAGGATGGTGATTTTCTCTTCCATACCCTTGACGGTTTTTGCCTTGGTCAGCAGCTGGGGCAACATACAAAGCGCCACATCTTTAAAGGCGGAGGTAGGACCGCGGAACAGCTCCAAAACTGTGAATTTTTCTGTGTCCACCGTGGGGGTCAGCTCACGGGTTTCGAACTTTCCGGTGTACGCTTTTTTTACCAGTTCTTCCATTTCCGGCACGTCCGGAAGCATTGCGCCAATCAGGCGGGCAGCCATTTGGAAGGTGTCCTCCTGCAGGCAGGCTGCCACATCCACCTGAGGCAGCTTTTCCGGCACGTACAGACCGCCGTCCGGTGCCAAACCATTCAGCACTGCCTGTGCGCTGTCTATCATATTTCCTTTGGAACGGGTAGAATGATATAACATACTTTCTTCCTCATCTTTCCTTGCCAAAAAGCACAAAAATAAACAGAAAAAAAGTTGTTCACTTGGTTTTTTGGCGTATTGCATTTTCAGTGGGTATATGATATACTGTTTTGCATAAAAAAGCAAGTGTTTTCCTGCTGGGACACTGATTTTGGAAGAATCGAGGTAAGAAGTATGAAAATTGGTCTGCTGGGCTTTGGTGTTGTGGGTAGAGGCGTGTATGACCTGACTGCCGAACGCGATGATATGCAGGTGGCAAAAGTGGTTTGTCTGGAAGAAATCAACCTTCCCGATGCGGAGGTTACAAAGGATTTCCAGTCCGTTTTGAATGATGAAACCATCGACACCGTGATTGAAGCTATGGGTGGCTTGCATCCGGCTTACGAATTTGTAAAGGCTGCCATCGAGGCAGGCAAGAATATCGTCACCTCCAACAAGGCACTGGTTGCCACTTTTTACGATGAGCTGATTCCCCTTGCCAAGGAAAAGGGCGTGATGTTCCGTTGCACCGCAGCTGTGGGCGGCGGTATCGGCTGGCTCAGCGAATTGGAGCGAGCAAGAAGAATGCAGACAATTGAGCAGGTAGGCGGCATTATGAACGGCACCTGCAACTACATACTTGACTCTATGACCCGCTTGGGTCTTGGCTATGACGAGGCCCTGAAGCAAGCGCAGGCTTTGGGCTATGCCGAGGCAAACCCCACCACCGATGTGGACGGCATTGACACCTGGCATAAGCTGATACTCTCCTCCAACATTGCTTTCGGTGTGAGTGTGGAGCACGACAGTGTCCCCGCTGCCGGCATCCGTCACATCCAGGCGCAGGACGTAAAGAACTTTGCAGACCACAATCTGGTATGTAAGTTAGTTTCCACCGGCATTATGGAAAACGGCAAGCTGTCCGCTTTCGTGCAGCCCACCCTGTTCCCCAGCGGTGAGCCGGAAGCTGCTGTGCCTGCCAACTTCAACCTGATTACTCTCCACGGCAGTGCCTCCGGCAGAATGAGTTTCTACGGTCAGGGCGCAGGTCGCTACCCCACTGCATATAATGTGGTGCAGGACTGTGCTGACGTGCTTGCCGGTAAGGGTTTCTACAGTCCCTACGGCGGCAAGGTCTCTGCTGACAACAGCTTGACCCGTCAGTTCTATGTCCGTGGTGACAAGGATGCTTGGCTTGCCGAGAACACCCAGGAAACCTGGGGCAATGCGGTGATTACGAAGCCCCTTTCCGTGGCTGCAATGCACACTTGGCTGCAAAATCACCCCGGCACTTTCCTGGCAGCCCTGCCCAATGAATAAAGGAGTTTTTCTATGTTGAAAGTTACAAAATTTGGCGGTTCTTCTATGGCCGACGCCGGTCAGTACCGCAAAGTCAGAGATATTATCTTAGCCGACCCGGAGCGGAAGGTTGTTATCGTTTCCGCCGCCGGTAAGCGCTACTCCGATGATCACAAGCTGACAGACCTTCTCTACCTGTGCCACGCCCACACCAAGTACGGCGTTGCCTGTGACCCTGTGTTTGACCTGATCACCTCCCGTTACATTGAGATTCGGGATGAACTGGGCCTGAATGTGGACTTGGAAAGCGAATTTGCAGAGCTTAAGAAGCGTTTGGACGCCAAAGAGGTTTCCGAGGATGAGCTGGCAAGCCGCGGTGAGTACTACTCCGCCAAGCTGATGGCCGCATTTTTGGACTTTGAGTTTGTGGACGCTGCCGACTGGATTGTGTTCAACATGGACGGCTCTGTGGACAAGGAAGTTTCCTATGCCGCTCTGAAAAAGCTGGGTCGCGGCAAGGGCATCGTCATCCCCGGCTTCTATGGTAAAATGCCCGACGGCCGTATCCGCACCTTCTCCCGCGGCGGCAGTGACATCACCGGTGCTTTGGCAGCTGCCGCGCTGGATGCCACCGTTTACGAAAACTGGACCGATGTTTCCGGTATTCTGATGGCGGACCCCCGTATCGTGGAAAATCCCCAGCCCATTCCCGAGGTTACTTATGACGAGCTGCGTGAGCTGAGTTACGCAGGCGCACAGGTGCTCCACGAAGGCACCATTCAGCCTGTCCGGGAAAAGGGCATTCCTGTAAACATCCGCAACACCAACGACCCGGAGGCTCGCGGTACCTTTATTCAGGAAGATTTCGAAACCGAAACCGACCCCGACCGCATTATCACCGGTATCACCGGCAAGAAGGATTTCTCCATTATCACCATGTTCAAGCGTGGTATGACCAGCCAGGTGGGCGTTCTGCGGAAAGTTCTGTCTGTGCTGGAAAAGCGGGGCATTTGCGTGGACTTTGTTCCCAACGGCATTGACAATGTGTCTTTGGTGGTACGTACCGATGCCATTTCCAAGCATTTGTACTCCATTATGTCTCAGATTGAGCAGGATGTGCAGCCGGACCGCCTGGAAGTCTTGGATAACATCTCCGTGATTGCCGCTGTGGGGCACCGGATGGCATTCCGCCCCGGCGTTTCCGGTAAGATTTTCGCCGCATTGGGCGAAGCCGGCATCAATATCCGTATGATTAACCAAGGCCCGGATGAGCTGAACATCATCTTCGGCGTGGATAACAAGGACTTTGCCGATGCCATCCGCGTTCTGTATAACAGCTTTGTAAAGTGAGGTTAGATTTATGAGCAAGCAATATACTGTTGCCATCCTCGGTGCTACCGGTGCCGTGGGTCAGGAAATGATGAAGATTTTGGAAGAGCGCAACTTCCCTGTTGGCAAGTTGATCCCTCTGGCAAGTGAACGCAGCGCCGGTAAGACCCTGAAGTTCAAGGGTGAGGATGTGACCATCGGTCTGGCCTGCGAAGATGCTTTCGAGGGCGTGGATATCGTTTTGGGTGCTGCTGAAAACGACATTGCTGAAAAGTTCGCTCCCGCTATTATTAAGGCCGGTGCGGTTTTCGTGGATAACTCCTCCGCTTTCCGTATGCGTGAAGATGTGCCTCTGGTTGTCCCCGAGGTCAACCCCGAGGATGTCAAGTGGCATAAGGGCATTATCTCCAACCCCAACTGCTCCACCATCATCACCGTCACCGCTGTCAATGCTCTGAACAAGATTTCCCCCATCCGCACTATGACCGCCTCTACTTATCAGGCTGTTTCCGGTGCCGGTGCAGGCGGTCCTGTGGAGCTGATGGGCGAGGTGGAAGCTCTTGCCAAGGGTGAGACCTACGAGCCCAAGATTTTCCCCTATCAGATTGCCTTCAACCTGATCCCCCAAATCGGCGGTGAGAAGGAGCAGGGCTACACCAGTGAGGAAATGAAGCTGCACTACGAAGGCCGCAAGATTATGCACCTGCCGGAACTGAAGGTCAACTGCACCTGCGTGCGTGTTCCCGTTGTCCGCAGCCACTCTATTTCCGTTTCTATGCACTTTGATGTGCCGGTTTCCGTGGAACAGGCTCGTGAGCTGATTTCCAAGGCTCCCGGCTGTAAGCTGGTAGACGATTTGAATGCCAAGCAGTATCCTATGCCTTTGGACACCACCGACCAGGACATCGTGTTCGTGGGCCGTATCCGCCCCGACATCACAGACCGCTGCGGCCTGTCCCTGTGGTGCTGCGGTGACCAGGTCCGTAAGGGCGCTGCCACCAACGCAATCCAAATTGCCGAGCTGCTGATTGAGAAATAAATATAAAAGGCACCTGCCAAGCAGGTCCCTTTTCCATATCCTCAAACAAAAAGGGCTTGAATTCTACATTTTCATTTGTTATAATACGGACAACGCAGGATTAGTTCATCGGTAGAATCTCTGCTTCCCAAGCAGATTAGGCGCGTTCGACTCCCGTATCCTGCTCCAAAAAGTGACCGCTCCCTTTAGGGGGCGGTTGCTTTTTTCGATACGGGAGTCGAAAGATAAAATGCAACAGTCCTGTGGACTGTTGCTCCCGAGGGCTGGACCGAGGGAAACCTTAATTTTGCCAACGGCAAAATGCAAACGACCCCGTATCCTGCTCCAAAAAGTAACCGCTCCCTTTGGGGGGCGGTTGCTTTTTTCGATACGGGAGTCGAAAGATAAAATGCAATAGTCCAGAGCGGTTGTCATCCCGAGCGTAGTCGTGGTGCTCCGCGCAGCGAATCTAAAATAGCAATGATTGCCCGGGGAAATCATACATTCACTCGATGGATCTTCGCATAAAAAGTTTGCTAAGCATTATCGTTTTGCGAAGATTCCTCCGCTCCCTTTGGTCGGTCGGAATGACTGGTGCGCTTTATATTGGCGTAAAAATAAATTTTTGAATTAACCCGTCGCAGTCGGCGTGTACAGTCACTGTGCCGTTTTCTGCTCGCCCTGCCGCAATGGTAATACGATCCCCTTTGAGAATAGATTTCACATAGGCGGCGGGGTCATCGGTTTCCACCTCTTCAAAAAATATATCCCGCATTTGGTTGTTGGGACACTGATTTTTAATTTCCCGCACCATTTCATATTCTGCCATATATTCCACCTCATAGTTTCATTTTTGTCTGTTATAACATAATTCCAAAGATTTTTCAAGAAAACCCTTGACAAACGCCCCTACTTTGGCTATAATCACTCTTGCCTTTGGACGATTAGCTCAGCTGGCTAGAGCATCCGCTTGACGTGCGGAAGGTCATAGGTTCGAGTCCTATATCGTCCACCAAAAAAGACAGTCACCCTTTGGGTGGCTGTTTTTTTTGCTTTGGACGATGGACTCGAACCCATAGCAGGGCAACAGTCCGGTGGGCTGTTGCTGACGCCAGTGCAAACACTGGGAAGTGATGGGAGCGCTGCCAGGGGCAGATGCAGCGACCTGAGCGCGTGGCCGCGGTCGGTGTGCAACGCAGCCGCTTTGTCGGCAAGGCGCACACCGGGCACCGCAACAGGGTGCTACCGTAATTTTTGCCTCACAGAGCAAAAATGCAAATCGCGTCCTATATCGTCCAAATCCCCGCAACACCTTGCAAAAATTGGATTTTCTTGACGGGTTTTCGCAAAACGCGTATAATAAAGAAAATGTATTGACGGAGGGATGCGAATTGGCTGACAGGACACTGATGCCGGATAGAGAATCGGGCGTGGATTTGTTCCGGTTGCTGGGCTTATTGTTTGTAAACGGGCTGCACGCGTTTTTATATAACGGTTTTTATAATACGCCGCAAGTCGGTGCGGCGATGTGGCTTGCCAACAGCTTTCGCTGGCTTTTCTTCGGGTGCAACGGTATGTTTATGCTCCTCACAGGCTACTTAAAAACCACAAAGCCATGGGGTAAAGGCTATTATAAAGGTTTATTGGCTGTGCTGGTGGGCTATGTGCTTACCTGTGTGATTTCTTATCCTGTGCGGTATTTTTTGATTGGGGAGAAAGATGCATTCTCTGTATGGCTGAACCGGTTTTTTACCTTCAGTAACTATGCCTGGTATGTGGAGATGTACATAGGCTTGATTCTAATTAGCCCTGTGCTCAACCTGGCTCTGGACCGCATGCAAAGTCCCAAAGCGGTTTGGCTGCTCACCGGCAGCATTCTCTTAATGACCACCTTTCCCACAATCACACCGCAAAATCTGCTGCCGGATTGGTGGACCGGAATGTATCCAATTGGTTATTATATGATTGGCGCAGCAATCCGCAGAACAAAGCCCAGGATTCCGGCTGCAGCCGGTCTTTTGGGTGCTATGCTGTGCGCAATGGGGCTGGGGCTTGCATCCTTGCTGACCACGGGCGGCGGGAAATTTAACGATGGTTTCTCCCAAGGCGGTTACGGCGGTTTTTGGACAACTCTGATGGTGACGTGTCTGTTTATCGGTGTGTACCGGTTCAGGGCAGGAAAACGCATAAGCAAGGTGTTGTCATTCTGCGCTGCAGGTGTATTTGAAGGATATATTCTGTCCCGGCTTTGGGATGTATGGGTGTACGGAACCGTGCCGTTTTGGCACAATCCGAAAAATTACATCTTGATTTTCCTGTGTGTTACCATTCCGGTGTTTCTCACATCTATGTTATTTGGCAGACTTGTACACGGCATATCGGCGCGGCTTGTTGCTCCGGGAAGAAAGGTGAAATCCGGCTCTGCCTCCTAAATATTTGCAAAACGGGAAAAACAATCCCAAAATCAGGTTTTTTCTGTGAAAAGGGCTTGACTTTTGCGGTTTCGTTTGCTAAAATAGACCAGCCGCATCGAATGGGCTTTAATCAGTGCGCCCAAAAACGCCTGAGCCTTTAGAGCGAGACTACACAATATAAAGTAGGTGAAAAAGGAAATGAAAGCAGTTATCGTAACAGGTGGCAAGCAGTACACTGTGGCTGAGGGCGATGTTTTGTACATCGAGAAGCTGGAGGTTGAGGCTGAAGCTACTGTCAAGTTCGACCAGGTTCTGGCAATTCTGGACGGCGAAAACTCCAAGATCGGCGCTCCCACTGTTGAGGGTGCTACCGTAGAGGCTAAGGCCATCAAGAACGGCAAGGCTAAGGAGGTCACCGTCTTCAAGTACAAGGCCAAGAAGAACGAGAAGAAGAAGCAGGGCCATCGTCAGCCCTACACCAAGGTCGAGATCACCAAGATCGCTCTGTAATTGAAATTATGACAAGATGCGAATTTTTCACCGCTGAAGACCGGATCACCGGTTTCTCCATCAGCGGACACAGCGGTTATGCCGAGGCAGGCAGCGACATCGTCTGCGCCGCCATCAGCGCCACCGTTACCATGGCCGAAGCCACCATCAATGA
>JAZRHG010000066.1:0-64655 GCA_045644625.1 Faecousia sp.
AACCTCAGATCAAATAGCAGATCAAATGGGATTAAAGGAGTTTGTTGACCCGTTTACGGGTCACGAGAACAAGAAGGCATAAAGAAAACCCCTTAAGGGGTAGCCCGTAAATGAAATGCGGTCGGCAAACCATTCGGGGCCCCTTTAGGGGCAATCGTCTGTAAAAAGCCTTTCTAGGGCTAAATCAAGCCCCCGGCTTAGCCGGGGGTTATGACTCGAATCTCGACACTCGGACCCGAAAACCAGAGCAGCAGTTGCGGTTGCGTTCTTACTTCTGTTTGAACAAGTCAATATCCCAAATTTCTTTAGCAATTTCAATCATATCCCAAATTTCTTCTTGGTAATCTGTAAGCAGTTGTTCAAGAAAGGCAATTTCTTCCGCTGGACGGTTAGCAGAATCGTACAGATCGTAATTGTATGTCAGTTCCGGAGTAAGCCATACCCACCACGATTTATCACCATCATCAAACATTATTGCACTTTGATACCCACCACCAAATTTGGGGTAGAAAAACAAATCTATGTAGATATCCTTATTCTGCCCGATCTCATGCCAGTCTTTGTCAAGGAAAATCACCATACCTTCTTTATCACCGATATGGATAAATCCCCCTTCTCCTAAAAAGCCGGGTTTCTGTAGAACAATCATATAGTCTTTATACTCCAAAGAATGGCTTGCGGTTGTCATAGCTGCCGTTTCACCCTTGACTCTTTCCATCTTTCCAGCCAGTTTATCATAGTGGATTGCATAGCCAAAGTACCAAATACTGGTCCAAGCAAGAAGAAGTGTAAGTATAATTGCCAAAGTGAAGCAGGCACCCTTTTTTGCTGATCTGCACTTTTCTTTCTTCCACGCAGCCTTGATCTCGGCAAGGGGTTTCAGATCGTCCACTGGCTTTTCATAGATTTCAATTCCGGATTGAAGATCAGAGAGCACGCGGTTGCACTGAGTACATTCCTTCAGGTGTTCTTCAATCAGTATCACACTTTCGTTGGAGCATACCCCATCGTAGTACATTGGCAGCATATCTTCAATGACTTTACAAGATAATTTCATTTCAGTTCCTCCTTGATTTTCAGCCTTGCCCGGTGATAAGTGACTCTTGCCCAAGTCTCAGTTCGACCAAATAGTTCTGCAATTTGCTTAAATGACAGCTCACCGAGAGTACGGAGTGAGAAAACTTCTTTGTACGGTTCTTCCAGGGCGTGAAGAACCTTATGAATCGCAAAAGCTGTTTCCCGATCACAGAATTTCTCTTCGATGCTCCCGTTACTTGAAACAATGGCTGTGTCTGTCTCTACGTCTATGTGCTTATCTTTTCGACACATAGATATGTAAGTGTTCTTTGCAATCTGACACAACCAAACAGAAACTTTACACTTACCGTCAAAACTGTCCAGCTTTTCCAACGCCTTATAGAATGTTTCCTGAGTTATTTCTTCTGCCAGCGTTTCATTCCGGCACAGAGATAAAGCATACCGGAACACATCCCGGAAATAAAGGTTGTACACTTCTTGGAAATTTGCCACTTTCTCACCTCCTTCACCTATATGACGCACGAAAAGCAATTTCGTTACAATTTTATTCCACCAATAAAAAATTAAATAACCTTTTTTGTGCAAATCCATTATAACATATCTGCATTAAAATGAGACGTGGGATATTTGTATTGCCTGAAGTTTTTGAAAATTTAGTAGGTAATGTTTAATCGTTGATTAGATATGATGAATTATCGTTGCAACAAACCAACTGTGTCTGAATATACCATAAAATTATTCCGATTTTTATAGAAAAAGTACTTGATTTCTGGAAAATCCTGTGCTATAATGGCTCGGTCTGAAATCAAGGTGAGTCCTCTGCAATGCCGGCATCCATATCGCCGGAGTCAACATTGTACGAACGCCCAATATTAAGGAGGACAAAGATATGGATTTGGTTAAGGCTCTGTCTAGCCAGTACATGAAGGAAGAGCTGCCCGAAATGCGGGTTGGCGACACTGTTCGTGTGCACGTAAGAATTAAGGAAGGCTCCCGTGAGCGTATTCAGGTGTTTGAAGGCACCATCATCGCTCGCAAGCATGGCGGCATTGGTGAGACCATCACTGTGCGTCGTGTGAGCTATGGCGTTGGCTGTGAGAAGGTTTTCCCTGTTCACTCTCCCAACGTTGCAATGGTTGAAACTGTCCGTAAGGGTAAGGTACGCCGTGCAAAGCTGTACTACCTGCGTGAGCGTTTCGGCAAGGCCGCAAAGGTCAAGGAAAGAATTTAATTCAAAAAAGAATAAAAAAAGAGGGGAAACCCTCTTTTTTTATTGCCCAAAATCGTATATAATGATATGTATGAAAATATAGGTTGGGGGTTTTCGTGTGGAACATCAAGATGATATAGAAACAATTGCCGAGAACGATTCTGCGGCATTGGGTAAGTCGAGAAGGTATGGCAGCATCTTCTTATCCTATTTGCACGACCTGACATTTTTAATTGCAGGTGTGTTGTTGGTATTCTCCTTGTTATTTCGAGTAGTAGTCGTGTCCGGTCCGTCAATGGATACAACTCTCACAGATGGCGATTGGCTGCTCATCTTAGGAAATGTCTTATATCCGGAGCCGCAACACGGGGATATTATTGTTGCCAGCAAGGATACCTATGATAACGGCACACCTATTATAAAACGTGTGATTGCTAAAGAAGGTCAGACTGTGGATATTGACTTTACTGCAGGTATTGTCTATGTGGATGGCATTGCTTTGGAGGAACCCTACACCTTAACTGCAACAAACTTAAGTGAAGGAATGGAATTCCCACTAACAGTGAACGATGGCTGCTATTTTGTAATGGGAGATAACCGCAACGTATCAAAGGATAGCCGCAGTACGGAAATCGGTTTGGTTGACCGGCGCGAAATTCTTGGAAAAGCAATATTTCTGTTTTTCCCGGGAAATGATGGCGGAGATGTGGAACGGGACTTTGGAAGGATTGGTGTAATATCATAATGGATGAAAAACAGATGAACATTCAATGGTATCCGGGTCATATGACAAAAACCCGCCGCCAAATTGAAGCGGACCTGAAGCTTGTAGATGCGGTGTGCGAAATTGTAGATGCCCGAATTCCAATTTCCAGCCGCAATCCGGATATCGATTCCATTTGCGGAAATAAACCCAGAATCATTGTGCTAAACCGTATGGATTTGGCAGACCCCAAAGCAACAAAATTATGGATGGAGTATTTCCGCGGGAAAGGAATGGCGGCGGTTGCCACGGACTGTAAGTCCCGCAAAGGTATCAATAGTTTCCAGCCCGCTGTGCGTTCTGTTCTGAAGGAAAAGCTGGAACGGGATGCGGCAAAGGGTATGCACCGTCCGTTGAAGGTTATGATTGTGGGAATTCCCAATGTGGGAAAGTCCACACTGATCAATCAGATTTCCGGCAGAAAAGGCGCCAAGGCGGAAAACCGCCCCGGTGTTACCCGCGGAAAACAGTGGGTAACTGTGGATAGCGGTTTGTTGCTGCTGGATACACCTGGCATTCTGTGGCCTAAGTTTGAGGATCCTGAGGTTGGTATGATGCTGGCTTACACCGGCGCCGTCAAGGAAAATATCATTGATGTGGAAGAATTAGCCTGCCACTTGGCAGAGCTTCTTTGGAAATACTATCCGGATACCTTGCGCAACCGCTACGGGATTGATGTGTCCGCCGACTTGCCTGGGTATATGCTGATTGAAGAAATGGGTCGCAAGCGGGGATATCTTTTGGCACGAGGTGAAATTAACACAGAGCGTATGAGCAAGGTGCTTTTGGACGAATACCGTTTGGGCAAACTTGGTTTCTTCACGCTGGAAATGCCGGAGGGTAATGCATGAGTGATGTGAATATGTGGGCAATTGAACAAGGCTATTACGCCGATGGCATTATGCTTTTGTGCGGAGTAGATGAAGCGGGAAGAGGCCCTTTGGCAGGTCCTGTATGCGCTGCAGCTGTTATA
This sequence comes from Faecousia sp., assembly GCA_045644625.1. Lineage (GTDB taxonomy): Bacteria > Bacillota > Clostridia > Oscillospirales > Oscillospiraceae > Faecousia. The sequence continues at coordinate 3,985 of JAZRHG010000066.1, forward strand.
CTACCGCCCAATGTTGCAATTGATGGACTCAATGACAGCAAAAAGCTCACGGATAAAAAACGTCGGGAGCTGTTTCCAATTATTCAGGAAAAGGCAATTGCCTTCGGCATTGGTTTTGCCTCCGAAAAAGAGATTGATGAAATCAACATTTTGCAGGCAACTTTTTTGGCAATGGAACGCGCAATTTCTCAACTTTCTGTTCGCCCCGAACATGTCTTGATTGACGGAAACCGGAATAAGGATTTCGGCATTCCATCCAGTACTGTAGTACGCGGGGATAGTCTTAGTGCCAGCATTGCCGCAGCTTCCGTGCTTGCAAAGGTGACAAGAGACGATGTCATGCTTCAAATGGCGGAGCGATATCCCGGATATGATTTTGAGATTCATAAAGGTTATGGCACGAAGGCGCACTATGAAGCGCTGCAAAAGAATGGACCTTGTGAAATACATAGAATGACATTTTTGAAGAAACTATATGGGACGAAATAATTTGGTGGGCGCCTGGGGGGAAACTCTGGCAGCGGAATATTTAAAAAAGAAAAAATATAAATTGATTGCTGCTAACTACCACTGCCGGTTTGGAGAGATTGATATTATAGCTGCCAACAGGCATTTTTTGGTGTTCGTGGAGGTGAAGTTGCGCAAATCGGACCGATTTGCCAAAGCCTCGGATTTTGTGGATATTCATAAGCAAAATAAACTTCGTACGACCGCCGAAATGTATCTGTCTGAAAACCCGACAGCGTTACAGCCGCGTTTTGATGTTGTTGAGATTTATGCGCCTGACGGAATTGAAACAAGGAAACCGGAAATTATTCATTTGGAGGATGCTTTTTGATGGAATTTCCTGTATTTGACTTACATTGCGATACCGCCAATCAAATGATTTGTAATCCTGACGAGCAGATTCTTTTACGGAATAATTCTTTGCATATTGACCTGGATAGAGCGCTGCAATTGCCAGGCTACGCCCAGTGCTTTGCCTGCTATACCACAACAGAAGATACCCGTAACCCAGTATTGGTATTCGAAAAGCAGATGATTGCAATCCTAAGCGAATTGGAAAAGAATAAGGAGTCTATTCGGCAAGCCTTTTCTGCCCAAGATATCGAAGAAAATCAAAAGCAGGGGATAGCCTCTGCGATTTTGACAATTGAAGGTCCTGCAGGCATTGGTTTTGATCCGGAACTGTTGGAAGATTTATATAAAATTGGCTTCCGTATTTCCACTTTGGGCTGGAACGAAAAGAATCCGCTAACCGGCTCTCAGGCTACCGGTGGCGGACTGACCGAGCAGGGTGCTGAATATGTCAAGGAAGCGCAGCGCCTGGGAATGATTATCGATGTCAGTCACATCAGCGATGAAGGTTTTTGGGATATTATGGATATTACCGATGCGCCGATTATTGCAACCCACTCTAACAGCCGTAGGCTTTGCAATGTGCCGAGAAACCTTACGGACGAAATGTTTTTAGAAATTTGCAAAGTCGGCGGTGTGGCTGGCATCAACCTCTACACGGATTTCCTTGGGGAAAATGCTACCATCGATACGGTGTGCGACCATATTTTCCATTTTCTTAACTTGGACCCAAGTGGGACACATATTTCGCTTGGGGGAGATTTGGACGGTGTGGATACCCTGCCTCAGGATGTTACAGGGATTGAATCCTATCCGGCTATCGCGCAACAACTGATCCGGCGTGGATTAGACAAGGATACAGTTTTGAACATTTTCTGGAACAACGCTTTGGGAGTGATGAAAAAATGTTGTATGTAACAACAAGAGATGACCGGGATGCTTATACATCTCACAGAGCAATGTGTGAGAACCTCGGGCCGGACGGTGGCAGATATGTACCGTTTTCTTTGCCTGTATTTACAGCCGAAGAAATTGCAGCATTGCAGGATAAATCCTTTTCGCAGTGTGTTGCAGATATTTTGAACACATTCTTTTCATCCCGTTTAACAGGATGGGATGTTGATTTCTGCATCGGCAGAAATTCTGTGCGTCTGCAGCAAATGAACCACCGAATTGTGATCGCGGAACTGTGGCGCAATTTAGAAGGGGAATATGATTACATCGTTCGCAATCTCGTCAAGGTAATCTTCGGTCAGATGCCTGCCGTTACTTCTGATTGGATGCTCATTGCGGTCCGGATTGCATTTCTGTTTGGCATATATGCAGAAATGCGGCGCACCAATGCAATTGCAGAAGATGCTCTGTTTGATGTTTCTGTTTTGTCCGGTGATTTCTCGGAGCCGATGGCTGTTTATTATGCAAAAAAGATGGGACTGCCTATAGGCTGCATCATTTGCACTTGCACTGACAACGGCGCTGTATGGGATTTGTTGCACAGAGGTACGTTTAGTCCCGTTGGAACAACAGAAAATTTGCAATTGGGCGTAGAGCGACTGATACTGGATATCTTTGGCAGTGAGGAAGTAAAGCGTTTTGCAGAGTGCTGTAAGAATGGGTTGAGCTATACCCTTGAAGAAGAACAGCTTCCTTTACTGAATGCCGGTTTTTTCTCAACAGTTGCAGGCGATAACCGTTCTTCTTCCACAATGAACAGTATTTACCGAACCAGTGGTTACATTGCAGACCCGGAAACGGCACTTTGTTTTGCCGGTTTGCAGGACTATCGGTCCAGAACCGGTGAAAGTCAGATTACGCTGCTTTTGGCACAACAATCTCCGCTTAATTTTGCAGAGGATATTGTGAAAATTACCGGTATTAAGAGAAAAGAACTGGAACATCTTGTAAATTTCTAAGGAGCAATTATGGCACTTTATGCGATTGGTGACCTGCACCTTTGCTTAGGCGCACCAAAACCGATGGATGTATTTGGCGGTACTTGGGTAGGGTACCTGGATAAGCTGAAACAAGGTTTATCTGTGATCGGTCCGGATGATACAACGGTTTTGCTGGGTGATTTATCCTGGGCATTGGACCTGGATGAGGCAAAAGCGGATTTTGCCTGGATTGATTCGATTCCGGGTAAAAAAATCATTCTGAAGGGTAATCACGATTATTGGTGGAGTACTGCAACCAAATTCTACAAGTTTTGTGAAGAAAACGGCTTTTCACAGCAGTATATCCTAAACAACAACCATTTTGAGCATGAGGGCTTTGCCATTTGCGGAACTCGGGGCTGGTTCTTTGAAGAGGACCGTTCGGGGGAGCACGATGAGAAGGTGTTTAAGCGGGAATTGCAGCGGCTTGAAACATCCTTACAATCCGCGGGCGTTTTGCCCAAAATTGTTTTTTTACATTATCCGCCCCGTTATAGGGGCTATGTCTGTAACGAGATTTTGGAACTGCTGGAAAAGTACGATGTACGCCGTTGTTACTATGGTCATCTGCACGGAGCAAGTCACGGTCTGGCTCTGGAAGGTGAGTGGGATGGTATTGAATACAGACTTGTTTCGGCAGATAAGCTGAATTTTAAACCTTATAAAGTATTTTAATAAAATTTTTAAGAAAACAGTAGACTTTTTTTGCATTCTTTGATAGAATAAATCGGATACAAAATATGTAAATAGAGGGTCATTGACCTGATATAATTGGGAGGACAAAAAATGAACGTTAAGAGTATTGAAAAAAAGGGCAATGCAGCTACCATCGTTGTCGAAATTGACAAGGAACTGATGGAGAGCGGTGTTCAGAAGGCTTATATGAAGGCTCGCAAGAACATTATGATTCCCGGTTTCCGTAAGGGCAAGGCTCCGAGAAAGATGATTGAGTCTATGTACGGTGCTCACGTTTTCTATGAAGATGGCCTGGAGGAAATTTTCCCCGAGATTTACAAGTTTGCTGTGGTGGACCAGGAGCTGAAGGCTGTTGGCCGTCCCAGTCTGACGGATATGGATATCAGCGATGAGGGCATCGTTACACTGACTTTGACCACCGATGTTTACCCCGAGGTCACTCTGGGCGAATACAAGGGTCTGAAGGTTAAGAAGGAAAAAGTTTCTGTAACTGCTGAGCAGGTGGAAGCTGAGCTGGTCCGTATGGCACAGAATGTTGCTTCTACCGTGACTGTTGACCGCGCTGCCGAAATGGGCGACACTGCAAACATCGACTTTGAAGGCTTTGACAATGGCGTTCCCTTCGATGGCGGCAAGGGCGAGAACTTCGACCTGAAGCTGGGCTCCGGCTCTTTCGTTCCCGGTTTCGAGGAGCAGATTGTGGGTATGTCTGCAGGCGAGGAGAAGGACATTGACATTACTTTCCCCGAGGATTACCACAAGGAACTGGCAGGCAAGGCTGTTGTGTTCCACGTTAAGGTAAATAAGGTCACTGTGACCAACGTACCTGAAAAGGACGATGAGTTTGCAAAGGATGTATCCGAGTTTGAGACTTTGGATGCCCTGAAGAAGGATATCAAGGCTAAGGCTAAGGCTGAGGCTGAGAAGAGAGTTGCTGCCAACTTCGAGCAGGCTTGCATTGACGCAGCCGTTGAAAAGATGACTGTTGAGATGCCCAACGGCTTGATTGAGGCAGAGCTGGATAATCAGATGGAGCGCTTTGCATATCAGCTGCAGATGAGCGGCTACTCTATGGATGCTTATGCTAAGATGATGGGCGGCGATTTGAACACTATGCGTAATGCATTCCGTCCCGCTGCCGAAAAGCAGGCAAAAATCAACGTAATGTTGGCCAAGATTGCTGAGGTTGAAGAAATTGTTGCTTCCGATGAGGAAATCAACGAAGAGCTGGAGCAGATGGCTAAGCAGTACAACCTGGAAATCGAAAAGATTAAGGAAATGGTTCCTGTGGACGAGATTAAGACAAGTCTGCAGACCCGTAAGGCCGTTAAGGTGATTGTTGACAATGCTGTAAGCTCTACTCCCAGAAAGAAAAAGACGGAAGAGAAGGAAGATAAGGAATAATTTTCCTGCCGTCAGGTTAGAATGTTCTAAACCCTGAAAGGAGATACGACTATGAGCTTTATTCCTTATGTTGTGGAGCAGACCAGTCGCGGTGAGCGCAGCTATGATATTTTCTCCCGTCTGCTCAATGACCGAATTGTGTTTCTGTCCGAGGAAGTGAATGATACCACTGCCAGCCTGATTGTGGCACAGATGCTGTATCTCGAGGCACAGGACCCGGACAAGGACATTCAGTTCTACATTAACAGTCCCGGTGGCAGTGTTACAGCCGGTATGGCAATTTATGACACAATGCAGTACATCAAGTGCGATGTTGCGACAATTTGTGTTGGTATGGCAGCCTCTATGGGCGCATTTCTGCTGGCTGCAGGCGCCAAGGGAAAACGTATGGCGCTGCCCAATTCCGAGATTATGATTCATCAGCCTTCTGCCGGTACAAAGGGTCAGATTACAGATATGGCAATTCATATGAGACGGCTGGAAACTATCAAGTCCCGTATGAATGCGATTTTGGCTGAAAAAACCGGCAAGAGCATTGAAGAGGTAACTGAGGCTTGTGAGCGTGATAATTTTATGACCGCTGAAGAAGCCAATGCATTTGGAATTATTGACCGCGTGATTGCACATCACTAAAAGCTTTTAGAAAGGTGGATGCTGTTCATGGCAAAAACAGATGAGCAGAAGTTGTTCTGTTCTTTTTGCGGCAAACAGGAAAATCAAGCACGGCTGATTGCAGGCCCGAATGTCTGTATTTGCAGTGACTGCGTTCAGGCTTGCTGTGATTTGCTGCAAGAAGATATGCAACACGGTGAAATGCCGGAGCGCTTACCGACGCCTGCAGAAATGAAGGCCTATATGGACAGCTACATCATTGGTCAGGAAGATGCAAAAATTGCACTTGCTGTTGCTGTTTACAACCACTACAAGCGGATTTATCTTGGACAAAACACCGATGTTGAACTGCAGAAAAGCAATATTTTGCTGATTGGACCTACCGGTTCCGGCAAAACTCTGTTTGCCCAAACCCTTGCAAAAATTTTAAATGTGCCCTTTGCTATTGCAGATGCGACCACACTGACAGAAGCCGGTTATGTTGGCGATGATGTGGAAAATATTCTTGTCCGACTGCTTCAGGCTGCTGACTTCGATGTGGAACTGGCACAACGGGGTATTATCTACATTGATGAGATGGATAAAATTGCCCGCAAAAGCGAGAATACATCCATTACCCGTGATGTATCCGGTGAGGGCGTTCAGCAGGCACTTCTGAAAATTCTGGAAGGCACTGTTGCCAATGTACCTCCTCAGGGTGGCAGAAAGCACCCCCAACAAGAGACCATCCCTGTGGATACCACAAATATTCTGTTCATTTGCGGTGGTGCATTTGATGGTCTGGACAAGATTATTGAGAGCCGGACGGATCGCTCTGCAATTGGTTTCGATGCACCTGTTGAAAGTAAAAAGAAGCGGGATATCGGAAAGCTTTTTGCACAGGTCCAACCCCACGATTTGCTGAAATTCGGCATTATCCCGGAGCTTGTAGGCCGTCTGCCGGTGATTACTGCACTGCAGGATTTGAAGAAGGAAGATCTTGTTCGGATTCTTGTGGAGCCGAAAAATGCGCTTACCAAGCAATACAGGCAGTTATTGGCGCTGGATAACGTGGAGCTGGAGATTGAACAGGAGGCCCTGGAAGCAGTTGCGCAAAAAGCGATAGAACGCCAGATTGGTGCCAGAGGCCTGCGTGCGGTAATGGAACAAACAATGACCAAGATTATGTTTGCCATTCCCTCCGACCTTTCTATTCACAAGGTTGTAATTACTGCAGATTGCGTTGATGGCGGACAGCCGAAAATTGTACGCAACAAGACGAAGCCGAGAGAGGCGCTTGCTGCGAAAAACGGATGACTTTATGGGGGTAGATTTGCTACCCCCATTTTGTTCCATAGATATGAAGGAGTCCCTTATGAGCGAAGAATTGATTACAAGAAGATTGCCTGTTTTGGCACTTCGGGGAATGACTGTATTCCCGAACCAGACAGTGCACTTTGATATAGGCAGGATGAAATCAGCGCTGGCGTTAGAAAACGCAATGAAAAACGACCAGACACTGTTTCTGATTCCCCAGAAGGATATTTTAGAGGATGATCCGGGTCTTATTGGATTTTATCCCGTGGGAACTGTGGTACGCATTAAGCAAATTTTAAAATCCCACGGTGATAATATTCGGGTATTGGCTACCGGTGTATACCGTGCAAAAATCGCAGAACTGCATCAAACCACGCCCTTTTTAGCCGGTGTGATTGAGCAGCTTGCAGATGTGGAATACACGGACAACCTAAAGATAAAGGCGTTGCGCAGAGAGGCAAAAGCTCTGTATAGCAGTTATGCTGAACTTGCCGAAAACCCTGCACAGGCTGTCCAGCTGCAGATGTTTGCATCTGAAGATTGCAGCTTTATTGCCGACTGTATTGCCCAAAACTCCGGCATTGATTATCCGGATAAGGCGAAACTTCTTTGTCAGGCTAACCCCGTGAAGCGTCTTGAGAAAGTGATTTCTCTTTTGCGGCAGGAAGTTAAAATGCTGCATCTTGAAACCGACATTCAGGAAAGAACAAGGGCGCATATTGACCAAAACCAGCGGGATTATTATCTTCGTGAGCAGATGAAGGCTATTCGCGAAGAGCTGGGGGAAGAGGACGAACATTCTGAGTTTTCCGAGTATGAACGGCGGATACTTTCTTTGAATTTTGATGAAACATCCGAAAAGAAGCTTTTGAAGGACATTGAGCGACTGAAAAAGCAACCGTTTGGCTCTGCCGAGGCCTCTGTGCTGCGTAATTACCTGGATACTGTTTTGGAAATCCCCTGGAATGTGCGGACAAAGGAACGGCTGGATATTTCTGTTGCTAAGAGGATATTGGATAAAGACCATTTCGGCTTGGATAAAGTAAAAGAGCGCATCCTGGAAACCATTGCGGTGCGTCAGCTTGCACCACAAATGCCTCCGCAGATTCTCTGCTTGGTGGGCCCTCCCGGTGTGGGTAAGACATCCATTGCATACTCGATTGCCAAGAGCTTAAACCGGAAAATGGCCCGTGTAGCTTTAGGTGGTATTCACGATGAAGCGGACATCCGCGGTCATAGAAAAACCTATGTTGGCGCAATGCCCGGCAGAATCCTCTCAGCGCTTGTCCAGGCGGGCAGTATGAATCCCCTCATTCTGCTTGATGAGGTGGATAAACTCGGTGCAGATCACCGAGGAGACCCTGCTGCAGCGCTTTTAGAGGTTTTGGACAGTGAACAAAACAAGACCTACCGTGACCATTACCTGGAAATCCCTTGCGACATCAGCAATGTGATGTTTATCACCACCGCAAATACCACCGACACCATTCCGAGACCCTTGTTGGACAGAATGGAGATTATTGAATTAAGCTCCTATACAGACGAGGAGAAGGTTGCCATTGCAACGGCACATCTTCTGCCAAAGCAAATGAAAAATCATGGTCTTAAAAAATCGCAGCTCCGTATCACACCGGATGCTATTCGTGAGATTATTCAGTGCTATACCCGCGAATCCGGTGTCCGTAATTTAGAACGGGAGCTGGCAAAAATCTGCCGCAAGACAGATATGTGCCTGCTTTCTGAAAATGCACCCAAGCGGGTGGAAATTACAGGACAAAATGTTGCGCAATACCTTGGTACACGGAAATATTTGCCCGACCGCATTCCCGGTACTGACCAGATTGGCTTAGTCACAGGCTTGGCATGGACTTCCGTAGGCGGTGAAACCCTTGAGGTTGAGGTGAATGTGATGGAAGGCTCCGGAAAATTAGAGCTGACCGGCAATTTGGGCGATGTAATGAAAGAATCTGCCCACGCAGCCTTAAGTTACATTCGAGCCAATGCAGAAATGTTGGGTGTTGCACCGGACTTCTACAAAACCAAGGATATTCACGTGCATTTTCCTGAAGGTGCAGTTCCGAAGGATGGTCCGTCCGCCGGTGTAACAGTCTGCACTGCGATGGTATCTGCATTAACCGGCGTCAGCGTGCGTCGGGATGTAGCGATGACCGGTGAAATCTCTCTACGTGGCAGAGTTTTGGCAATTGGCGGCTTGAAGGAGAAGACGATGGCTGCCCTGCGTCACGGCATTTCCACCGTGATCATCCCAAAGGAGAATGAACGGGATTTGAACGATATTGACCCGGTTGTTCGAAATGCACTCAACTTTGTCACAGCGCAGACAATTGATACGGTTCTGTCCACGGCACTCAATAAAAAAACCGAGGTAATTCCTACAATCCTTCAAAATATTCCGGAAGAAGTGAAGTCGAAGAAGCGCAACACCATTCGTCAGTGAGGTGGCTTATGAATTTCAATAAAGTTGATTTCTTGATTTCAGCAGCATCCACGCGGGATTTTCCCACAAAAAACATACCGGAAATTGCCTTTGCAGGCAAATCCAACGTGGGTAAGTCTTCTGTGATTAACCGGATTTTGCAAAGAAAGAACTTTGCAAGAGTAGGTGAGAAGCCCGGTAAAACAATCCACGTGAATTACTTCACTGTGGACAGCGCCTGTTACTTTGTTGATTTGCCCGGATATGGCTACGCCAAAGTTTCTCAGGCGGAAAAAGAACGCTGGGGCAAGCTGATGGAAAGCTATTTTGCCGCTGACCGCATTGACCTGGGTGTTTTTATCGTTGACGCACGTCACGCACCTACCAACAATGATATTACGATGGCAAGGTGGTTTATCGACAGCGGCTGCACGTTTGTTGTGGTTGCAAATAAGCTGGACAAACTGAAAAAAAGTGAAATTGAGCCAAATTTGCAAACCATTCGAGATGATTTGGAACTTCCTGAAGATTGCCCTGTGATACCGTTCTCCGCAGAAAAAGGCACAGGTCGTGATGAACTGGTCAAGCTAATTCTGGAAACAGTTGAATAAAATGAAACTGCCGTAGCATTTCGCTACGGCAGTTTTGTTATTTCATTGCCTGTTTGATTGCGTTTGCAAGTTGGTCGGGGCAGGAGGTAGGCTTCATTCCGCATCGAATGCCCTGGATGCGTTCAATCACCTCGTTTGCATCCATACCTTCCACAAGCTTACTGATTCCCTGCAGATTCCCGTTGCATCCGCCAAGAAATTGCACGTTTTTCAGCTTGCCCTCTTCAATCTCGAACAAAATTCGCTGAGAACATGTACCTTTTGTTTTATATTCGTATTGCATAATTATTCCTCTCTTTACGCGATAATATCTGTAATTTTGGCGTTGGTAATTTCAACAATTGCTTCGTATGGCAAAAGCATTTGGTGACCGCGTTCACCGGCGGATACTGCAATCTCATCAAATAATTGACAAGTTTCATCAAGATATGTGGGAAATTTTTTCTTCATACCAATAGGGCTGCAACCACCGCGAATATAACCCGTGATACCAAGCAATTCCTTTACCGGCAGCAGTTCAATTTTCTTATCACCGGATGCCTTTGCAGCAAGCTTCAGGTCTAATTCGCAACAAACCGGAATGCAAAATACGTTGATACCGGTTTGGTTTCCATGGGCTACCAATGTTTTAAAAACCTGTTCGCCGGGAAGGTTGATTGCTTCTGCTGCATGATTGCCATTGAGGTCATTTTCGTCATATTCGTAGAATAGTTCCTTGCAGGGAAATCCTGCTTGTTCAACGAGACGAATAGCATTTGTTTTTGTTGCCATAAATATCACCACCAGCATTATACGATAAAATCCGCAACAATACAAGGGTGAATTATTTGCTAATTTTCGGTTAGCATATAAAACAGGGAGGTATAGCAATGGATAATGAACAGAATGCAGAAATGAAAAAAGAAGAACGGGAACAAGTTATTGAACTGGGCTCGGATCTCACAAAAAGCGACAAAGGTAATATTTACACCTTAACAATAATCGGACAGGTGGAAGGACATCAGGTATTGCCGGAAACCGCAAAAACAACAAAATACGAACACGTATTACCTCTGCTTGCCGGTATCGAAGAAAGCGAAGAAACAGACGGCCTTTTGTTGCTGCTTAATACAGTGGGCGGAGATATTGAGGCGGGTCTTGCCATCGCAGAAATGATTGCGGGGATGAAAAAGCCCACTGTATCCTTAGTGCTGGGAGGCGGTCACTCCATTGGCATTCCCCTTGCTGTATGCACGAAAAAGTCATTCATCACACCCACAGCCAGTATGACCGTTCATCCGGTGAGAATGACCGGTCTTGTGGTTGGCGCGCCACAAACTTTTCGCTATTTTCAGCGCATACAGGAGCAAATAGCGGATTTTGTAACGGAAAACTCCAAAATCTCAAAGGAACAATTTGAAAAATATATGATGGCGACAGGGGAGATGGCAACGGATGTGGGCACAATCCTGTATGGCCGCGATGCAGTTGAATCGGGCCTGATTGACCAATTAGGCGGATTGAGTGATGCGTTAGATGCATTGCACAAAATGATCGCGAAACAAAAAGAAAATAATATGCTCTAAAAGGTTAATTTTTCATTTACAGACTGGAAATATCTCAAAATTTATGTTACAATAACAAAAATATTGGCAAAGGAGGGATAGGTATGAATTTAAACTGGTTTGAAAGTATTCTTTACGGGATAATTTCCGGTATATCCGTTTTTTTACCTATCTCCTCAATCGCCCATCAAGAGCTTGCGCTTCTCTTTTTTGGCGCAAGGTCTTTTGATCCGGTTCGAAACCTGATTGTACATATTTCGTTGTTATGTGCATTGTACTTTACTTGTGGCCCGATGTTTGAACAGTTACGTCGGGAAACTAAACTAAGGAGCGGCAGACACAATAGGGGATTTTCCTCACGGTATCGGCTGGATTTACGTCTTGTTAGAACTGCCACACTACCAATGCTTGTAGGCTTTGTGGTTTTGTCTTATATTTTTGCAGGAGTGCGCGGAAATCTACTGGCCATATCCGGACTGCTGCTGATAAACGGACTGCTGATTTTTATACCCGGACGTATGCTGCAGGGAAATAAAAATGCAGGCAATATGACCCAATTCGATGCTGTTCTGATTGGCCTCTGCGGAAGTATCGGCGCCATTCCCGGTCTTTCGACGGTTGGCGGTATCACCGGCGTTTCCGTCTGCCGCGGCGCGGATCGTCAGCAGGCATTAAACTGGGCTTTCATGCTGAGTGTCCCGGTTTTAGCAGCGTTTTCTGTGCTGGATATTGTACAAATTTTTACCGTTGACGGAATTCTGTTTTGGAACAGTATGTTAACCTATATTCTTTCCGGTTTGGGTGCTTTTAGTGGAGGGTATATCGGCATAAGACTGGCTACGTTATTTATGTCCAGAACAGGCTTTTCCGGATTTGCATACTATTCCTGGGGGGCATCACTGCTGTCCTTCCTTCTGTATCTATTTGCTGTATAAGGAGGTTCCTATGGCTGATAAGAAACGTAAATCTCAGGCAGAATTGGCTGCTTCAAAAGCTAAGAGCAAGAAAAAGGCACCTGCAAAAAAGGTGCAGAATAAGGAAAAGTCTGTCAAGAAAGAACAAGCACAAAAATCGGAAATTCCGGTTCGTTTAATCAGCTCCCTGGTGTGCCTCGGCTTGTTTGTGCTTCTGCTGGTTGCTTATATTGTACCAGAGGGTGTTATTTTAACTTTCTTAAATGATTTTTTCAGTGGTCTTATTGGTAAAACAGGATATGTTATTGCAATTCCCGTCTTATTGTACTTGTTTATTATTCACGCATTTAGCGGTAAAAAGCCGATTCGTATGCGCACAGCATCTCTTTGCATGTTTGTGTTGTTTTGCGGCTGTGTTTCCCATTTGGTGCTAAACCCGTATATCCCCGGAGGGGTTGCGTCCATTTCTGAGTTGTATTTAGGCGGCATTGACGGCACATCCGGAGGTCTTGTGTGCGGCGCAGTGGCAATCCTGGTAAAGCTGCTGTGCGGTCCGATTATCTCTTATATCGTATTAGTTATTGCAGGGCTGATTTTCCTTCTTGCAGGTATTCAAATTACGATTCCCAGCATCATTCGTGCGATTAAAAACAGACCGAGACCCGAATTTGAAGATGTGAAAGAACCCCAGGAAGAGCCTGCAGCGGTTGTTGTAAATCATATTGCCAACAAACGCATTGAATACTTAGAGCGGCGGCGTCAGGATGCGGAAAGAAAAGCCGTTATCGTCACGCAGGAGAATTCTACGGATTTACCGGAATTTACAGAGTCAAAGCCGCAAAAGCTCGATGAAATTATGAGCCAAATTGATGCAGATATCGAGGAGCCGGTTGCAATTTCCGGCGCAAGGGCAGCCGTTGAGCAGCACCCCAACTCCGAAATTATCCCTGTTATGAACAAATCTGCAGAACCTGTTCCTGCGGAAATGCCGCCGTTAGAACCGGAGAAAATTTTCGAAGAGATTGTTGAAGCGGAAAAACCTGTAGAAAAGGTGACTGCAAAAGAGGCAGAGGCATCTGCCGCTGAAGTAGCCAAGGAGATTGCGGAAGCTGAGGCAGTGACAAAACCTGCGTACAGTTTCCCGCCCATTGATTTGCTGAAAAGCCCGTCCGGCAGCGTCGGTGACGGCACAGTGGAGATGCGGGAAAACTCCCGCAGACTAAACGAGACGCTCGCCAGCTTCAAGATTGATGCGCACATTATTAACGTCACCCGCGGCCCCAGTGTAACCCGGTATGAAGTGGAGCTCGAAAAGGGTGTTAAGCTCAGCAAGCTAACATCTGCAGCAGATGATATCGCGCTGAGTCTTGGTGCGACCGGTGTCCGCATTGCTGCAGTTCCCGGTAAAATCTCTGTGGTTGGTATTGAGGTGCCGAACCGCGCAGTTACGATGGTTTCCCTGCGGGAGGTAATCGACTCCCAGGAGTTCAATAAGGCAAAGTCCAAATCCTCTTTTGCTGTGGGTAAAGATATTGGCGGCAGCTGCATTGTTGGTAACATTTCCCGTTTGCCCCATATGCTGATTGCCGGCACTACCGGTTCCGGTAAGTCCGTATGTATGAACTCTATCATCATTTCCTTGCTCTATAAGGCAAGTCCAGAGGACGTCAAGCTCATTATGGTTGACCCCAAAATGGTTGAGTTGGGCATCTATAATGGAATTCCCCATTTGTTAATCCCCGTTGTGACAGACCCGAAAAAGGCTGCCGGCTCCTTGCAGTGGGCAGTAACAGAAATGATGCGTCGCTATAAGGCAATGTCAGATGCCGGTGTCCGCGATTTGGAGTCCTACAACAGCATTATGGAAGACCACGAGACTGAGGGCAAAAAGCTCCCGCAGGTGGTTGTGATTATTGACGAGCTTGCGGACCTGATGCTGGTGGCTGCCAAGGAAGTGGAAGAGTCCATTTGCCGCATTGCACAAATGGGACGTGCTGCCGGTATTCACCTTGTAATTGCAACACAGCGTCCCTCTGCAGATGTCATCACAGGCCTTATGAAGGCAAATATTCCTTCCCGTATTGCATTCTCTGTTGCCTCCGCAATGGAATCCCGTATCATTTTGGATACGCAGGGTGCAGAAAAACTGGTTGGCAAGGGCGATATGCTCTATGCCCCCATCGGAAACGGCAAACCCAGACGCGTTCAGGGCTGCTTTGTAAGCGATACGGAAGTTGAAGCAGTTGCAAACTATGTCAAATCCAATTTTACAACGGATTATGACCAGCAGGTTATGGAAGAAATCGAGAAAAAAGCACTGCAGGCCGAAAATAAGAATACCCCCAGTGTGGCTGAGCCCACTGCAGAGGAATTATCAGGCGACGAAATGCTGCCTGCTGCAGTTGATGTGATTTTGGAAACAGGACAAGCTTCGGTTTCTATGCTGCAACGCAGATTAAAGCTGGGATATGCCCGCGCCGCCAGAATTGTGGATGAGATGGAAGAAAAGGGGATTGTCGGTCCCTTTGCCGGCAGCAAACCCCGTGCCATTTTGGTTACAAAAGAGCAATGGAATATGATGCGCAACGGCGGCGGAGATCAGGTGGAATTTGACGATTTCAATCAGATTCCGCAGGATTACGAAGAATAGAATAATTTCCTTTGAGTCGACAGCGAAAGCTGTCGACTCTTTTTTGTATATGCTTGTCTTTCCTGCATAGGATTAAGTGGGAGTGATACATATGAAGTGTGCTTGGCAGGCCTTGTTGGACATCTTACCGCTTTGGTTGCGTGAAGATGTAGACAAGCTGGGCAGAGATACATTACAGGAAATCCGTTTACGCCTCAATCAGCCGCCAGAATTGGTGCTTGCGGAAAAGAGACTGATATTGCATCGCGTGGTAATGATTGAAGATTTACAGTTTTGTGTGAATGTAACATCCAGATATTCACCTTGGACATCTTCTACTATTTCAAATGGTTATATCACAGCGCCTGGCGGACACCGGGTGGGAATTTGCGGCAATGTGATCAATTCCAAGCATCAAATGACCGGTATTCGTTCAGTCTGCTCCATCTGCATTCGTGTGGCGAGGGACATTTTGGGCCTTGCGGAAAAAGCACGCCTATATTCGGGTTCTGTGTTGATTATTGGACCGCCAGGCGCCGGAAAGACTACATTATTGCGGGATTTTATAAGGCAACGGTCGGATTTTAATAACGAGTTTATATCTGTAGTTGACGAGCGGGAGGAGATATTTCCATTTGAGAATAAAGCGCCTTGTTTTCCTATGGGTAAACATACGGATGTGATATCCGGGTGCAGTAAGAGTGCGGGAATTGAAATGGCGCTGCGAAATATGACGCCGGAGACAATCGCGGTGGATGAAATTACTGCTGAGGAAGATTGCGATGCTCTGGTTCACGCAGGGTGGTGTGGCGTAAAACTACTGGCTACAGCCCACGCGGGAAGCAAGGAAGATTTGTTTCGGCGTCCTGTTTATAAGACCCTTTGTGATAGCGGTATTTTTGATACATTGCTCATTTTACACCGCGATAAAACCTGGATAGGGGAAAGGGTGAACATATGAGTATCAAAATTGTTGGCGCCGTTTTGATTGTTGCAGGATGCGGCTTGTTTGGTTTTTTGTACGCCGGAGTGCATCGGCGTGAAACCCAGTGCTTGAGACAGTATATTTCTGCACTGGAATTTATGGAATGGGAATTGCAGTATCGCCTAACGCCACTGCCGGAGCTGTGCAAAATGACTTCAGGGGTCTGTGATGGATGTTTGAAGAAATTATTTATGGCTTTGGCACAGGAACTGGAAACACAAATCGCTCCGGATGTTGCGCAATGTGTACGTACAGTGCTTGAAAAAATAGTTGACTTACCCAAACTTACCAGGATAGCCTTCACACAGTTGGGCTGCATCCTGGGCAGATTTGACTTGGAGGGACAGTGTAAGGGGCTGGAAAGTTTGCGGGCGGAAGCAACACAATTGCTAATGAGGCATTCTGAAAATCAGGACGTGCGGGTTCGCAGCTACCAGACGTTAGGGATTTGTGCCGGTGCTGCTATGGTGATACTATTTATTTGATATGGAAATTGATTTAATATTTAAAATTGCTGCCATCGGCATTATCACCTCAATCCTGAACCAGGTCCTGTCACGATCCGGCCGGGACGAGCAGGCAACCATGACAACATTAGCGGGTCTTGTGGTTGTGTTAATGATTGTGGCACAGAAGATTTTTGATTTGTTTGAACTTGTAAAATCACTCTTTGGTTTCTGATGGATATATTTTTGAAGGTTTCCGGTGGGGTGTTAATTTCCCTGGTATTCTATTTAATTCTTGCAAAACAAGGTAAGGACATTTCTGCCCTTTTGAGCATCGCAGTATGCGTTATGGTGCTTGCTGCAGCGGTCAGTTATATAAAGCCAATTATCAATCTGCTATCCCAGCTTCAGGATATGGGAAATTTAGACAGTCAAATCATTGGTATCTTAATGAAAGCCGTGAGTATCGCACTGTTATCGGAAATTGTGTGTCAGGTCTGTGCGGATGCAGGGAACGGAACACTAGGAAAAACCATACAGTTTCTCTCTGGCACTGTAATCCTTTGGCTGTCAATTCCGCTATTTTCAAAGCTAATGGATTTGGTGAAAGAAATTTTGGTGGCTGTATGAGAAAAATCATCATTATCATTTTATTGATTGTATGTTGCTCTACAACCGTCTGCGGATTGGAGATTACTGCGCCCCCTGCACCGGAAACTGCTGAAGAACTAATGCCATACGAATCAACAACCTTTGGGCAAGACCTTTGGTACATCATAAAAGAAGCGGTTAGTAAGCTAAGACCGGAGCTGGCTGAAGCTGCAAATCTATGCGTTTGTTTAATCGGTATTTGTATGCTGGTATCCATCGTTACAAGCTATACAAAAATAGGTAGCACACCGACAGAACTGGTAGGTGCAATTTCGGTTGGGTTAGTTCTATTTGAGCCGACAGGTACATTTATTAACCTTGGCGTTGAAACGGTTACTACCATATGTGAATACGGAAAATTATTGCTGCCGGCTATGACGGCGGCCTTAGCAGCGGAGGGTGGCGTAACCACTGCAACAGGCTTATATATTGGCACAGTATTTTTAAACACCTTCTTAACTACTGCAATCTCAAAGATTATGATACCGATGATTTATATATATCTGGCACTGAGCGTTGCCAGCAATGCAGTCGGTGGAGATATTCTTAAGAATATGCAGAAATTTGTTATGTGGCTGTTAACCTGGAGTTTAAAAATTGCAATATATATTTTTACCGGATATCTCGGCATCACCGGCGTGGTAAGCGGAACGGTGGATGCGGCATCGGCAAAGGCAGCCAAGATGGCATTATCAGGCTTTCTGCCGGTTGTAGGCGGTGCAATCTCAGAAGCTTCCGATGTTATTCTTGTCAGTGCCGGTGTTATGAAAAATTCTGCAGGTATATATGGAATTTTGACCGTGATTGCGCTATGTGTTGTGCCGTTTTTGAAAATCGGTGTGCAATATATACTCTTGAAACTCACAGGGGCTGTCTGCGGAGTTTTTGGCACCAAGACACCGGTCAAGCTGATAGAAAATTTTACGGCTGCAACCGGGCTTCTGCTGGCTATGACCGGCTGTGTTTGCCTGTTACATCTGGTTAGCACGGTCTGCTTTATGAAAGGTATTGGATGATGGAAACTATTCGGCAGTATCTGCTTTCAATTATTTGCGCCTGTGTCATGGTTGCAATTGTGAAAGCTTTTATTGGAGATAAAGCACCGTCTGCAGGCATTATAAAGCTCATTGCCGGAGCATTTCTGATTTTCACAGTGGTTGCACCGGTTATTCAGATACAATTTCAAGACCTACAGAGTTTCTATTTCGGTGTTTCAGAGGAAGCGGAGCGGGTTGTAGGGCAGGGGGAAGCAATGTCGCAACAAGCCTGCCAGGCTATCATAAAGGAACAATTAGAAGCATATATTTTGGACAAAGCCGATTCCTTGCGTTTAGATGTTGCGATAGAAGTATCATTTCCTGATACTTCTGAATTGTCACCTGATGAAATCACAATTTTGGGGAATGTTTCTCCATACGGCAAAAAAACGCTTCAAACATTTCTAACAGAGGAAATCGGTATTCCGGAGGATAAACAGATATGGCGTTGAAGGTGCTTCACAAAATTCCAGACATTTGCAAAAAATATAAATTTGCAATCTTAATACTTCTAATTGGACTTGTTCTTATGATGTTTCCGGCAAAGACGGCTGAAAATACAGATGTTGCAATACAAAAGAACAGTCAGGAAACACAAGTTCCGTTGGAGGACCGACTGGCAAGCATCCTATGTCAGGTAGAGGGGGCAGGCAATGTAGAGGTTGTTTTGACAATTTCCGCAGGGGAGGAAATTTTATTTCAGACGGACGAGGACAGTACCCATGCAGAAAAGGATCAAAGCATTCGCAGCGACACGGTCATCACAACCGATTCCGACCGCAACGAGACAGGTCTAATCAGGCAGGTGATACCGGCAGTTTATCAAGGTGCAATTGTTGTTTGTGACGGTGCGGATAATCCCAGTGTCCGCCTTGCAATCGTGGATGCTGTATCGAAGCTTACCGGCCTGGGTGCAAATTGTATTTGCGTATTAAAAATGAAATGAATGGAGGCTTTCTTATGAAAACTTGGAAGAAAAATGTGGTGGCAGCAGCAGTACTTGTAACTGTGTGCGCGGGAATCTATGTAAACTGGCTGTACACAGAGGATCAAACTACAGCAAATTTAACTGATACGCTGGATGAGAACAAGATATTGTCGGCAGATATGCTTGTGATGAATGACGGCAGCACCCTGTCTGTGGACACAGACGCCAACAACACAACAATCACAGATTATTTCGCAGCCGTTCGTTTGTCCCGCCAGGAGGCGCGTGACAGCGCTGTGGGACTATTGCAGGAAGCAATGGCATATAGTGAAGGCGCAGAAACTGCGCAGTCTAACCAAAAGCTGGAAGAATTGGTACAGGTTGCGTTATGTGAAGCGCAAATTGAAAGCCTGGTCATTGCTAAGGGCTACACTGACTGTGTAGCGTATATCAGTGATGACGGAATTTCCGTTGCCGTTGCATCCCCTGAAGGCGGACTTGTACAGAATGATGTGGCAGTGATTGCCGACATTATTTTGACCCAGTCTGACTATGCAATGGAAGACATAAGAGTAGTTGAAGTACAATAACGAATACCCCAAAGGAATTTCCTTTGGGGTATTTCTGTGGCCATGCAGAAAATAGTTGTATTTTTTTGGATTTGTGTTACAATAGAATAAAATATGCTACAAATGTGGCTTGTATTTAGGAGGTAATTCTTATGGCAGATAACAAACAGTATATCACCCAAATTCAGGATAATGGCAATGTGCTGATTTCCGAGGATGTGATTGCTTCTATCGTTGCAAATGCAGTCAGTGATGTTGAGGGTGTTGTAGGTCTGAATGTCAAGCCCGGTGCGGATATTGCAGATATGATTGGCAAGAAATCCTGGGCAAAGGGTTTGAAGATTACGATTTCTCAGGATAATTCCCTGAATATTGATTGTAATGTAAACGTTGGCTACGGTCAAAATGTTGTTACAGTTGCCAAGTCCGTTCAGGACGCCGTGGTCGCAGCCATCGAATCCACAGCCGGTGTTAAGGTAAATGCAATTAATGTGAATGTCTGCGGTATCATCCGTCAGTAAGGAGTCAAGATGACCAGAGCAAACGCCAGAGAACTGGCAGTACATTTAATCTACGGCAGAGAATTTACCGGTGAGGATCCGGAGCAGATTATTGCTACCAGACTCAACAAGGATTACTATCGCCTGCTTTCCGGTGAAAATCAGGTCTATACCGAGATGCCCTCCGGAAAACAGGTTGCCTATTTGGATACGGTGGTGAGCGGCGTTGCAAACCGGATTGAGGAGCTGAACGAACAGATTCAAAAATTCTCTATCGGTTGGGATGTTTCCCGCATCTCCAAGCTCGCAAGAGCCATTATGCAATTGGCAATTTTTGAGACACTATACCTTGCAGATGTTCCCACAGGAGTTGCAATCTCCGAGGCTGTTCGTATTGCTAAAATGTATGATGGCGATGATACCGGAGCTTTCGTAAACGGCATTTTAGGTGCATTCGCACGCAGTTTAACATCTGAGGTAAAATAATGAGTGTAATTGGTTTTGATACCAGTAATTACACCACATCCATTGCGTATTTTGATGGCAGTAACGGCATCAACTGTTCGCAGCTTCTTCCTGTAAAGGCAGGTGAGCTGGGGCTTCGTCAAAGTGATGCTGTATTTCATCATACAAAGAGCCTGCCGGAGCTATCCGGCAGGCTGTTTTGCAATATAGATGTGGGTGAGATTACTGCAGTTGGTGTCTCCACGCGCCCCAGAGCGGTTGACGGTAGTTATATGCCTTGCTTTATGGTGGGGTATAGTCACGCCAAAATGCTGGCGGAGGCGCTTCATGTGCCGCTATTTGAATGTTCTCATCAACAGGGTCATATTGCCGCATCTGTCTGGAGCGCAGACAAACTCTCGCTTTTAGACACTCCGCACTTAGCCTGGCACTTATCCGGTGGCACAACGGAACTGTTATTGGTTGAACCGGATGGCAAAAACGTCACCTGCACCAAAATTGGCGGTACAACGGATATCTCAGCAGGGCAGTTGATTGACCGGACCGGACAGATGCTTGGCTTGCCGTTTCCGTCCGGAAAGCATTTGGATTTCATCAGTCAGGAAGCAAATAATACGGATATTTTCAAAATTAAATGTCCCAACATGGATTTCTCAATATCCGGCTTGGAGAACAAGGTACAGGAATACTGGCAAAAATCTGCAAATGTAAGTGAAACCGCAGCTTTTGCTTTGCGCTGTATCTGTTATGGCGTGCACCAGGCAACGCTGAACGCGCAAAAAGCATATCTGGATTTGCCTGTTGTTTTTTCCGGTGGTGTGGCATCCAACTCCATGCTGCGCAGAGAGCTTGCCGACCTCAATCCGGTCTTTTCCGAGCCGCAATATGCAACTGACAATGCAATGGGTGTGGCAATTTTAACATTCCGTCATCAGGAGGGATAATATGGAGCAGCAAGTGCTGTCAATTTCCCAAATCAATGAATATATCCAGGGCCTTATGGACCGTGATACACGGCTGAATGCAATTGCAGTCCGCGGAGAAATCAGCAACTATAAGGTATATCCTTCCGGACATCACTATTTTACACTTAAGGATGAACAGGCGAACCTCAAATGCGTGATGTTTCGTGGTAACGCAATCCGTTTGCGTTTTCAACCGGAAAACGGTATGAAAATTATAGCAATGGGTAAGATTTCCGTCTATCCAAGGGACGGCGCTTATCAGCTTTATTGCAGCGCAATGGCATTGGATGGAATTGGTGATTTACACGCAGCTTTTGAACAACTCAAGAAAAAGTTGTCCGCGCAGGGTCTGTTCAATCAGGAACACAAGAAAAAGATTCCGGAATTTCCCGGTGTGATTGGTATTGTCACCAGCTCTGCCGGAGCCGCGGTACACGATATTTTGCGTATTCTAAAGAAGCGTTACCCGTTATCCAAGGTCGTGCTATTGCCTGTACGGGTACAGGGCACAGAAGCACCGGTCGAAATTGCATCAGCCATAGCATATGCCAATCAGCACAAGCTTGCGGACTTGCTGATTGTGGGCAGAGGCGGCGGTTCCTTAGAGGATTTATGGGCGTTTAATGAGGAACCGGTCGCGTACGCAATTTATAATTCAGAAATCCCTGTCATATCTGCTGTCGGACACGAGCCAGACTATACAATATCGGACTTTGTTGCCGATTTACGGGCGGCAACGCCGTCGAATGCCGCAGAATTGGCAGTACCCGACCAGGACAATTTACGGCAACGGTTAGATAGTATTCACGCGAGTCTATGCACAAACCTGTTAAGACAAATTAAAACTGCACGTCAACATCTAAATGCCTTATCAGGCAGTGCAACTCTGCAAAGTCCCCAGCAGTATATACACATTCGCAGACAAGCGCTGGCGCATTCCCAGTCCAGACTGTCCGCTTGCAGTCAGCAGTTTTTAGCAGGAAAAAAGCAAGCTTTTACTACCCTGACTGCAAAACTGGATGCAATGAGTCCTCTAAAAGTACTTTCCCGGGGGTATGCCTTGGTGCAATCTTCAGAAGGTCATATTGTTCGGTCTGTAAAACAGGTTCCGGTGGGGGATTGTGTCAGCATTTCGGTTGAAGACGGTGAAATTGTAGCTGTTGTTTCGGAGAAAAGGGAGGAAGAACGATGAACGAAACCAATAAAACCTTTGAAGAAAATATGCAAAGATTGGAGCAAATTGTTCGTGCAATGGAGAGGGGAGATGTGCCACTGGATGAATCTCTCAAACTGTTTCAGGAGGGCACCGGTCTTGTTGAGAAATGCGGCAAACTTCTTGACGAAGCTGAGTTACAGGTTAAGAAAATCATAGCCGGAACTGATGGCAACCCAATTGAAGAGCCGTTTATCCACGAATAAATTGCGAAACTTATGTATTTAGGGGCAGAGTATCTGCCCCTATTTTTTACATATCGAAGGAGGGGTTCATGCAATATACGTTCCTTTGGTTTAGTTTTTCCCGCAGAAGTTGAATTGCCTCGCCAAATCGCTGGAAATGCACAATTTCCCGCTCTCGCAGGAATTTGATAACATTGTTCACATCCGGGTCGTCGCTAAGCCGAAGAATATTGTCATAGGTGACTCTGGCTTTTTGTTCTGCTGCCAAATCCTCCGTCAGGTCCGCAATCGGGTCACCCTTTACCTGCATAGATGCGGCGCTCCAGGGGAAACCGGAGGCTGCAGTGGGATACACGCCGGTGGTGTGGTCGACAAAGTAGGGGGCAAAAGCGGAATCCTGGATTTGGGAGTCCTTCAAATTTCGTGTTAATTGGTGTATAATCGCGCCAATCATCTCCAAATGGCCCAATTCTTCGGTGCCGATATCCGTTAGTAACCCTTTCAGTTCATCGAATGATACAGCATATAGAAAATCCGATTGAACACTGATGTTCAATCGGATTTTTTGTTAAAGTCTCTCGTTTTTTGCAGTATCTGTACCGTCGCCTACCAGACCAAGACGGGTTGCGGCATCCTGGCGCATCTTATACTTGAGAACCTTGCCGGCTGCGTTCATCGGGAAGCTATCCACAAACTCGATATATTTGGGGACCTTGTGTCTTGCCATACTGGAAGCAATATATTGACGCATTTCCTCCACGGTAATGGCGTTGGGATCTTTCAGAATTATGCAAGCCATAATCTCTTCACCGTATTTTTTATCCGGGACACCAATCACCTGCACGTCCTGTACCGCATTGTGGGTGTAGATAAATTCTTCGATTTCCTTCGGATAGATATTTTCGCCGCCACGGATAATCATATCCTTTAATCTACCTGTGATACGGTAGTTGCCTGCGCTGTCGCGACAGGCCAAGTCACCGGAATGTAACCATCCTTCTGCGTCCACGGTGTCCTTCGTTGCTTGGGGCATTTTGTAGTAGCCCTTCATTGTGTTGTAGCCTTTGGAGCAGAATTCGCCGTTTACACCGTCTGCAACTTCCAGGCCGGTTTCCGGATCCACAATTTTACAGCAGACGTGTGGGAATGCGTAACCAACAGTATCGGTTCTGACATCCAGAGGGTCTGTCCAGCTGGACATTGTAGAACCGGGAGAAGATTCTGTCTGTCCATAAACGCTGACAATGCCGCGCATATTCATCTCATCCGGCTGGGCTGCTCGACGCATCAGTTCCGGAGGACATCCCGCGCCAGCCATAATACCGGTGCGCATATAAGAAAAGTCAGTTTTACGGTAGTCAGGGTGATTGAACATGGCAATGAACATTGTGGGAACGCCGTTAAAACAGGTGATTTTCTCCTGATTGATACAGGCCAGCGAGGATTTGGCTGAAAAATAGGGCAGGGGACATACGGTTGCACTATGGGTCATCGATGCGGTCATAGACAGCACCATACCAAAGCAGTGGAACATCGGCACTTGTATCATCATTCTGTCGGCAGTGGACAAGCCCATTCTGTCGCCAATACATTTGCCGTTATTCACAACATTGTAGTGTGTGAGCATAACACCCTTGGGGAAGCCGGTCGTTCCGGAGGTGTACTGCATATTGCAAACATCATCCGGTCGGACTGCAGCAGCCATTTTTGCCACCTGTTCCGGGCGCACCATATCCTTGCGTTGCATCGCCTGGTCGAAGGTGAGGCAACCGGGCTGTTGAAAATCGACTGTAATAACATTACGAAGGAATGGCAGACGCTTACAATGCAAAGGCGTACCAGCCTTTGTACCGGCAATTTCCGGGCAGATTTCATTGATAATGCTGCGGTAATTTGAATCCAAACAACTTTCAATCATAATGAGTGTATGGGTATCGGACTGCCGCAACAAATATTCCGCCTCGTGAATTTTATAGGCCGTATTCATTGTGACAAGCACCGCGCCGATTTTCACAGTTGCCCAAAACGAAATATACCAAGCAGGAACGTTGGTCGCCCAAACCGCTACTTTGCTGCCGGCCTTCACACCCATAGAAACCAATGCGCGGGCAAAATCATCCACGTCTTTTTGGAACTCCTGATAGGTACGGGTATAGTCAAGGGTTGTGTATTTAAAAGCATATTGATCGGGAAATTCTGCAGTAACTCTGTCCAACACCTGACTAAAGGTCAGGTTAATGAGTTCGTCCTTTTTCCAAATGTACTGACCGGTACCATCGTGATTGAAGTACAGACTTTTCTTCATACCGCGAGTGGTGCCGAACTGGTTCATATAATTTACAAAATAGGGGAAGATGATTTCCCAATCTTGCAAATCCTCCAGCCATTCCGGCTTCCACTCCAGGGAAATGAAGCCGTCATAGTTCACAGAAGACAGGGCGCGTACAATGTCCGCGATAGGCATAGTACCCTCACCAATCAATTGGTAATTTCCCATATTGTCCGAATCGCGCATATGAACGTGACAGACATAACTGCCTAAGTTCTTGATTGTCGCATCGGCGCTTTCACCAAAATCCCGGTATGTGTGATGTACGTCCCACAACGCGCCCAGATAATCACTGGCGTATTGATCAAGTACGTTTCTCAGTCGGCTTGTGTCTGCAAAAATACCGCTGGTCTTTAACAACAAGGTTACACCATATTTCTCAGCCAGTTTCTCCAGCTCATCAAGGTTGTTCTCTATGACGGCTTCCTCGTCATTTAAGGCACAAACTGCAACATAAGGCACATCCGTGTTACGAGCGGTTTCCATCAGTTTTTCAAGCACGCAAGCACAGTCTGTTTGGGCAGAAATGTCAAGCGATGTGTCAAAGCAGGGGATAGACAACTTCTTCTCACGAAGCTGACGCAGCGTTGCGGCAGTCTGGAATTTGTGGAAAGGACCGCTTTTATCAATCAAAGCGTCAAATTTCGGCAGATTATAGACTTCAATACCGCCAAAGTCCATATCCAGCGCAGTTTGTATCATATCTGCCCAGCTGAATTCAGACCAGCCGCGGGTGGAAAAGGAGAGCTTCATACCTCATCCTCCTCATAGACAATTTTGTTCAGGGCGCTGATGTAAGCATAAATACTTGCGCCCACAATATCGGTGGAAATACCCCGTCCGGAATATACCTTGCCGTTGGAACGCAGTTTGACAATGGTTTGTCCCATTGCCTCCCGACCTTCCGTAACAGACTGAATTTGGAAATCGTCCAATTCATAGTGCTGACCGGTGATGCTTTCAATTGCCAGGAATGCGGCATCAATAGGGCCGTCACCAATGCTGACACCTTCCATAATTTCGCCGGATTTTACAAGCTTTAAGTGCGCAGTGGAAGAAACGGTATTACCGGAGGTAATTACATAGGTGTCCAGAATGTATGTTGCAGGTACCTGCATGGCTGCAGATGCAATAATGGCATCTAATTCCTTGGTGGAAACCTTTTCCTTCTTTTTCGTGATAGATTGGAAAGCGTCGTATACCTTAATGCCGTCTTCCTCAGACAAATCATAACCCATACGCTCCACAGCCTTTAAAACGGCAGCCATATTATCGTGGGCAGTTAAATAAGAAGTTTCTTCTTCCTGAACACCATTATCAAAGGGAGATGTTTTGCTTCGTTCTGTTTGACAAAGCCACTGAATTTGATTCATTGCACGGCTCAGCTGGGTTACATTGACGGTGCAACCTGCATTCAGATGACTGCTTCTTGCAGCGAGAATGCGGGAGATATTTGCAAGAGAAGCCGCATTCACAGGATAGGCAGCAGCCTTCACTTCGCAGGCGCCCTCGCAAACGGCAGCAATCAGATTGGCATCTGCCATTGCCAGTTCATTGGAGCAGGACACGCCTAATGTTACATCCTTCAGTGCGGAAACATCAGCGTAAATCTTTCGGATGAACAAGGCAAATTCCTCCGGCAGCATTGTTCCTGCAGAATCGCTGATGGTAACAGTGGAAGCACCCTGTGCAATAGCAAGGGAGAGAACTTTAGCCAAAAATTCCGGTTCACTTCTGGTGGCATCCTCCGCAATAAATTCAACATCGCTGCAGATACTGCTGCATTTGGCAATTGTATCAGAAAGCGCGGTCAGCATTGCATCCTGCTTTTTATGATGAATGTACTCCATCTGAACAGAGCTGACAGCCGCACAGACCTGAAGTCGGGGGCGTTTTGCCTGAGAAAGGGCTCCGAATACCTGCTGAACGTTCTCTCCATCCAGGGCAACAGGAACGGCGACAATACTATCGTTGACTGAGGTAGCAATCGACTTAATACGCAATGCGTCGACTCGTACATTGGAAATACCTTCCAGTTCTATTACAGATACGCCCAAACGGTCCAGCTGCTTTGCCAACTCAATGGTCTCTTTAAATGAGAGAGAAAAGGCAGATGTGGCCTGTCTCATTGTAATGTCACTGACACGGATTTGCTTCATAATCAACACTCCTAAAGAATAATAAAAAAGCCCTGAGGCAAACTGCCTCAGGGACGAATATACATTCGCGGTACCACCCTGATTATTCTTCCAAACAGGAAGAATCACTCTCGAATTTCCAACAAAATTCCAGCCTGTAACGGGGCGACCGTGTTTCATTACTTGCCAAAAGCTTTCACAAAACCAACTCAGGAACCAGATTGTCCGATTCATCACACTGACTCTCACCACCCGTCAGCTCTCTGGAGCAATGAATTCCCGGACAAATTTTCCTTCAAAGTCTTTTCAATATTTTCACATATTAAACCATATATTTCTTTATTTGTCAATGGTTTTTTGTAAAAAGAGACAAAAATTACAAATCAGGGCTTTCCACGATAAAAAAACATTTGACTTTTGCACAAAGACATGTTACATTATTGACAACATAAATAAAGCTATGACGAAGAGGGCAGGAAAAATGTGCTTTTTCAGAGAGTCGGCGGTTGGTGTGAGCCGATAAATCACTTTCTGTTTGCCTATCACTTCTGAGCTGGAGTGCCGAACTACTTAGTAAGCATCTCCCGTATGCCTGCGTTAAAGGATAGGACTTGTTGGAGTCTAAAGGGATGGCATTGCCATAATTTGAGTGGTACCGCGGGTAAGTTTGCTCGTCTCAAGAAATGTTTCTTGAGGCGTTTTTTTATGAAAGGATTGATGGAAATGACCAATCAGAGTCCGGCGACGCAGCTGATGGATATTGCGCTTCGTATTCGCGAAATGCGTGAGATTTTAGGTTACAGCGTTCATAAGATGTCGGAATTAACAGAAGTTAGTGAGGAACAATACCGTCTTTATGAAGCAGGCACGGTAGACCTTCCGTTTACCTTTATGCATAAGTGCGCAAAAGCATTCGGACTGGAATTGACAGTCTTGCTGGAAGGTCATAGCGCAAAGCTGTCCGGTTACACAGTCACCCGTAGAGGAAAAGGTCTGGTAACTGCCAGCGAGGATGGCATCACCATTCAGGATATGGCGCCGATGTTCCGCAAAAAGCTTGCCACACCTTATTGGGTAACCTATGAATATTCCGAAGAATTGCAAGATAAGCCTATCCACACCACTACCCACGCCGGACAGGAATTCAATATGGTGATCAAAGGCGCAATGCGCATCAAGGTTGGTGACCGGGAAGAAATCCTGCGGGAAGGCGACTCCATCTTTTATAAATCTTCTACGCCCCACGGTATGATTGCCGTTGACGGTCACGATTGTGTATTCCTTTCTATGATTATGGCCTCTGACACAACGGACAAGCCGCTGTATATCGGTCAGAGCCGCAAGGGTAAGCCTGCGCAAAACCTGTTGTGCAACAAGTTCGTACAGGCACAGGAGGATGACGCCGGTGTGCTTCAGGGCTTAACCTTCACGGACGAAGACACCTACAACTTTGCATTTGATACCGTTGATGCCATTGCAAGAAGAGAGCCTGAAAAGCTTGCTATGGTTCACGTGGCAAATGATATGACTGAGCGCCGGTTTACCTTTAAAGATTTTAAGGATGCATCCAGCCAAAGCGCCAACTATTTTAAGTCCCTCGGTATCAAGAGAGGTGACCGGGTGATGCTGGTGCTGAAGCGGCACTATCAGTTCTGGTTTGCAATTCTCGGTCTGCATAAATTGGGCGCCATTGCAATTCCTGCGACCAATCAGCTTATGGAGCACGATTTTGTATATCGTTTTCAGGCAGCAGATGTCAGCGCTATTTTGTGCACAGCGGACGGCAATACGGCAGAACAAATTGAGTTGGCTGAAAAATCTGCAAACATCAATTTAACCAAAATTATGGTTGGCGGCAGCCGGGAAGGCTGGCACGATTTTAACGAGGAATACAAGCTGTTCAGCCGCCGTTATGAGCGCACCGCTGACGCCCCCTGCGGCAGCGATCCCATGCTGATGCTCTTTACCTCCGGTACAACCGGCTATCCCAAGATGGCAACCCATTCCTATAAATATGCGCTTGGTCACTATGTCACAGCAAAATACTGGCATTTGTGCGAGCGGGACGGACTGCACTTTACCATTTCCGAAACCGGTTGGGGTAAAGCCCTGTGGGGTAAGCTCTATGGGCAGTGGTTATGTGAGGGTGCTGTGTTTACATACGATTTTGACCGCTTTGATGCGGAAAAAATTCTTCCAATGTTTAAGCAGTATCATATTACAACCTTCTGTGCGCCCCCCACGATGTACCGTATGCTCATCAAGCAAGACCTGAGCAAGTTTGACCTGAGTTCCATCCGCCATGCCACCACCGCAGGCGAAGCATTGAATCCTGAGGTTTTCTATCAGTTTGAAAAGGCTACCGGCCTGCGTATCCACGAAGGATTTGGCCAGACCGAAATGACACTTGGTATTGCAAATCTGTTCGGCGCCAATATTAAACCCGGCGCTATGGGCAAACCAGTTCCCGGATATGGCATTGATATTGTGGATCAGGATGGAAATCCTGTACCCGATGGTGTTAACGGTGAAATTGTTATCCGCACTGACCCCAAGCCAACCTGTGGCGTGTTCTTGGGTTACTATCGCAATCAGGAGGCTACGGACTCCGTATGGCACGATGGTATGTACCATACCGGCGATGTTGCCTGGCGTGATGAGGACGGATACTACTGGTATGTCGGCCGCGCAGACGATGTAATCAAATCCTCCGGCTACCGTATCGGACCCTTTGAAATCGAAAGCACAATTATGGAGCTGCCCTACGTACTGGAATGCGGTGTCTCTGCTGCTCCCGATGAAATGCGTGGACAGGTCGTGAAAGCCAGCATTGTGCTTGTAGAAGGCGTGGACGGCACTGAGGAATTGAAGAAGGAAATTCAGAACTATGTGAAGGTCCACACCGCACCTTATAAGTATCCCCGCATTGTGGTATTCCGGGATGAATTACCCAAGACAATCAGCGGTAAGATTATCCGAAATCAGTTGTAAAAACCTTGACAATCCAATATTGAAATGTTATTATTTCACAATAAAGACACAGATGGAGAGTTGCTTCATTTTTGGTATTTTAGAGAATTGGCGGTAGGTGCAAGCCATATGCCCTTTGAAGCTATGTCGCTCCGGAGTTGAGGAGAAGAAAGCGTGTGCCGTAGAACTCCTTCGTTTGACAGCGTTAATGTCTAATGAGTGGTATTTGTCGCAGGACAAATGCAAATTGAGTGGTACCGCGGGTTGGTTTTTCAGCTCGTCTCAAGATTAGCTCTTGAGACGAGCTTTTTGCGTAATTCCGATGAAAAGGAGAAAATTCCAATGGAACAGAATATGACCGGAATGACATACAAAATCAAGGAGATGGCCGCCAGAATTCGCGAGCTTCGTGAAATCACAGGACTTTCTGTAGAAGAAATGGCTATCCGCACCGGTTTGTCCGTAGAAGAATATATAGCCTGCGAATCAGGTAATCGTAATTTAAGTGTTGCGTTCTTATATCATTGCACCTTAAGTTTTGGCGTTGATATGAGTGACCTTTTGGAAGGTCGCAGCCCTAAGCTTCGTTCTTACGCACTGACCCGAAAAGGTGAGGGACAGCGAATCGAAGAAGCGCACCATATGGTTGGTTTTAACTTAGCTGCCGATTTCCGCAACAGAATTGCACTGCCGCTTTATATGGAGCTGGATTACCGCCCGGGTGCAGAGTATGAGGATATCGAACTAACCACCCACGAAGGCCAGGAATGTGATATTGTTATCCGCGGACATATGCGGATACAAATCGGCAGTCGCACAGAGGTGTTGCACCCCGGTGACTGTATCTACTACGATTCCTCCACGCCTCACGGTATGATTGCCGTTGACGGTGAGGACTGTGCGTTCTATGCAATCGTACTGCGCAATCTTGCCGCTCGTGAAGGGGAGCAGGAAGCTGCAGTTGCAGCGAACATCAAGACAATTCAGCAGGCATCTGACGATGATCAACGGATTTATCATCGGTTCATCGTACCTACAGAAAATGCGGAAGGAAAGCTTGAGAAAATTTCCTTTATTAACGAGGATAAATTTAACTTTGCCTATGATATTGTGGATGCGTTGGGTACCGAAAAACCCACACGCAGAGCAATGCTGCATATTGCAAACGATGGCACGGAACGAGCCTTTACATTCCAGGATATGAAGAAGGAATCCTCTCGTGCAGCCAACTACTTTAAAGCTATGGGCATCAAGCGTGGCGACAGGGTTATGTTGGTGCTGAAGCGGCATTATCAGTTCTGGTTTGCCATTTTAGGTTTGCATAAGCTGGGTGCAGTAGTAATTCCTGCAACCAATCAACTGCAGGCAAAAGACTTCGCTTATCGCTTCCAGTCTGCCAATGTGCGTGCAATTCTCTGTACGGCTGATGGAGAGACTTCTGCGGCCGTAGACGAAGCATTGCAGGAATATGATGGTCTAAATCATAAAATCCTTGTAGGTGGCACTAAAGACGGCTGGCACAGCTTTGATGAAGAATATACAATGTACAGCAGCCATTTCCCCCGCGCAGAGGATGCGCCCTGCGGAAACGATCCTATGCTGATGTTCTTCACTTCCGGTACCTCCGGATACCCGAAGCTGGCTGCCCACAACTACAAGTATCCGTTAGGCCATTTTATCACGGCAAAGTATTGGCATAGAGTTAATCCAGATGGATTACACCTTACCATTTCCGATACCGGTTGGGCAAAATCCCTTTGGGGTAAGTTGTATGGACAGTGGCTGTGTGAGGCAGGTCTTTTTGTATATGACTTTGACCGGTTTGATGCGGAGAAGATTTTGCCGATGTTTGCTAAGCACCAAATTACCACCTTCTGCGCACCGCCTACAATGTACCGTATGCTGATTAAGCAGGATTTAAGCCGTTTCGATTTATCCTCCATCAGCCACGCCTCCATTGCAGGTGAAGCATTGAATCCGGAGGTGTTCCGTCAATTCCAAAAAGCAACCAGCTTAGAAATTATGGAGGGCTTCGGTCAATCCGAAAGCACCTTGATTATCGGTAATTTGACAGGCGACACCTACAAAATTGGCGCTATGGGTAAACCTGTGCCGCTATATAATGTTCAGTTGCTGACACCTGACGGAGAGCCGGTTGCACCCGGTGAAACCGGTGAAATCTGTATTGATATTCATAATGGGCTGCCTTGTGGCCTGAGCTATGCCTATGAAGGCAACAAAGAAGAAACCGAAAGCACTTGGCGTGACGGCTACTATCACACCGGAGACCTTGCTTGGATGGACGAAGATGGGTTCTATTGGTATGTTGGTCGTGCAGACGATGTTATCAAGTCTTCCGGTTATCGCATTGGACCGTTTGAAATCGAGAATGTGATTATGGAACTTCCGTACATTCTGGAATGCGGTGTTTCTGCTGCACCGGACGAAGTCCGCGGACAAGTGGTGAAGGCAAGCATTGTGCTTGTAAACGGCGTAAAACCCACCGACGAGCTGAAAAAACAAATTCAGGACTATGTCAAGAGCAGAACCGCGCCTTACAAGTATCCCAGAATTGTGGAGTTCCGCGAGTCTCTGCCGAAAACAACCAGCGGCAAGATTATTCGAAAGAAACTATAATTTTCCAAGGGGAATCTATGATGCAACATAAAAGACTGACATTATTTGCCGGACATTACGGTAGCGGAAAAACAAATATTGCGGTTAATTATGCGTTGCATTTGGCAGGGGAGGGCAAACCGGTTTGTATTGCAGATTTGGACATTGTGAATCCCTATTTCCGCACAGCCGATAGTGCCAAGGAGTTAGAGTCAGCCGGTGTGACATTGGTCCGCCCGCAATTTGCCAATTCCAATGTGGATTTACCGGCGCTTCCTGCCGAAGCTTACCGCTTGATTGCGGATAAATCCGCTTACGGCATTATGGACATTGGCGGTGATGACCGCGGCGCTTATGCATTGGGCAGATTTGTCCCGGCAATTCGCGAGGAAAACAATTATCGAATGGTTTTTGTTGCAAACTGCTTCCGCCCGCTTACCAAAACCCCGGAAGAGGCATTTGAGATTATGCAGGAGATCGAGGCTGCCTGCGGTTTGAAGTTTACGGACATTATCAACAATTCCAATCTCGGCTCGGAGACAACCGCCGAAACCGTTACAGGCTCTGTTGCATATATTAATAAGCTTTGCAAAATCTCCAATCTGCCGCTGTTTATGCATTGCGCAGAAAAATCAGTTGCCTATAAACTCAATGGGCAGCTTGCAAATGTATTTCCCCTGCAGTTGCAGGAAAAATATTTTGATTTACCTACTCAGAAGCCGGGAAACCGACCTCTGTGGGGCTAAAAATACCCAAGGAGGAAATAGAAAATGGCAAAAGTATCGTTCCGCACTGATTTGTGTAAGGGCTGTGGCTTATGTGTGGATGCCTGCCGAAAAGGCATTCTTGCAATCGCTACCGACACCCTGAATATGAAGGGTTATTCGCCGGCATACATCACAGATCAGGAAAAATGCATCGGTTGTGCAATGTGTGCCACAATGTGCCCGGATTGCATTATCACAGTTGAGAAATAAGGAGGCAGAATATGGCTGAGAGAGTTTTAATGAAGGGCAACGAAGCGATTGCTGAGGCTGCAATTCGCGCTGGTTGCCGTCATTACTTTGGTTATCCCATTACACCCCAAACGGAAATTGCGGCCTATATGGCAAAGAAATTGCCGAAAATCGGCGGTGTCTTCCTGCAGGCTGAAAGTGAGATTGCCTCAATCAATATGGTCTACGGCGCTGCTGCGACCGGCACCCGTGTTATGACATCTTCCTCCAGTCCCGGAATTTCCCTGAAGGCGGAAGGTCTGAGCTATATTGCCGGTTCTGATGTACCTGCACTGGTTGTCAACGTCCAGCGCGGCGGTCCCGGTTTGGGCGGCATTCAGCCCTCCCAGTCTGATTATTTTCAGGCTACAAAAGGCGGCGGTCACGGTGACTACCGTATGATTGTTTTGGCACCTGCATCTGTTCAGGAAATGGCAAGCCTTACCATTAAGGGCTTTGACCTTGCCGACAAGTACCTGATGACCGCAATGATTTTGGCTGATGGTACTATCGGTCAAATGATGGAGCCCATCAGCTTTAACGATGTTGAGCCGGAAGCTTATGATAAGCCCTGGGCATTGACCGGTACCAAGTGTGAGAGACAGCATAATGTCGTCAATTCTCTTTACTTAAAGCCCGACGAGCTGGAAGTGAAAAACTTTGAACGCTATGAACGCTACAAGATCGTAGAAGAGAAGGAAGCAATGTGGGAAGAATATATGATGGAGGACGCAGAGATTTGCGTTGTTGGCTTCGGTATCGCATCCCGTGTTGCCCAAAATGCTGTTGTGGCAGCTAGAAACGAGGGTATCAAGGTCGGCTTGATTCGTCCTATTACTTTGTGGCCCTTCCCCAAGAAAGCTATGGAGGCCGCTGCCGAGAAGGTAAAGAGCTTTGTTTGCGTAGAGCTGAATATGGGTCAGATGATTGAGGACGTTCGTCTTTACACAAACAGTAAGCGTCCTGTTTCTTTGTGCAATCGCTGCGGCGGTATGATTCCCAGCCCGGAAGAGGTTTTGGAATCCATCCGAAATGCACAGAAAGGAGCGTGCTGATTATGGCAGTTGTATTTGAAAAGCCCAAGTCCCTTGTGGATGTTCCGCTGCATTATTGTCCCGGCTGTCCCCACGGCATTATTCATCGCCTTGTTGCTGAAGTTATGGATGAGCTGGGCATTGAAGGCTCTGCAATTGGTGTGGCGCCTGTTGGCTGTGCCGTTATGGCATACGATTACTTTGCCTGTGATATGATTGAAGCTGCCCACGGACGCGCGCCTGCCGTTGCTACCGGTATTAAGCGCTGCAAGCCTGAAAACATCGTTTTTACATATCAGGGTGACGGCGACCTTGCCTCCATTGGCATGGCAGAGACTGTACACGCTGCGGCGCGTAATGAAAATATTACAGTTATCTTCGTTAACAATGCCATTTACGGTATGACAGGCGGTCAGATGGCACCTACCAGCCTTCCCGGACAGGTCACACAGACAAGTCCTTACGGTCGTGATGTCAAGCACTGCGGTTGGCCGATTCGCGTCAGCGAAATGCTGGCAACGCTGGAAGGTCCTGAGTATATTACCCGCGTTGCAGTGAACAACGTCAAAAACGTTAATCAGGCTAAAAAAGCAATTAAGAAGGCCTTCCAAAACCAAATTGATGGAAAAGGATTCTCCCTGGTGGAAGTCGTTTCTGCTTGTCCTACCAACTGGGGTATGACGCCTAAGCAGGCTTTGGAGTGGGTGGAAAGCGATATGCTTCCTTACTATCCCATCGGTGTCTATAAAGACAGAACCGCCGCAAAGGAGGCCGAATAATGAAGACGACACAGATTTTAATTGCAGGTTTCGGCGGACAGGGCATTTTGTTTGCCGGTAAATTCCTGGCTTATAAAGGTCTGACAGAAGGTCTGCAGGTCTCCTGGCTGCCCTCCTACGGTCCTGAGATGCGTGGTGGTACTGCAAATTGCAATGTCATCCTTTCCGACACACCTGTTGGTTCTCCCATTATCACACAAGCGGATGTTTTGATTGCAATGAATTTACCTTCCTTGCAGAAATATGTAAATTCCGTGGTTTCCGGAGGCCAGATATATTTGGATTCTTCCTTGATTGATGCAAAGGTTGAAAGGGAAGATGTGGATGTTTTCTACATTCCTGCAACACAAATGGCAAAAGATAACGACATTTCTTCTCTTGCCAATATGATTATTATGGGTCATGTGCTAGAAAACAATCCCAATCTGTCTTTTGAAGGAACTGAGGAAGTCATTCAAAAGCTCGTACCCGCAAAGAAAGCGGCGCTCATTGACCTGAATATGCGCGCTCTGCTTTTAGGTAAATCGTATTAAAATCAGCTATTATGAAAGAAGAGGTAATTTTATGAATGCTATGACTGAAATGAGCAATTACCGTCACGAGAAGGTTTTGTTCATCAACAACGAAAAGGCAGGTCTGAAGGCAATTATTGCTGTCCACAACACCAATCTCGGTCCTGCAATCGGCGGCTGCCGTTTATTCCCTTATGCATCCTATGACGATGCGCTGTTTGATGTTCTGCGCTTAAGCCGCGGTATGTCCCACAAGAACGCAGTTGCCGGTCTGCCCCACGGCGGCGGTAAGGGCGTTATTATTGCCGATCCTTCTCAGAAAACCGAGGCTATGTTCGAAGCTTTTGGTGAGGCTGTGAACAACCTGGGTGGCGACTACATCACTGCAGAAGACGTAAACACCACCTGCGATGACGCGCTGGTAATGCTCCGCAAGACTAACCACATCTGTGGTCTGCCCCAGAACAGTGGTGACCCGTCTCCCTTCACTGCCAGAGGTGTTTGGCAGGGTATCCGCGCTACCGCAAAGGTTGCATTGGGTGCAGATAGCTTAGAGGGCTTGACCATTGCCGTACAGGGCCTGGGTAAGGTTGGTTATGATCTGTGCCGTCTGCTGCACGAAAGCGGCGCAAAGCTGATCGTGGCAAACCGCAGCAACAAGGCTATGGCTGAGAAGGCTGCTGATGAATTTGGTGCAGTTATCGTTCCCACCGAGGAAATTTATGCACAGGAGTGTGACATTTTCTCTCCCAATGCAATGGGTGCTATCCTGAACCCCACCACCATTCCTATGCTGAACTGCAAGGCTGTTGCCGGTGGTTCTAACAACCAGATTTTGGATGAAGCTTCCGGCATTGCGCTGAAAGCACGTGGCATTTACTACGCTCCCGACTTCGTAATCAACGGCGGTGGTGTTATCAATGCTGCTGCTGAGGTTGACGGTCCTTACAACAAGGATGCAGTCTTGGAGAAGGTTGACAACATCTATAATTCCATTGAGCATATTCTGTCCGAGTCCAAAAAGACAGGTGAGCCCGAGGGCGTCATCGCTACCCGCTACGCAGAGTCCCTGATCTATAAATAAAGGCACAAAAATTCCCAGTCCGATGGACTGGGAATTTTTTTATGCCTCTTTCAGGACATACAACGCATTTTTATAGGCAATTTGCTCTTTCTGGGATAAGGTGAGGTCTAAATCAAGAAATGTTTTTACTTCGTCTCTGGGGTCCCATAAGGGAAAGTCACTGCCAAACAGCATCCGCTCTGCACCGTATCGGTTAATGTAGTGTTCCGCAACGCCTTTCTCCATAAACATAATGGAGCTGGAGATATCAAAGAAACAGTTGGTATCGTTTAGATATTCAAATGCCGTTTCGTACATGGAATATCCGCCAAAATGGGCAGCAATTATCTGCAGATTGGGGAATTTATCCAATACATTTCGCAGACGGGCAGGATGAGAAAAATCATAGCGACAGTCTCCCATATGCAGAATTACCGGCAGTTTTCCCTGCATCATTTCGTAAAAAGGGTTGAGCAGGGGATCATCGATAGGGAAGCCCTGTGTATCCGGATGCATCTTGACACCGTGAAGACCCAAATCCATAATACGTTGGGCTTCATCGGTTAAATTCTCCATAGAGGCATGTACAGTTCCAAAACCGGTAAACTGCGGGTACTCATGTACTTCCTCAACAATAAAATTATTGATTGTTGCTACTCGCTCCGGTCGTAAGGCAACCGGAAGAACAACGCAGCGGTAAATACCGGCCTCGCGGCAGCACTGTAAAAGTAAATCCACACTTCCGTCCAAATTGCTGTTGCCAATATGATAAAAATCGCGAATGCTTTGCGCAGCCTTGTGGGCAATGGCATCCGGATATATATGGGTATGAAAATCAATGATTTGCACGTGATAACCTCGCTATTTTTAATCACACAAATCATAGCACTCCGTGAGGATTTTGTCAAATAGGATTAGATTTTCCAGTAAATAATGATTTCTGCGTTAGAAAGCATAACTTTGTCGATCAATAAATCTACTACCAACATTTTATCCTCTAAGGAAAATGCACCCCATATAGTCAATTCAATACCGAATGTCCTTATTTTCTCAATAATCTCCTTGGATATCAGTTTTTCAATTTCATCGGCCTTGACGCCGTGGATTCCATTGCATTTCCCACCCGATTTATTATGCATTGAGCAAAGCAGGTATCGATAGACTGTGTTTTTCCTCTGTGTCTTTGATACGGTCAGTGCATAACCGCAATGCAGACATTTCATTTTTCCTGCAAGGTAAGTATTTTTAATACTGGTTACGCAATGACGATGGGGATACGTTTCCTGTTTATTTCGGCATTGTAGCCACAATTGCGCAGAAACAATTCCTTTGTGCGGCGCAAGTACCAGTTCTCCTTTATCGTTACCCTTGCGGTAGAAATAGCACCCATTTTTACCAATAAAATCGTATGCCTGATTATAGATTGCCACACCTTTGTTTCGGAAATAATCGAATATATGCAGGTCTGCTTTCACATAGATGGGATTGGAAAGTATGCGGCTGATTTTTGTGCGTGTCCAATTTTGCCTGCTATCGGCATCATTCAGCATATTTGCAATATCCCCAAGTGATGTCTTTTCTTTTGCATATGTTTGAAATATTAGCATAATAATCTCTGCTTGATCCGGTGCAATTTCATAACACGCAGTTTTCTTTCCATCCAGCAAATGGGGAGTTAGCTGATACCCGAAGGGAATACGCCCACCCATATAAAAGCCTTTGATGTTTCTGCTGTGATAGGCATCGTAAACCCGCTGTTGTATCGTCTCACGTTCCAGTTGTGCAAACACAATGCAGATGTTCAGCATCGCCCGTCCCATTGGTGTAGATGTATCAAATTTTTCTGTGCAGGAGATGAATTCCACGTTGTATTGATTAAGCTCTTGCATTAAATTTGAAAAATCCAAAATTGAGCGGCTGCACCTGTCCAGCTTATAACAGAGAACGCGCCCAATTTTTCCTTGCTTGATTGCCTGCAGCATTTTCTGAAATTGCGGACGGTCTGTGTTCTTTCCGCTATATCCTTTGTCCGCAAAGACGATATAGGGATTGCCTCTTGTCTCGTACTTGCAGTAATCAATTTGGCTTTCTATGGATATGCTATCAGCTTTGTCAACCGACTGTCTGACATAAATGGCATCTACCTTATCCATTGTATTTTTCTATAAGTTTCTGAATGGTCATACGGACTGTTTCCACCACATCTACCGCTGCATTTGTGTTAATATGCCGAATAGTCACATTGGTCACCTCCGTTTTTATTACACCATATCGTTATGCGCTAAAGCACGATATTATTCTGCAGCTATATCATTTGCTTCATCGAACGGCATGGAATAACGCTGGGAGAGGTAACGCAACGATGCGCCCAATTCGCCGTCCGGTCCACCATATTGAGAAATAATAATGGATGCTAATTTGGGATTGGGCTTGTCGATTTTTACTGGGTACTGAAGCTTCTTGTCATAAATAAACATACTTTATACCTCCCGATTCTTGGCATATTCCCAAGGCCACGGCTCATCCAGCCAATTATAGCCGCCTTCGGTATGGGACATATGGGTTAGTGGACCGCAAACTTTTTCATAAGTTTTTCTGCCTTCCTGGTACATCTTTTGATAGCTTCTGTAAACTTCCAATGCTTCCTTATCATCCCGATGGGTATCCAGATATAGAGCTAATTCCTGCAAAACAAAGGCCATTGTTTGCAATTCGGTCAAAGGTGTCACCGGAAGCTCGTTCTTGTTCACCATATCCATAAACGGCAAATCCAGTCCCGGGAACAATGTGCCGCGTACTAAGGCCTTTCTCGATTCGTACTTTGCAGGATTTTCCAGCTGAAACGGAACATACGGGTTAGCCAGTGGCGCCATTGCCGGCAATCTGCCCTCAGAATGCCGTGCCTCACTTTGCTTTCTGTCCAAATGTCATTCCTCCAATCAAAATTGTTTGAAACTGTCGTTCCTTGACAGACTATGCGAATCGTTGTCCTTATGTTCATTTTGGTACATTGCTGGCATAAAATGTCTTGAGGTGTCTGCAATGAAGAAATTTCCTTTTCGCAAGTTAGTTCCTGTATATGTCTGGGTCTTGATTGTTTTTCT
Organism: Faecousia sp.; assembly: GCA_045644625.1. GTDB lineage: Bacteria > Bacillota > Clostridia > Oscillospirales > Oscillospiraceae > Faecousia. The sequence continues at coordinate 44,404 of JAZRHG010000066.1, forward strand.
TATAATTGCCTGGGGTGGAAGCCGTGCAATTACGACAATTTCTGAAAATGTTTCGGCACCAATGGGGAAGATTGTCATTATTGACGCCGGTCACGGAGGAGTGGATGGTGGTGCCACCTCAGTCAGCGGTGTTTTGGAAAGCAAGATGAATTTGGAAATCTCTCAAAGGCTAAATGATCTGTTGCACCTGATGGGAATCCACACAAAAATGATAAGAACTTCGGATATATCCATATATACAGAAGGGCAGAGCATCGCCGCGAAAAAGGTATCGGATATCAAAAACCGCGTGCAAATTGTGAACAATACCGACAACGCAATCCTTGTCAGCATACACCAAAACCATTATTCGGAGGCAAAATATCGTGGCGCACAAGTGTTTTACAGTCCGTTTGGAGATAGTATGCAATTAGCCCAAAAAATGCAGGAAGCATTTCGGAAGACAATAAATCCTTCCAATCGTCGGCAAATCAAAAAAGCAGCCGGCGTTTACCTGCTGCAAAATATTCAAAGACCGGGAATATTGATTGAATGCGGATTTATATCCAATCCAGAGGAGGATGGTCTGCTGCGGAGTTGTGCATATCAAAAGCAAGTTGCGTCCGTAATTGCCGCAACCTTAAGCCAGTATTTTTCACAAATAGCCTCTCTTGACCTAATTTCATAGTACTGCTATAATATAGAAAACAGAAAATTAGGAGCGAACGCCATGGCAAAGACAAAAATCGTCTATTTTTGCACCGCGTGTGGCAATGAGACACCAAAATGGCAGGGGAGATGTCCTGCGTGCGGGCAATGGAACACGTTAAATGAGCATATCGAAAAACCAAGTCCAATCCCAGGCAAGAAGGGAAGTTCTGCCGGATTAAGCAAAACACCCAACAAACTGAAAGATATTGGCACCGAACAGGAAATCCGTTATTCAACCGGAATAGGGGAGTTGGACCGGGTTCTTGGCGGCGGTGCCGTGGATGGTTCTTTGGTGCTGGTAGGCGGCGCGCCGGGTATCGGTAAATCCACATTGCTTCTGCAGATTTGCAAAAGCTTGTGTGTTGAGAGAAAAGTTCTTTATGTTTCCGGTGAAGAAAGCGAAAAGCAATTGAAAATGCGGGCGCAGCGGATTGGCGTGATGCCTGAGGATTTATTCATCCTGTCCGAAACACGGCTTTCCGATATATTAGAGGCAACGGATGAACTCCAACCGGATATCCTGATCGTCGATTCTGTTCAAACGCTTTATAACGAAAACAGTGAATCTACTCCCGGCAGTGTGTCTCAAGTGAAGGACTGCACAATGTCCCTGATGCAGCTTTCTAAATCACAGGGTATCACCGTCTTTGTCGTTGGGCATATCAATAAAGATGGTGCAATCGCAGGTCCCAAAGTTCTGGAGCACATGGTTGACTGTGTTTTATATTTTGAGGGCGACCATAACTCCTCCTACCGTTTGTTGCGGGCAGCAAAAAACCGGTTTGGTTCCACCAATGAAATCGGTGTATTTGAAATGGTGGACACCGGGCTTTCCGAGGTTCCAAATCCGTCACAAATGCTTCTGGAAGGTCGTCCGCAAGGCGCTTCCGGTACCTGCGTTGCCTGTGTAATGGAAGGAACGCGTCCCATATTGGCTGAAGTACAGGCCCTGGTAACGAAAACATCCTTTAACGTGCCCAGGAGGACCGCTGACGGCTTTGATTTTAACCGCGCGGCTCTGCTGCTGGCTGTAACGGAAAAGCGCGCAAATCTGAAGCTGAGCCTTATGGATGCCTATATCAATGTGATTGGCGGTTTGAGATTGGACGAACCCGCAGCAGATCTGCCGGTTGCTTTGGCGGTGGCATCATCCTACCGCGATCAACCCATCGGCGACGATGTGGTAGCAATTGGTGAAATAGGTTTGACTGGCGAGATTCGCTCAGTATCTAATTTAAGCCAAAGACTAACAGAAGTGTACAGACAGGGCTTCACAAAATGCATCATTCCGAAATTTGGTACGGACAAACTGGACATTCCCGACGGCCTGACAGTCTACCGCGTAAAAAACCTGCGTGAAGCAATTGAAATTGCAATGTAAAAAAGAGCCCAAACGGGCTCTTTTTACTATTATTTTTCTTCTGTAAAATCCAATTTGGAAAGCGGATTGGCTTCTGCTGCAATTTTCAGTTCTGTGTTTTCAATATGGGTGTATATTTGTGTTGTGTTTAAGTTTTCGTGACCCAACACCTCTTGAACAGTCTTGATATCTACGCCGCCAGAGAGCATCATTGTTGCTGCGGTGTGTCGTAATTTGTGCGCAGATAGCTGACTTGCATCCAAACCCGCTTGCAGCAATGCTTTCTTAACAAGTCTGTGAACGGCAGATGTGCTAATTCTATTATTATCACGTGAGCCGAACAATGCCTTGTTATCCGTCAGAACTTTTTTATTTCGCTCCGGTAAATATGCGTCAATTGCCTTCCGGCACGCAGTTCCAAAGTAGACAAATCGTTCTTTGTTACCTTTACCAACAACCCGAATGCGGTCCTCATACACATCCGTCAGGTTCAACCCCACCAATTCGCTGCGGCGGATACCGCAATTGAGGAACAACATTAGGATTGCGTAGTCTCTTTTCTGATTTTCGCCACTAACAGCCTGCAAAAGTGCCGCAGATTGCTCCAAAGTCAGGTATTTTGGTAAGCTTTTGCGCAATTTTGGGTATTCCATATCCGCAACAGGATTCTCTTGAAGCTGTTTTGTACGGACTGTTAAGTACTTATAGAATGATTTCAGCGCGGATAATTTTCTGGCCCTGGCGGTCGGTGAAATGCCATATTCCGGGGCAGGGGAGTCTGGGTTTTGCACTCTGTCATTGGCTAAATAAGAAAGGAAATCAAAGATATCGGATGTTGTAATCTGCGCAATAAATTCCACATTGATATCTTTAATGCGGATGTCATCCAGAGCAGTATTGATGGGCATATCATTGCGCATCAGTTTAATAAAACGCAGAAACATTCGTAAATCCAAATAATATTCTTCAATAGTGCGGGGGGACTGTCCCTTAATCGTTTCGTGGTACACAAGAAATTCCCGCAAAATCAGCGGACAATCGGAATATTTTTGCATAATCATATCCTCCAAAGTAAATCTTTTTCGCAAATACGAACAAATGCTCGAACGGGAATTTAGCGCACAAAATTGACAAAGCGGAGAGAGTCAGACAAACAAATATCAGTAGATAGTGTAGTCTGATATATCAGCTCCGCAGACTGGAAAGAATGGTTCCAGGATATCTGCAGTAATCAATGTTTTGATAGCATTTATAGCAATACACAGTTTAACGAAAACCATACACAGAATATCAATTTCACAATAATAGACGATAGCATCGAAAATTGCACCATGCAACAACAGATGACAGATTTAAATTTATTATGTGCAATGTGATATTGTAAATAATAAAAACAAAAGCACAATAAATAAAGCACAATATATAAATGCAATGTAATTCATAAAAACAGAAATGAAATTAAGTGTACATTATCAAAACAGTATCACTGCTGGAAAATGGCATACAACGCAACCAATACCCGTTAGAGCCCCTGAATATCTATATTATAGCACAAACCCGTGGCGAACGCAACAAAATTTTTATTTTGTTGCGTTCGTTTAGTGAATTGTGCAAAACAAGCCTCGGCAGGTCCTCTCTGCCATCCTATAACGATGAAGGCATTAACAGACTATTGGATGGTGTATTTTAAAATATATTTCTCTTTACATTTTAACAAATGGGCTTTAAAATATAAATAAGCTAATTAGGAGGTATTTCTTATGGCAATTAAACGGATAGGCGTTCTAACCAGCGGTGGCGATGCCCCCGGAATGAATCCTTGCGTTCGTTCTGTTGTCCGTACTGCCCTGTTCCACGGAATTGAATGTTATGGCATTCGCCGTGGCTATAACGGTCTAATAACCGGTGATGTTATTCGAATGGATGAGAAAAGCGCAAGCCATATCATCAATCGAGGCGGTACTATCCTATACACTGCAAGAAGCAAAGAATTTATGACCGAAGATGGTCAAAAAAAGGCCGTATCAACCTGTAAATTTCTTGGTTTGGACGGAATCATTGCAATCGGCGGTGACGGTACCTTTCGAGGCGCTGAAGCGCTTTCCAGACACGGTGTCAATGTTATATGTATTCCAGCAACCATTGACAACGATATTTGCTGCACCAACTATTCCATCGGCTTTGACACAGCCGCAAATACGGCTATAGAATGCATCGACAAGCTTCGGGATACAATGCAATCTCACGAACGCTGCTCTGTTGTGGAGGTTATGGGCAGAAATGCCGGCTATCTTGCAATGTATGTGGGATTGGCTGTTGGCGCAACGGCCGTACTGGTTCCGGAAAAACCAATCGATTTTGAGCGCGATGTCATTGAGAAAATCCGCCAAGCCCGTTTTAACGGTTTTACCCATTATATGATTGTAGTTGCCGAAGGCGCCGGTTCTGCTGCAGATATCTCTGCAAAAATCAAGGAAGCGGTCGATTTAGACCCGCGTGTTACTGTTTTGGGTCATATTCAGCGTGGTGGCTGCCCTACCGGACGGGATCGTGTGAACGCCACGAAAATGGGTTATTTAGCTGTAGAAATGCTGCTTGCCGGTAAAACAAACAGAATTATCTGCACAAACGACGGTCAATTCAAAGATGTGGACATTCAGGAAGGACTGCAAATGAAGCGCAGTATTCAATCCATTGAAGTGGATGTTTTAGCAGCAATGACCGGATTTTAAGCACAAAAGTATAAAAAGGCTTCGGCAATGCCGAAGCCTTTTTTATAACCCAAAGTTCTTAACCTCTTCGATTTTTTCCCGAATAGACAATAAATCGACAAAAGTCTCCGGTCTTTTGCTCAAATCACGCAATAAAGCTGATGGATGATATAGCGAAGTAATCCAAATACCGTTGCGAATAATCCACATGCCGTGCGAGTTACTGATTTTATAATTGGGATCAATGATCCTTCTTGCTGCCACTCTGCCAAGACAAACGATAATTTTCGGCTTTACCAAGGCAACCTGATTTCGCAAAAAATCAATGCAAGCTGTCTGTTCCGTTTCCTCAGGGTCACGGTTATGCGGTGGCCGGCATTTCACAACGTTGGCAATATAGGTATTTGTTCTATCTAAATCAATGATAGACAGCATATCGTCCAGCAATTGTCCGGCAGGGCCAACAAAAGGCTCGCCTTGCAAATCCTCCTGCTCGCCCGGTCCCTCACCGATAAACATTATATCCGCAGTCTTGCAGCCTACGCCAAACACAACATTGGTGCGCTGCGTACACAGGCTACATTTTTGACAGCACTTACAGACTTCTTCCAATTCTTTCCAATCCAGCATTATCTGCTCCTTCTGTGACTGCGGCGGTACTGTGCTTGACGTCTTCTTGTAAAAAATGCGGAAATATGCTTCAAAAAACGAAATACTACAAAAATGAACACTGCGCCAACAAGAAGGATAATCATAATATATGCAAAATCAGAGGTATCCTTCTGCTCTACCGGGTCAGCATCTGTTAAAATAGCAGCATCTACGGAATTTAAAGCAACCAAATCCGCTTCGCCTACGCACAAATTTCCGCTCCAAATTTGCATAGTTGTAATTTTCTGACCCTTGGAAATCGGGGCAGATAAACCCTGGATTGTGAATCGGTATGATAAGCTCTCCGCAGTTGTATCAGAAGGTACAACAGAGGACACTGCCTCCTTTGTACCAACCACCAAGTCGCAGTTGCCACCGTCAACCCTGCACTGGTCAATGGGTTGATTGGCATACAGAATTTGCGTTGCCTTATGTCCTTCAAAGCCTGCATCCAGCAATGCGCTTGTTTCCTTATAACCGCCGACCGTGATTGCGCTGGTACCGTCTGCCTGGTAAACAGATTCTGAACCCATCACAACACTGATCAGGAGCATTCCGTTATTCTCTGCGGCAACTGCCAAACACCGTCTGCCATCCTCCGTTACACCGGATCTGCCGCCTATCACACGAGAATCATAATACAGCCTACTGGTGCTTTCAAGCATGTCATTGTTGGACTTTACCTTACGGAAATCCGACATATTGGTTGCCTCAATAATGTATTCCTTTGTGGTAAAAATCTGCCGAAAAGTTTCGTTTTGCAGTGCTTTTTCCAAAATACGCGCAACATCTCTTGCCGTTGTCACCTGCTGTTCGTCGTGCAAGCCGTGCACATTGACAAAATTGGTTCCTGTACATCCAAGCTTCTGGGCATACTGGTTCATTTGTGCAACAAATTCATCCTGATTGCCGGATATATGCTCCGCAATCACAGCAGCAGAATCATTTGCAGAACCGACAATCATACTATATAGAAGATCCAGCAGCTTCATCTGCTCCCCTACTTGCAGCTTGATAGAAACCGCATCATAAGGTACGGACGATAAAGCGCTGTCAGATGCTATAACAACATCCTCCATACTCCCCTGCTCAATTGCAAGCAAAGCAGTGAGAATCTTCACCAAACTGGCAGGAAACATTGTCTGATCCGCATTATCGGCATACATAACTGTCTGACTGTTTGCCTCATACAAAAATGCCGCACGGGCATTCTCTGTAATTTTGTCATTTCCCAGCATGGAACTGTTGGCGTCTATTCCGTAACAGCTCGTGATGGATGTATCAGCGTTCAATTCCCCGGTTGCAGCCACATTTGCAGCCATAAAATGCAGAGTTATTGTAAAAACAAGCAAAAATATCGCAATTTTTTTCATAAAAATACCCCAATATCCAGAAATCGTACTTGTACGACAAAAAAATCTTGTGTATAATATGGGTATTATATCAGTTTTTCCTCATTGCGTCAATTAGGAGAGGTTTCTCAAATGAAAAAATATCTTCCCGTGTTTTATATTGCAATAACCGCTATTTTTATTGGAGTTTCTATGGGTTTTCTGATCGCAAAGGAATCCGGACGCACCACAATTGTGCTGGCAAGGCAATGGGAAAATAAGTATAGCATTACTGAGACAGTACTTCCCGAATCCGCAGGGCTTATCAATATCAATGCGGCAAATGCCGAAAAGCTTTGTCAAATCCCCGGCATTGGCGAAGGAACAGCCGAGAAGATCATTGCCTATCGGCAGAAAAACGGCGCGTTTATTGAGATAGAAGACTTGCTGAATATAGAAGGCATCGGGAAAACGAAATTTGAGAAAATCAGAAATTACATTACTGTAAAGGCTGGAGAATGACAATGAAGATTTTAGTTGTAGATGACGAAGAATTGCTCGTAAAGGGCATCCGTTTCAATTTGCAAAACGAGGGCTATGATGTGCTTGTGGGTTATAACGGTCTGGAGGCTGTTGAAAAGGCAAAAACCGAATATCCCGACATTATTATTCTGGACGTTATGATGCCCCATATGGACGGACTGACGGCCTGTGCGAAAATCAGAGAATTCTCCAATGTGCCCATTATCCTCCTGACCGCCAAAGTCGAAGACATGGATAAACTAATGGGCTTTGAACAAGGCGCAGACGATTACATAACAAAGCCGTTTAATATTTTGGAGCTCAAGGCGCGTGTCCGGGCACTGCTTCGCCGCTCTGCGCAGAACAATACCGGTGCAGCATCGGAACTGCAAATAGGTAATATTCGGCTGGATATGAATTCCAGAAACGCATACCGTTCCGGAGAGTTGGTTGAGCTCACAGCAAAAGAATTTGATGTTGTTGAATTTTTGATGCGCAATCCCAATCGGGTTTACTCCAGAGAGGCCTTGCTGGACACCATTTGGGCGTATGAATACAGAAGCGATATTCGGACTGTAGATGTACATATCCGCAGACTCCGCGAAAAGCTTGAAGAAAACCCCGCAGAACCGCAATACATTATCACGAAATGGGGCGTTGGTTATTACTTCCGAAAAGAAACCCAATAAACTGTCGCATTTTCGCAGCGCACAATTTCGGTATGCGCTGGTGTATATCGCCGTCACATTAGCGGCACTGCTGTTTTTGAACGTTTACAGTGCGAAGTTTACGAAAGATTTATTTTATGACAATAAGCGGACGGCAATGATTGAAAAATGCCATCTTGTCGCTCGTGAAATTTCAAATTTAGATGCAATAAATGCTGAAACAATCGCTGATGCCGTTTCCGGGATCAGCGTCAATCGTTTGATTATCACAAACCAAGCCGGAGAAGCAATCTATGATTCTAAGGCAATTGGCTCTGTGGTTGGCAGTTATGTTGTCTTTCCGGAAACCATCACTGCCCTTTCAGGAAACAATGTGTTTTACTGGAAATATCAGGATGGAGATATTCATTCCAATGCTGCAACCCCGGTGTTTGCCTACGGAACCTTGATTGGCAGCGTGTTTATGACCGAAATTGACACTGTGCAAGGTTCTGTTATATTGACTCTGGGCGCAAGCATTTTTGCGATTACTTTTGTTTTGGAACTGCTGATTATTATATTCTCGGTTCTATTCTCCTATCAATATTCCAAACGTCTTAGCAAAATTCTGCGCTCCATTCGTTTTGTCCGTCAAGGTGACTACAACCACAAGCTATCCATTGGTGGCAATGATGAACTAAACAGCCTTGGAAACGAATTTAATGACCTGATTTCCAGGTTGCAAATTTCTGAAAACAAACGAAGTCAGTTTGTTTCGGACGCCTCCCACGAATTGAAAACGCCGCTTGCATCCATAAAATTGCTGTCCGATTCCATTTTGCAAAACAATATGGATACCCAGACAATTAAAGAGTTCGTTGGTGATATCGGTCAGGAAGCAGAGCGGCTGAACAGACTGTCACAAAAGCTCCTGATGCTATCGCGCACAGATACACAGATTGATAGTGTTGCAGAAATTACTTATATTGCTCCTACTGTCAATCAGGTTACAAGAATGCTCTCTGAAAACGCAAAAAATAACGATATCGCGGTCACTTTTGAGCTGATTGAGGACAGCCAGATTTTAATTCAGGAAGATGACCTGTCCCAGGTGATATTTAACCTTGTAGAAAACGGCATCAAATATAACAAGCCCCACGGCAAATTGGAAATCAAGCTCTTCCGCGAAGCCGACAATGCCGTGATTGAAATATCCGATGCCGGAATTGGTATTCCTGAGGATGCTCTTTCGCATATCTTTGAGCGATTCTACCGCGTGGATAAGGCGCGTGCCAGGTCCACAGGCGGCAGTGGCCTGGGCTTATCCATTGTCCGTGGCATTATCGAAAGAAACAACGGCAACATCACGGTAAAAAGTGATGTTGGGGTCGGCACAACCTTTACTCTGTCCTTCCCTGTTTTTGATACAGAGGAGGTGGAGGAATGAAAAAAATCCTTTGTATCTTCCTGACCGCTGTTATCCTGCTCGGCTGCTGCGGTTGCCAAAAGCAGCAGCCTGCAGGAACTACTGTCGATTTCTATTATCGCGCTAAGGAACCAACCTACGGCTCTGGTGACGGCATATTCTCCATCGAAGTCAGAGAGATTGCCTATGAGCCAACCGATTATCAAAAACTCATTGAGGAATACCTGCGTGGCGCCCGTATTGACACGTGCATTTCTCCCTTCCCGCCCGGAACAACCCTTGTCAAACTGTCGCTAAGTGTCTCCGGAATTTCTGTTGAGCTAAGCCCCCATATGGCATTCCAATCCAACGCAGATGTAATTGTGTGCTGTGCTTGTCTTAGCAAAACACTTTTCAACATTTCGGATGTTAAAACCGTTACTTTCTCCATTGAAAACCGTGATATTAACGGTCAGTCAAGTATTACTTTTGATCGAGAAAGCTTTGTAAATTGGGATATCCATTCCTAACGAAAGCACGCATAATATAACCCATCTTTGATTACTAATTTTGCATTATCAATATATTCTATCCCCGCAAAAGGTTTATTGGCAAAAATCGGAGTCATCGCACTGTCGGTTTTCTGGTGATTTTCAAGAAAAAACTGCATTACTCCATCGCCCATGTGCTTAATAGGAAGCTGCTTTCGGAGTGTAAAGCATCCGTTTTCCGGTACACATATACCTAAGTCTGTGACTGTTGTTCCACAGCGGACCCGGATACGGTAACTGAAATCTATCGGCATATTACAGATACAATCAAAATGGTAGTACAACCCCCTCTTTTGAACTGTGATATCGCCAATTTGTTTGTTTTCGAACCATAGTGGATATTTTTCCATAACAACACCCCTCTTATAGTAAACTATGCTATAAGAGGGGTGTTCATTCATTATATTCGAGGATTATTCAGACCAAAGCTAACTGCAATTGCTTCATCCACCAAATGCATATGGGTATCGTCCAGCTTTCCCATATGCTCACGCAGCCTTCGCTTATCAATTGTCCGCACCTGCTCTAAAAGGATGATTGAATCTCTACTCAATCCAACACTGCCACCAGCAATGTTGATGTGCGTCGGAAGACGCGCTTTGCCGGTTTGGCTGGTTATGGCAGCCGCAATCACTGTGGGAGAATGTTTGTTGCCGGTGTCATTTTGCACGATTAGGACAGGTCGGATACCACCCTGCTCACTACCGACAACCGGTGATAAATCCGCATAAAATATATCACCGCGTCTAACTGTATCATCCATATTTTCACACTCCGTGGGATATCATTGCCGACGCTACCATAACTCCTATGTAACGTGGCTATATTCATTGTCCCACATACAAAAGGAAAATATACAGTTGCGCCTTCAAATTATCCTATGCGGAATTTGACCGGATGCTACATTATCACGAAGTTTTCAATTTCTATCGACATAATCCGTCTGTTATTATAAAACATTTCTGCGAAATAAGGCAAATGATTATGATCCAGGTTCAGGTTAATATTCAGCGCGCTATCCAGATAGCTGTCATCTATCTGAACAAGTATACCGCTATCCGTTTTCCCCGCTCCTTTTATATATCCGCTTTTCAAAGCCTTAAGCATAAACCAAGGTGCAGCAACAGGTGTAATTCCCGTTTGGGAAACCTCTTCAAAAAACAATGCTTTATCCTCAAACAGGATTTTGCCACCGTCCTGAGAGATTGTACCGGTAATTCCGGAGATGGTCTCCGGCTCTATTACCGTAAATTTTAAATCTCCGTTATCCAAAGTTTGGCATTTTAGGAAAAAATGGTAGAGAACATCTCCATAATCCGCTGTAATATTTGCATCAAAGGTACTGCCTGAAGATGCTTGCAGGTCACTTCTAAGCTGTAGCGCATATTTTAACCCATCATCTTCCCCGCTGCACCCGCTCAGAATAAACAATACGAAACATATCCCTAAAATGCGTCTCAATAATACCACTGCCTTATTTCAATAGTCGCGGTAGAACCTGCAGCATATCGCTGGGAAGCATTCCGTACTGACCGATTTTCCTGGCGCAAATATCCCCGGCTGCTCCGTGCAGCCAAACACCGCAGGCAGCAGCTTCCATAGGCGTAATTTTCTGCCCTATCAGCGCCGTTATCATTCCGGAAAGCACATCCCCACTGCCGCCAACAGCCATCCCCGGATTGCCTGTTGTGTTACGGTACACAGTATTGCCGTCTGTGATAACGGTTCTGTGTCCTTTGTGCACCACAATGGCACCTATGTCTTTGGCAATACGAATCGTTTCATAAATTCTGTCGGCACAGTCTGAACCGCCAAGGCGAGCAAATTCGCCGGTATGGGGTGTTAAAATTGTCGGATAGGTCCTACCACGCAGTATATTCATATGCTTGGACAAGACATTTATGCCATCGGCATCCACAACAACCGGCACCTTTGCGTTTTGTAGTACCCAAGAAGTTAGCTGAAGGGTATCTTCCGACACGCCCATTCCGGGGCCGATTAACACTGCGTCCATATTGGGTAGAAACTTCTCAATCTGTTCAATCGCAGCTGCAGAAAACATGCCTTCGTTATCCGGCATCGGCAAGACAATCGGCTCCAGCAGTTTGGAAGCCTCAATCTCATAAATGCTCTCAGGAACACACAAATATACAAGCCCTGCACCGCATCGCAAGGCGCCCATAGCCGCCAAAGCTGCTGCACCCGTGTAACCGCGACTGCCACACAAAAGCAGAATTTTCCCAAAGCATCCCTTGTGCGCATTGACATCGCGGTCCGGTAGTATTGCGTGAACTTTCTTTTGATTTAAAAGTTGTATTTTCATAATATCTCCGTAAAACAAATTTTCTTCATCATAACATAGTTAAAAAACCTAGTCAATGCGGAAAAATGGCATTTTTTACTTGCATTTTTATGGAGAGTATGCTACCATATCGATAATATGCAAAGGCTATGAATGGGCTGTCAAATATTCATTTTCGTTTCAGAGAGAGCGGGGTGCTGTGATCCGCTTACGTTGGGTATTTTGGCTTTCTCCCGGGAGCTGCCGTTTGAACTTTCAGTAGGACGTGCCGTTTGATATTCGTTACATATCATTTAAGCTGCACCAAATGGTGAACTGCGGGTGGTACCGCGGAGGAATGTCCTTCGTCCCGATTTTGGGATGAGGGCATATTTTTTTAGAAGGAGCAAGAAAAATGAAGCAACAATTGGAACTGATTAAGTCTCAAGCAACTGCGGCTTTGCAAGCTGCCAATTCTCCCGCAGAATTGGAAGAATTGCGCGTTCGCTACCTGGGTAAGAAAGGCGAATTGACCGCAGTTTTAAAGTTAATGGGTAAGTTATCCCCTGAAGAACGTCCCGTTATGGGTCAAATTGCAAACTCTGTCCGTGCAGAAATTGAACAAATGCTGGAGGAAAGAAAGACTGCCGTTCACGCCGCAGCCTTAGATGCAAAGCTTGCTGCAGAAACCATTGACGTCACCATTCCCGGTGAGGCTGTTGCAATGGGTCATGAGCATCCTATGAATAAGGTTCTGCAGGAGATTAAGGACATCTTTGTGGGTATGGGTTACCAAATTGTAGACGGCCCTGAGGTTGAACTGGCTGACTACAACTTTACCCGCTTGAATATTGAAGAAGGCCATCCTTCCCGTGACCGTTCCGACACATTCTACTTTACCGATGACGATGCCGTGCTGCTGCGCACCCAGACAAGTCCTATGCAGATTCGCGTGATGGAAAACGCCAAGCCCCCTATCTGCATTTTGGCGCCCGGGCGTGTGTATCGTAAGGACGAGGCGGATGCAACCCACTCCCCTATGTTCCACCAGATCGAAGGTCTGGTGGTGGATGAGAATATCACCATGGGTGATTTGAAGGGCGCGCTGATTACGGTTATGCGTCGCATCTACGGTCAGGATGCGCAAATGCGCTTCCGCCCCCACCATTTCCCCTTCACTGAGCCCAGCTGCGAGATGGATATGCAATGCCATAAGTGCCACGGCACCGGCGAGGTAAACGGTCAGGTGTGTTCTACTTGCCACGGCGAGGGATGGATTGAGCTTTTGGGTGCCGGTATGGTTCACCCTGAAGTCCTCAGAGGCTGTGGTATTGACCCTGAGAAGTACTCCGGTTTTGCCTTTGGTATGGGTCTGGAGCGTATGGCTATGGGCCGTATGCGCATCAATGACCTGCGACTGATTTTTGATAATGATGTTCGTTTCCTCAATCAATTCTAAAGGAGGTATGTAGCAATGAAATTAAACAGAAAATGGCTTAATGAAGAATTTGTGGATTTGTCCAATATCTCTGACAAGGAATATGTGGAAAAACTGACTGTTTTCGGTCAAAAGGTTGAGACCTATGAGCGCCTGGATGCAGAAATCAAAAATGTGGTTGTGGGTAAGGTTTTGTCTATTGTACGCCACGAAAACTCCGACCATATGTGGGTTTGCCAGGTGGATGTGGGTCAGGAAGAACCTGTACAAATTGTTACCGGCGCACAAAACGTTCAGCAAGGTGATTTAGTGCCTGCTGCATTGCATAATTCTTATCTTCCCGGAGGCATCCACATCACAAAGGGCAAGCTTCGCGGCGTCGCCTCCAACGGTATGCTCTGCTCTATCAACGAACTGAATTTGACCGTCAATGATATTCCGGATGCAGTTGAGGATGGCATTTGGATCATTCACGAGGACTGCAAGCCCGGCGACGATATCAACACACTTATCGGCAATGACGATACGGTTGTGGACTTTGAGATCACCAACAACCGCCCCGACTGCTACTGCATTATGGGCTTGGCCCGTGAATCTGCAGCGGCCTTCGGTAAGGAAATGAAGCATCACGAGCCTGTTTTAAACGGCAGCGAAGCTGGCTCTATGTACGAGAAACTTGATGTGGATGTCCCTGCAACAGAGCTTTGCAACCGCTACTCCTCCCGTATGGTTACCAATGTAAAAATCGCTCCCTCTCCCAAGTGGATGCGGCAGCGCCTGCGCGCCAACGGCATTCGCCCCATCAACAACATTGTGGATATTACCAACTATGTTATGCTGGAATACGGTCAGCCGATGCACGCCTTTGATTATCGCTATGTGTCTTCCGGAAAGATTGTTGTTCGTGAGGCTGAAGAAGGCGAAACACTGACCACTCTGGACGGCAATGTGCGTAACCTTACACCCGGTATGCTGGTTATTGCTGACGAGACCAAGCCCATCGGTCTTGCCGGTATTATGGGTGGCGAGAACTCTGAAATTCAGGACGACACCACAACCGTCGTGTTCGAATCCGCAAACTTTAACGGAACATCCATCCGCCAGACTGCATTGGCTTTGGGTATGCGCACCGAGTCCTCCGGCAAATTCGAGAAAAACCTGGACCCGATGATGACTGTTCCTGCACTGCAACGCGCTTGTGAGCTGGTGGAGCTGCTTCAGTGCGGCGATGTTATGGATGGCATCATTGATATTGTAAACTTCGTACCCCAGCCCAAAACACTCACTCTGGAGTCTGAGAAAATCAACGCACTTTTGGGAACAGACATTTCCGAGGAAGATATGGTCAAATATCTGAACCTATTGGAGATTCCGGTTGAAGGTAAGACCATTTATGTACCTTCCTGGCGTCCTGACCTGAACCTGATGGCTGACATTGCCGAGGAGGTTGGTCGCTCCTACGGCTATAACAACATCCCTATTACCGCGTTAAAAACATCCACCGAGGGTGGCTATACGCCGCTTATGAAGCTGGAGAGCAAAACCGGTTCTGTCTGCCGTTCCCTGGGATACAGTGAGATTATCACCTATTCCTTTGTCTCCCCCACAATTTTTGATAAGATTCGTGTGCCTGCAGATTCTCCTTTGCGAAACACACTGAAGATTCAAAACCCCTTAGGCGAAGACACTTCTGTGATGCGCACCACTGCCCTGCCGTCCATGCTGGATATTCTCTCCAGAAACAATGCTTATCACAATAAAGCAGCTAAGCTTTATGAACTTGCAAAGATTTATCTGCCCACCGACGGTCAGGCGCTTCCCAAGGAGCCGAAGATTTTGCTGCTTGGCACCTATGGCGCAAACGAAACCTTCTTCACCCTGAAAGGTGAATTGGAGGCTGTGCTGCAGGGTCTGAACATGCCCAAGGCTCGCTTTACTGCCGATAGCACCAACCCCGCCTATCATCCTGGCCGTTGTGCAAAAATCACCGTGGACGGCATAGATATTGGTTATATGGGTCAGATTCATCCCCTGGTTGCCCAGAATTACGATATGGACACCGAAGTTTACTGTGCAGAAATCAATTTCACACAGCTTGTAGATTTGCAGCTGCCCGAAGCCACCTATGTACCTCTGCCCAAATATCCTTCTGTCAACCGTGACTTGTCCGTTATTTGCGATGAAGCCATCTCAGTTGCACAGGTAGAGGATGTGATTGTCTCTGCCGCTGGCAAGCTTTTGCGTGGTGTGAAGCTGTTCGATATTTACCGCGGCACCGGAATTGCCGATGGCAAGAAGAGTTTGGCATTCTCCATTGAGCTGCGCGCAGATGACAGAACACTGACCGACAGTGATTGCGAGCAGGTAACCGGTAAAATTTTGGCTGCACTGGACAAAGAGCTTGGAATTGTATTACGATAATTTCAATTTTTTACAGAAAATTTAACTTTCAGGCTTTACACCCCGTGAAAATTGGGATATAATGTTCTTAATGTACGTAAGGAGGTCGTTCTCATGACGGAAAATACAATTAAATTTACAGTACCCTGCGATGACAAAGAAAATATGCGTCGTATACTCCGTAGTGTGTTCGATGCTCTGAACGAAAAGGGTTATAACCCCATCAATCAGATTGTCGGATATCTGCTTACAGAAGATCCTACCTATATCACCAATTACAACAATGCCCGTAGTATGATTTGTAAATTGGATAGAGATGAACTTCTGCAGGCGTTGGTACGTTGCTATCTGTTTGACAAAGACTAACCAGCCGGGAGGCTTTTGCCGCGGCAAAAGCCTCCTATTCATTTTTTAGGAGGTTACTATGGCAGAGGAAAATAATGTGCTTATGTACAAGGGTCATCCCCTGATGCGTAAGGATAATTTGATTTATTACGGCTCTATGGCTGACACACACATTATTATGCTCCAGATTTTGGAGACTAAAAAAGTTGGCGATACCGACATCGCAAGCCGGGTGTCCATTCAGCTTCAGCTGACCGACCCCAATGTCAAAAGCCGTGACCGGGTTGTAAAGAAGGGCGAAAAAGCCGGTCTGTACACCGCTTTGGATTTCGGCTGCGTTTGGCTGGAAAGAGCCTTAGCCGGTAAGTAAGAAAACACCCCTTATGCTGGATTGTCCAACATAAGGGGTTATTTTTTAAAATTCATCCGGAACAGGTTTGGTCACACCTGTGCGCCGTGCCTTGTCCAGACCGCCGGCCATATGCCCCGCCGGGTCTTTTGTGAATTTGGCGCGACGAATAATCTCCTCGCCAAATTTATCCCGCAGATTATCCACCGCTTCGTCCAATTTTAACTTTCTTTCATATTGCTCCGGTGACACACCGGAAAACAAATCGTACTGTAAATAGGGTTCATCTGTAAGCCTTGTCATTTGCACACCTAATTGGCGCAGAGGTGTTTCCCCATCCCATGCTTCATCAAAAATACGGCAAGCAGCATCAAACAGCTGCTCTGTATTGTTGGTTGCACCGTGAAGCATTGTCTGATGAGAAAAATGGTTAAATTCATTGGTTCGCAGATGGATGGATACGCAGCTACCGCACTTGCCGTCTTTGCGCATTCGGGCAGCCACCGTTTCGCACAGGCTTAACAGCACCTGATAGCCTTGCTGGTGGGTTTCCACATCCTTTGGCGTTGTCACAGAGTTGCCGTAGCCTTTATTTTCTGCAGGCTTGGGCAAAACATCGTCTGCGTTTCTGCCATTGGCAAAATGCCATATAGTCTCTCCGTGTTTGCCAAATTTCTTTTTTAGAATTTGTAAATCTGTCTTTGCCAATTCACCAATGGTGTAAATGCCCATTTTATTGAGCTTTCCCTGTGTTGCTGCGCCAACCAAAAACAAGTCCCGCACAGGCAACGGCCACATTTTATCCTGCATTTCTTCCGGAAAAAGGGTGTGTACTTTGTTCGGCTTTTCAAAATCGCCTGCCATTTTTGCCAATAGCTTATTGGTGGAAATACCAATATTCACAGTAAAGCCCAGTTCCTCTAAAACCCGCTTGCGCATCGCTTCTGCAGCCAATCGTGGCGCACCGAACAAGCGTTCTGTACCGGTCATATCCACCCAGGCCTCATCAATGGAATATTGCTCCACCAAGGGGCTGAATGTTCGCAAAACTTCCACAAAATGCCGGGAGGTTTCCACATATAGGCCATAATCCGGAGGTGCAACTACCAAATCTGGACATTTTTCCAGAGCTTGAAAGAGCGGCTCACCGGTCTGTATCCCGCATTTTTTGGCAGGTGTGCTTCTTGCTAAAATAATACTGTGACGGGAGGCTTTGTCTCCGGCAATCACAGACGGAATTTCCCGCAAATCCACAGTTTCTCCCAGCACTTTTAAGCGGTATGCCGCAGTCCAGGAAAGAAATGCGCTATTTGCATCTACGTGAAAAACAATCCGTTCTGCCATATCAATAAACCTTTCTTAAAAAGCACCAATTATGGCTGCGAATCGTGTAGCGAAGCTCAAACAGCCATTCCTTCTGCCCCACCGTAGCGCGGCACAAAAAAATTCTTGCTTCTATCCCAACAAACTGAACATCGCGAAAGCTGATAATCTCCTCAATATCAATTCGCAGCAGCTGATGTTCTTCAGTTTCCATTCGAAACCGCAGGGGGCGGATATCTCCATCTGCACTACAGACGCAGATTACATCCACCGGGCATATTTTCTGCTCCATCGTGCATCCTCCTGTTTTTTTCTTTTATTATAGTACATTTGTTCGAATTATGCAAGAGGAATTTTGTGGTTGTTTCCTGCTCCCCTGTTTGATATAATAAAGGAAAAAGGAGGTCGTGTATGCTGAAATACCCCTGCTTAGTGTTGGATCACGACGACACAGTTGTGCAAACAGAGACGACAATCAACTATCCCTATTTCTGCTATATCCTGGATGTGTTTCGCCCGGGCACGACCATCAGCCTGGACGAGTACATCGACGGCTGCTTCCACTTGGGTTTTGCGGAAATGTGCCGACAAAAATATAATTTTACAGAGCAGGAACTAAAAGACGAATACGCAGGCTGGAAGGCTTATATTCGGGAGCATATTCCGGCTACATATCCGGGCATTGAACGCATTATCCGGCGTCAGAAAGCCCTGGGAGGGCTTGTGTGCGTGGTTTCCCACTCCAGCGAAGAAATCATCAGGCGGGATTATCAAACCCATTTCCAAATACAGCCGGATGAGATTTTTGGTTGGGACTATCCGGAACACCAAAGAAAACCAAACCCCTACCCGCTTACGCAAATAATGGAAAAGTATCAGTTGATACCTGATAAGCTTCTGGTGGTTGACGATTTAAAACCTGCCTATGATATGGCAAGCAAAGTGGGGGTTGCCGTTGGCTTTGCCAAATGGAGCAAAATCGGGCACAGCGAAATTTGTCAGCAAATGTCAGCCTTGTGCCAATACACCTTCGAAACAGTCGATGCTTTGGAAGAATATTTATTTGACTGAAAAAAACGTTTGAATTACGAAAGATTTGTGGTATAATACCACAGAAAAAGGTGGTGATACATCTGGAAAAGGACAATATCCGCGTAATGGCGAGAAACCGGGAAGCCTACCACGAGTATTTTGTGGAAGAAGAAATGGAAGCCGGTATCGAACTGTGCGGTACAGAAGTCAAATCCATTCGGCAAGGTACGCTGAACCTGAAAGACGCCTGGTGCGGCATCAAAAATGGAGAATTGCTCTTAAATCAGATGCATATCTCCCCTTACGAGCAAGGCAACCGCTTCAATCCCGACTCCAAGCGTGTGCGTCGACTGCTGATGCACCGGCGGGAGATTATGCGACTATTAGGCAAAGTAAAGCAAGACGGCTACTCCCTCATCCCCTTAAGTGTTTATTTTAAGGGTAGTCGCGTAAAAGTAAAAGTGGGACTTTGCAAAGGTAAAAAACTGTATGACAAACGGCAGGCTGCCGCCGAAAAAGATGCAAAGCGGCAGATGGACCGCGCAATGAAAGAGAGGTACTAACTATGAATCCTACATTTAAGATTACAATGGAAAACGGCAGTGTTATGGAGGGTGAACTGTATCCCGACATCGCGCCCCAGAGCGTGTATAACTTTATTGATTTGGCAAATCATAATTATTATGACGGTCTTATTTTCCACCGTGTTATCCCCGGTTTTATGATTCAGGGCGGCTGCCCCGAAGGTACCGGTATGGGTGGCCCCGGTTATTGCATTAAGGGTGAATTCATTTTCAACGGCGTCAAGAACGAGCTGAAGCATAAACGCGGCGTTTTGTCAATGGCAAGAAGCCAATCTCCCAACTCCGCCGGCAGTCAGTTCTTCATTATGCACGAGAATGCTCCCCACCTGGACGGTCAATATGCCGCATTTGGCAAGGTCACTTCCGGTTTAGACGTGGTGGATGCCATTGCCGGTGTAAAAACAAATTATCAGGACCGTCCCGAAGTCGAACAGAACATTGCTTCTATCACTGTGGATACCCACGGTGAAACCTATCCGGAGCCGAAAAAGCTCAACGACCCTTACGGTCGCTTCTAATGTATTCACGCCTGTCAGGGCGGCAACTGCCGCCCTACAGTCACCTATATGGGGGTGTACTGGTTTCGACGGGGGTAGTGAGGCTGGAATAGCGGGCCGTGGCACCTGACCACG